>NZ_JAVRHK010000010.1:0-180706 GCF_031846585.1 Autumnicola musiva
GTCTACACCTAAAGTACGCATGGCACGCCACTTATAGTGATCTCCCGCCAGCCACACCTGGGTGATATTTTCAAATTTACGGTCCTCTACAATGTCTTTGGGAGGCAAGTGGTTATGATAATCTATAATGGGCTGATCTGCCGAATATTTTTGATAAAGTTCCTGTGCATATTTATTCTGTAACAGGAAATTATCGGTTATAAAAGTGTCGTTCTTCATGTTTGGTTTTATTCTTCATTTAATTTCTTCCGCGGAAACCTTTCTTAAAGAGGCACCCGAAATTTGGCAATTTTGGCCTTTATCTTCCCATCCAGCCGCCATCTACGGTAAGAATCGCCCCGCTCATATAGTCACTGGCTTTAGAAGCCAGAAAGATAATAGGGCCGTGAAAATCCTTGGGCTCGCCCCATCTTCCGGCAGGAATCCGCGATAAAATAGCTTCGCTGCGCTCTTCATTATCTCGTAAAGCCTGGGTATTATCGGTAGCGATATATCCAGGCGCAATAGCGTTAACCTGCACGCCTTTGGACGCCCATTCGTTGGAAAAAGCCATAGTAAGCTGGCCAATGGCGCCCTTGGAAGCAGCGTAGCCCGGAACGGTAATCCCGCCCTGAAAAGTGAGCAGGGATGCTGTAAATATTACTTTCCCGCTACCCCTTTTAATCATTTCTTTTCCAAACTCGCGGGTGAGGATAAATTGAGAATTCTGATTGACTTCTATAACCTTATCCCAGTATTCATCGGGATGTTCCGCAGCAGGTTTACGCATAATGGTTCCCGCATTGTTGACTAAAATATCAATTTTAGGATGTTCCGATTTTACTTTTTCTATAAAGGCGTAAAGGGCTTTCCTGTCTGAAAAATCACATTGATAGCCCTGGAATTTACGGCCTTTAGCCTGTACCGCTTTTTCTATATTGGAACCTTCTGTTTCCAGACTTGCTGAAACTCCTAAAATATCGGCGCCGGCTTCTGCCAAAGCTTCGGCCATCGCAAATCCAATTCCACGTTTACAACCGGTAACCAGTGCTGTTTTTCCTTCTAATTTAAATAAATCCATGCTTATCTACTTCAATTCGTTTACAGCTACTTTATCCATATCTCCATAGTCCAGGTTCTCCCCAGCCATACCCCAGATAAAGGTGTAATTTGATGTTCCGGCACCAGCGTGAATAGACCATTCGGGCGATAATACCGCCTGGTGGTTTTTTAAGAAAATATGCCTGGTCTCGTCTGGCTGCCCCATATAGTGACTAATAGTCTGGCCTTCTTCCAGGTCAAAATAAAAATAGGCTTCCATTCTCCTGGTGTGCGTATGCGGTGGCATGGTATTCCAGATGTTGCCTTCAACTAATTCCGTCATTCCCATCTGTAATTGACAGGTCTCCACAATACTATTTACAATCAGTTTGTTCAGGATACGTTTATTGGCATATTTGGCATCTCCGAGTTCAATGACCTCAGCGTCTTCTTTTCCCACTTTTTTAGTAGGATACGCATAATGTGCCGGAGCAGAATTCAGATAAAAATAAGGCTGTTCGCCCCCGGATTTCTCAAAAATCACTTCTTTCTTGCCCTGTCCTACATATAAGGCTTCTTTGTTAGCAAGCTCATAAACTTCTCCGTCCACAGTTACTTTTCCGGCACCTCCAACATTGATAATCCCTAGTTCCCGGCGGTCAAGGAAATTTTCAGATTTTAAATCGTCTATTGTCTCCAATTTTACAGCTTTATCAACAGGAAAAACTCCTCCAACAATAAAGCGATCGTACATGGAATAGGTAAGGTTGATCTCGTCTTTTTTAAAGAGTTCAGGGATTAAAAAGTGCTCGCGAAGCTCTTTTGTAGTATATCTTTTCACATCCTCCGGATGGTGTGCGTATCTGAATTCTGAGTTGGTCATTTGTATGTATTTTTAGTTAAACATGCAATCGATTACACGAATATAATCAAATTTTTCAGTTTATAAAATTCTAATTTTCTTTGAAAGAATGAAATTCTTATTTTCCACACTAAAGTAAATCATTAATAAACAGGTTTTCTTTTAGAATGAAGATTTATTTAACGTCTTATAATCTCAATATTTCCAATATACAGAAAATTTTCAGGCTTGTCTATCCTGTAGCATACTGCTTCCGTAAATGTTCATTAAATAACACTAGGAATAATTTAATTAAGCAGAAATAAGTGAACCATCCTGTTAATGATGTCAAAACGCAAAAAATTTCCGCACTTAATAATTTCTACCTTTTAAATTTCTTCTGATAGGTTTTACTGATTAGCAAAAATAAAATTCCGCAGCTTAACCAGGCAGGCAAGGTTAAGAAAGAGAGGAAAATGTCGAACTGAATGGAGATAATATAAAATACTCCAGCACTTATCAGCCAGGCCCAGAATACAGCCTGATTAAATTTGATTCCTGATTTTTCAGCATAAAAAGATTGAATGCCGGCTTTTTTTCCGAAGAAGTATTCAAAAACAATCACTGCTCCAATTGGTGCCAGAATAAATCCATACAGGGCAACAAAATCTAACAATTTCATAGCAAAAGCAGGGAAAAGGCCAGCTATGGTAGCAACTGTTCCAGCGATGATTGTAACCCAAAAGGTTGAAGTTTTAGAGATCACCGCCTGAAAAGCAAGGCCTGCACGATAAATAGTTGGGTTAGCGGTTGTCCAGCCTGCGAGAATTACCGCTAAAATTCCAAATACACCAATAGCATTATAAGCTAATGGGCCCGGTGCCACAGGAGGTGCCGCACCATTATTCAATAGCACCTGGGCTTCGGGGGATTGCAGGTACACCGCATAAAGCAAAGCTGCAGCTATCCATGCGATATAATGCCCGATATAAATCCCGGCAGCCGTTGTCCAGCCTGCTCCCGGATTTTTGGCAAATCTAAAAACCGAAAGATCAGACATCCCAATATGCATCGCAGCATTTGCAAACCATGACCATAAAAAGACATGCCAGAAGGTATATTTAATCTGTCCCGGAAATGGCTCACTGCCTTCTCCCCATATATTCCAGAATTCTGAAAAACTGCTTATTTCAAGATTAACTAATGACACTATTCCGCAGGCAATGAATGCAAGAACAATAACAGGCGACATCCAGTTTGCTGCCTTTGCAACCATACTATAACCCCTTGCAGCCACTACAGAAATTACTGCGCCAATACATAACACAATGATTACCCATGTTGCGCTGTTGGGCATGGTATCGGTAAGTCTGGGCATTTCCATATTAAATGGAATACCCACTGCGGTAGCTGAAATTGTAATCATCGCACCTGCCAGAAAGCAAAACAGCAAACCATTAGCCAGGTTATAAACAGTGACAAGTCTGGTACCGCAAATTTTCTCAAGGTGATAGTAAAGGGTATAACGGAATTTGGTTCCAATTTCTGCAGTCAGAAATCGCCAGCTAAGTACAGCCATCAAATTCCCCAAAAGTAAACCCACAATCAAATCAAAAGCGCTGACTCCCGTAGTTAGGAACAGGGGGCCAATTACGAATTCGGTTCCAGCGGCATGTTCCCCGGCATACATTCCAAGAAAACTTTTCCAGCTCTTAAGTTTGGATTCCGGTATACGCTCACGTTCGAATTCTCCCGAAACCTTTTCTTCTATAACTTCTTCTTCTACTTGTGCCAGGCTCATTGATTTATATTTATTAATAGAATACTACCTCTAATTTTAATTCACAATTTTTCATCCTAACCTACTATAAGATGTTAGATAAATTATATCTACTCAATCATGGATTGCTCAATTCTAAAATTTACTACTCCCTCACCATATATTTTGGTAAATCGGTTATTTGTTCACAGCAAACCTGTTCCAAAACTTGTTGCAGTTGCATTTTAAGCATTGCAATAGTGTGGTCACCACCTTTATCACCCAAAGCTCCAACTCCATACATAAACGACCGGCCTAAAAAGCTGAAATCAGCCCCACTGCTCATCACTCTGGCAATATCAGGACCCGAACGAATTCCACTGTCCATCATTACCGTAATTCTGTCTTTGTATTTTTCAGCGATATGAGAAAGTGGTTTTATGGTGGATTCCCCGGCATCTAACTGGCGACCTCCGTGATTAGAGACAATAATCCCGTCAAAACCTAAACGAATCGCTTCTTCAGCATCCTCATCAGAAACTACACCTTTCAATACCAGTTTCCCTTTCCACAAATCCCGCAATGGTTTTATTTTTTCTTCATTTAATCTTCCTGAAAAAGTGGCATCCATCCATTTTCCAAGCTGTTTGATGCTCATCCCCTTTTTCATATACTTCTCCATTGTGGCGAAGTTTGGCTGCCCGTGTTTTAGGGTTTGCATTGCCCAGGTAGGCTTACCCATTACCTGAAGTACATTCCGAAAATTTATTTGTGGCGGCATCGCCAATCCGTTTCTAATTTCTTTGGGGCGATATCCAAAAGTGGGCACATCGCATAAAATTACTAATACCGGAACTTCAGCCGCCTCAGCTCTTTTTAAAATATCGTCTCTTAACCATTCTTCCGTAGGATGATATAACTGAAACCATGCCCGACCTTCAGTAAGTTCACTTGCCCTCTCAATACTTGTGGTAGTTACCGTACTTAAAATAAATGGGATGTTATGCTTCAGGGAAGCTTTGGCTAAAATTTCAGGGGCATTTGGCCACATCAAACCTTGCAAACCAATAGGTGAAATTCCAAAAGGGGCATCGTATTTAATACCGAACAGTTCGGTTTCCAATTTTGATTTACTATAATTTTTAAGATATCGTGGTTTAAGCTGAACTTCCCTAATTTCAGCAGTATTTCTATAAATATTTATGTTTTCATTACATCCTCCATCCAGGTACTCAAATGCAAAACGCGGCATACGCTTTTTTGCACGCTCACGCAGTGCTTCAATAGAGGGATATTCAGTATCAAAAGGAAATGCCATAAATTGTTTAAGTTTTTTAGATTAAATTCAACGGAATTTAAAGGATTTTATAGTAAAGACATTTTCTTTAAAGGATCACTTTACAAATAATAATGGCACCAGCTTTTTCATGCGGTAATTCTCCTTCAAGAAGTTGGAAGCCACTTTTTTGTTCGAAATTACCATAGCCGCGCCCAATGCAGATCCCAATGGCGATTGCGTGGAGAGCACCTTAAATTCACTAAAATGATGGGACATCAGTTTCATAAACACATCATTATCGGTAAAGCCGCCATCTATGTATATTGTTTTAATATCTGAATTTCCGATTGCTTTTCGAATGGTATGAATTTGTAATTCCATAAGCTCAATCATAAGCTGATGGTAAGCTTCTTCAAACGTTTTAAAAGGTTCAAGATCGGTTTTATGAAGTTGTTTACGCTTTAGAGAGATTCCTTCAAATTTGAAATAAATGGAAGGCTTTTCAATCAATTTTAAATAAAGGTCCTGGTCAAATTCTACATTACGGTGGTACCCGTATTCCTTTCCGTAGTAATTTCCAAGTTTTTCCACCTGCAGGCGGTATTCATTCCCCATAAAAAAGCGGGAAGCTTTTACACGTTTTCCGTCTACTCTTAAATAATTAAGACAATTGTGCTGAATATCCTCTTCGGAAAGTTTTTCTGAATTAAAAGGGTTTAAAGAAATACTCCAGGTTCCTGTGGAAAGTAGCAAAAATGGCTTTTTCTTGCTGAGAATATAAGGCAGCAATGCCGAAGAACTGTCGTGTATCCCAACCCCAATTTTAATCTTTTTGCCGTTATAAGAGGTATTGATACTTGCTGAAGTAGGCACAATGGGCGCAAGAATCTTATCAATTTCCTCTTCATAAACCCACTGATGGTAATCTTCAGCATCAAAATCCCAAAGATTGGTGTGGCAGCCAATACTGGTATATTCACTTACCGGAATTCCGGTAAATAAATATGACAAATATTGTGGCAAATGAAGGCTGTATTTTATTTTACTGAAAACTTCAGGACGCCTCTTTTTTAGCCAATATAGCTGCATTCCCGAATTGAGCATACCGGCCTGCGGGGAAGCGGTTTCAGCTGAAAATTTTAGTTCATCTCCATGTTTGCCATAAAATTCCTCTTCCACAGAACTTTCAATCGATTTCGTGTAATTGTATAATGGAGTGAGCACATTGCCATCATGATCAAGATGGACAAAGCTGGCTCCATAAGAAGAAAAATTTACCGCTTTAACTTCATATTGGTCATTTTCCAGAATGGCATCAAAAGTAGATTTTATCCAGTTTTGTAATTCATGGATATCTTCTGCAGGATAACCTTCTTCGTCTTTTGTCTCTGGTAACCGGGTATAATCACGAAAAACCTCCTTATAATTCTTGTTAAACAAGAAGAATTTTTTATTGGTTTTCCCTATATCAAAAACAGCGGTAACTTTAATTTTTGTCATTCTGAAAATAAATTTATAACCCCGTAGCTTTTGTTTTTGTCCCTCTTTCTTTAATCAGATTTTTTCGTATTCCCAGATGGCGATAGGCCTGCAGAGGATCTATAGCTGCACCTGATTTTTCCCGCGCAGCTTTCAGCAAAGGCCGAACATCGGTCCTGTAAGCATCCTGCAGGATTTCCTGGCATCTCACCACGTCATTTTCTGCCTGTGCTTCTTTTAAAGCTTTTTGATCTACAAGAAGTGCCTGGGCATAAGCAATGAGAATAGCTTCTAAAGACTGAATTAAATCTTCCAGCGGATCTTTAGTGTTATGGCTGGCATCTATCATCCAGGATAAACCCGGATTTTGCGGATTATTCTCCATTCCATAGACTAGCTCATTAAAAATAAGAAACAATGCATAAGGCTTTATAGAACCTACTGTAACATCATCATCACCATATTTGCTATCGTTAAAATGAAAACCTCCCAGTTTTCCCTTCAGCATTAAGGTGGCAACAATTTGTTCAATATTGGTATTTGGCAGATGATGCCCCAAATCTACCAAAGTATAAGCTCTTTCCCCGCAGGCATTTGCCAGCATAAAAGAAGTGCCCCAATCCTGAATAACGGTACTATAGAAATTAGGTTCGTACGGCTTGTATTCAATAAACATTTTCCAGTCCTGCGGCAATTTGCCATAGATTTGGTTCAGACTGTCTTCAGTATTTTGTAAAGCTGTTTGAAAGTTATTCTGCCCAGGAAAATTCGCCCCGTCTGCCAACCATACGGTAAGGCTTTTAGAACCTAACTCTTTCCCGATTTTTATTACCTCGTGATTATGCTGAATGGCGTATTCCCTTACCGCTTTATCTGTATTACTTAAAGAACCAAATTTATAAGTCTTTTTTGCATCTGGCTGGTTCTGGAAGGTATTAGAATTCATGGCGTCAAAAACGATACCATGAGATTGGGCAATTTCTTTAACCGCTTTTACATCCCCGGGACTATCCCATGGAATGTGCAGGGAAACCGCTCCGGCGGATTTTGTGAGTGCATGCAGAATTCCAATATCATCTAATTTTTGTTCCAGGGAAGCAGGTTCGCCTCCGTAAGAAAACCGGCCAAACCTTGTGCCTCCTGCTCCAAGAGCCCAACTGGGAATCGCCACCTGGAAATCGGCTAATTTTTTAATTATTTCATCTAAAGATAATTTTCTGTTGGAAAATTTATTCCGAAGAAATTGTAATTCGGACGTATAAGAAACTTCCTGCTTTTCATTTAAATCTGACAGGTGATCTGTAGTTATTTTCATTTTTGCTACTTACATTCAAATAAGACCCCACAGTTACATCCTGTGAGGTCCGTAATCAGGCTAATTTAATTTTATCTTACGAAAGCATTTGCCATACCTCCATCTACATTAATGGTATTTCCGGTGCTTTTTTCCAGAATACCCACGCAGGCAAATACACCCTTGGCAATATCTTCCGGAAGGATAATCTCCTGTAATAAATTACGTTTTGCATAATGCTTTGGAAGATCTTCTACTTCTATGTTGTAGGCTTTTGCACGGCCCTCGGCCCATTCTCCTTCCCAAATTTTACTTCCTACAATTACTCCATCGGGATTTACAGTATTCACCCTAATATGGTCACCGCCTAATTCTGCAGCAAGTAACCTGGTCATGTGTTGTTGTGCGGCCTTGGCAGTTCCGTAGCCTACATTATTAGGCCCTGAAACCAATCCATTTTTGCTGGCAATATTCACAATATCACCGCCAAGGTTTTGTTTTTTCATTATAGCCACTCCTTTTTGTGCCATCATAAACTGGCCTTTAACCAAGACATCCTGCAAAAGCTCCCAATCTTTAAGCGTGGTATCTTCAAGGGATTTAGAAATGGCCAATCCTGCCGAATGTACAATAATATCTACCCCTCCAAAGGCAAGACAGGCTTTTTTGTAAGCTTCTTCAATAGAATCTTCTTTTGTTACATCACAGATAGCAACACTAACCTGGTCCTTTTTATAAGTTTTTAAAGCTTGTTGTAAAGCCTCTTCGGTAAGATCGGTAAGAACCACATTGGCACCTTCAGCAACAAGCTTGTCTGCAATTGCCTTTCCTATTCCTCCTGCTGCACCAGTTACAACTGCAATTTTACGTGAGAGGGGTTTTTCAGCAGGCATTCTTTGTAATTTTGCTTCCTCCAACAGCCAGTATTCAATATCAAAAGCCTCTTGTCTTGGGAGAGAGGTGTATTGTGAAATAGCTTCAGCACCACGCATTACATTTATAGCATTTACATAGAACTCACTTGCCACTCGTGCTGTCTGCTTGTTTTTTGCAAAACTAAACATGCCAACACCAGGATAAATGATAATTACCGGATTAGGATCACGCATAGCCGGACTGTTATCATGCTTACAATTTTCATAATATTCTCTGTATTCTTCACGATACCGGTCAAATGAAGGCTGCAGTTTTTTCAGAACTTCTTCTGTATTCGTTACATTTTCCGAAGTATCCAGATTCAGTATAAGCGGTTGAATTTTTGTTCGCAGAAAATGATCTGGACAGGAAGTGCCCATCGGCGCCAACCTTTCCAAATCATTACTGTTGATATATTCTAAAACTATATCACTATCGGTAAAGTGTCCAATCATTTGATTTTCTGAAGAGGCAAGCCCGCGTAGCAGAGGCATCAGTTCAGCAGCCTTCTGCTTCCTTTCTTCCGCAGCAAGGCTCTTTATTTTTTGTCCGCCAAAGGTGCTGCCTTTTTCTTTTACTTTCTTAGCAATATATTCTGAAGCCGTCTCGATAACATCAAGGCTGTTCATATAACACTCATAGGAAGTATCGCCCCAGGTAAAGAGTCCGTGGCTTCCAAGAACAATTCCGCGAATTCCGGGATTCTCTTCCAAACATTTTTCCAGCTGAAGACCAAGATCAAAACCAGGTCGCTGCCAGGGTACCCAACCCATAGTATCTCCCCAAATTTCTTTGGTTACCTGCTCACTATCTTTTGCGGCTGCAACTGCGATTAAAGCATCAGGATGTAAATGATCTATATGTTTAAAGGGAAGCAGTCCATGCAATGGCGTATCTATAGATGGGGCTTTACTATTAAGATCATAAATACAGTGATTGAACAGGCCTACCATGCGGTCTTCATCTTCAATCCCGCGATAAACATTTTTTAAATTACGTAATCTCTCCGTATATAAACCTGCTATTCCTGACCTGTCAAGAGTTCCAATATCTCCGCCCGATCCTTTTACCCACATTACTTCTACATCCTCTTCTGTGAGTGGGTCCTTTTCAATGGTTTTACAGCTGGTATTTCCACCTCCGTAGTTAGTGATTCGCAAATCGGCACCCAGAATATTGGAGCGGTACAAAAATAAAGCGACCTGATCGTCGCCTAATGCCTGAGCTTTTTCATTATCCCAGAGGTAGTCTACGTACTGAAAAGTTTTTTCCATTTTTCTAAAATTTCGGTTAAAGCATTTAATCTCAAATCTAGAACATAGGATTTAGGCTTCTATCCTGTAGTATACTGCTATTATTTTAAATAATTTTTAACAGCGGTACATTATTTGTTTAAATTTACCCTCATACCTAATGCGCAATAAGATGACACAGCTTTTACAAATAAAAATAGATGAAAACTCCCGTATACCAAAATATAAGCAGGTAGTTGATTCTATTATTGATGATATTTCCAAAGGAAATCTTACTGTTGGTGAAAAAATCCCGTCAATCAATCAACTTAGTGAAGATCTTTATCTTTCAAGGGATACTGTAGAAAAAGCCTACAAAGTACTAAAAGAAAAAAAAGTTATCATATCTGTTAAAGGAAAAGGATTTTATACCGCTAAAACTGATTTAATTTCTAAGGTAAATGTTTTTTTCCTTATCAATAAACCCAGCACTTATAAGATGATCATTTACAATTCTTTTGTTAATGGATTAGGAGTAAATGGCCATGTAAATCTTTTCATTTATCATTGTGAAGAATCCTTGTTCATAAGGACCTTAGAAAGAAATCTGGGGTTTTATGATTATTATGTAATAATGCCTCATTTTAAGGATGAAAATCTTAATCATCTAAGTTATACTAAAGATGTTCTTCAAGTTGTGGAACGTATACCAAAGGATAAGTTAATAATGCTGGATAATACTAAACCAGATATAACAGGGAATTATGGAGCCATATACCAGGATTTTGAAAAAGATATTTTCTATGCTTTAGGCGAAGCCTTAGAAAAATTGAAAAAATATGATAAGCTGATCCTTGTTTATCCCAGCAAATCTGTAAATCCTTATCCAAAGAGGATTATGCATGGATTTCGAAAATTCTGTATTCAAAATGAGTTTGATTTCGAAATACTTGATGAAATTTATGAAGACATGGAACTTCAAAGTAAAGATTTATATGTAACAATTCAAGAGCGTGATCTGGTTAATCTTGTACGACAAACAAGAGAGAAGAACCTAAAACTTGGAAGGGATATAGGTATAATATCTTATAATGATACTCCTTTAAAAGATTTATTGGGAATTACGGTAATAAGCACCGATTTTAAAGCTATGGGAGAAAGTGCTGCCTTTATGGTCTTAAAAAACAAAAAGGAAAAAGTAAAAAATGTCTTCAAATATATAGAGCGCAACTCAGTCTAACTTTCGGCTTACGGTTTTTCCATAGAACATTACCACAAAAAAGCACAGCAGTGGAAGAATAAATGAAAAATTAACTTCGGGAACTCCAAGAATTCTGGTATCGGTATAGCCCGTACCTCCTATGTCTAAAATTAATCCCTGCAGGGTGGGCATTAAAGCTCCTCCAACAATTGCCATTACTAAAAAAGCAGCACCAAATTTAGCATCCTGATCAAGACCTTCCAGCGCTACTCCATAAATGGTCGGGAACATGATGGACATGAAGAAAGAAATACCTACTAGTGTATAGAGGCCAATAAATCCAGATATAAAAATGGTGACTATTGTACAAACAGAAGCACCTATGGCGAAATAGAACAACAAACTACCTGAATTTAGATATTTCATAAGGGCGGTGCCAATCCACCTTCCAATGAGAAAAACTACCAAAGCGGCAATACCATAATTTACTGCCGTGGCATTATCTATCCCTATAGACTCCGCATACTGATACAGGTAAGTCCAGACCATTATTTGAGCACCAACATAAAACATCTGTGCCACCACGCCCCAGGCAAACCTGCCGTTTTGAAACAATCTTTTTATAGACAGCCCAATATGAGTCTTAGCCTCCTGCTCCTTATTCTGAGGCATTTTTGTAAAAAGAATGATCATAAAAAATGCAATTACCACTAATCCCAGAAAGACATAAGGGTCACGAATCACCGCCAGATCTGAAGTACGAATTGCGTTTCTTCCAGATTCATCCAGAGTTTCATAAAGCAATCTTCCTGAGGGCGCCACATCATCGGACTGTAAAGCTCTTAAAATGTAATTTTGTGCCACAATCAAACCGGCAAGAGCCCCCATAGGGTTAAAGGCCTGGGCAAGATTAAGGCGCCGGGTGGCTGTCTTTGGATCCCCCATAGCCAAAATATAGGGATTGGCAGTGGTTTCTAAAAAAGCCAGGCCAAAAGTTAGGATATACAAGGCAGCCAGGAAGAAGTAAAACTCTTCATAAGCCGCGGCAGGATAAAATAACAATGCGCCCACGACATATAAAACAAGTCCCAGCAACACGCCTTTTTTATATGTGTAGCGGTTCACAAAGATCGCGGCAGGCAAAGCCATGGTAAAATACCCCCCGTAAAAAGCCAGCTGCACCAGCGAAGCCTGAAAATTATCCAGTTCCAGCACCTTTTTAAAGGCAGAAACCATAGGATTGGTTATATCGTTTGCGAAACCCCATAAAGCGAATAATGAAGTAACCAGAATAAATGGAAATAATACTTTTTTTGATATTACCGGTGCGTCTGTTTTCATTAGTAAAATATTATTTTTTTAATAACGCCCTATCAAGATGAACGTAACCGCCATCTACATAAATAAACTGACCAGTAGTGTGACTCGATTTTTCAGAAATAAGAAACAGTGCCATATCGGCTATTTCTTTTGGTGTGGTCATGCGATTTTCAAGCGGAATTTTATCTTCAATAGCTTTTCGTTTTGCGTCTCCTTCTTCTAAAGTCTCCAGCCAGTTTTTGTAGGCCGGGGTCATACTTTCAGCAATTATCAATGCGTTACATCTTATTTTATCTTTAATTAAATCTACAGCCCATTCACGGGTTAACCCCAGCACGCCTCCTTTAGAAGCCGCATAACCGGAGGTTCCTCCCTGGCCGGTGGTTGCCACCTTAGATCCAATATTTAAAATATTCCCCTGTCTTTTCTTCAACAAGGGCAGGGCGTATTTTACTGTGGCATAATAACTAATAAGATTTAAATGAATAGAGTATAAAAAATCTTCCATAGAAGCATCCAGACCTGCACCATCGTTCACCCCAACATTATTTATAATCACGTCTATACCGGAAAATTCATTATCAATTTTTTCTACTGAAGCTTTAATCTGTTCAGGCTTTGATAGATCAGTTTGAAAGAACCTGGCTCCAGGCACCAGCTGCTTAAGGTGTTTTTCATATTCGAATCCACGCTCATTCCTATCCAGAATAACCGGAATAGCTCCTTCTTTAGCTAAAGCAAAAACCATTGTCTGCCCAATACTTCCTTCAATCCCGGCACCGCCGGTAATAAGCACAATTTTATCTTTAAGCTTTAAATCCATTTTTTACAACTTATAAATTTTTCTCGCATTGCCAATCCAGAAAGCTTGCTGTTCCTCCTCACTACAACCCTGAATGGCTTTTTTGGCAATTTTTTTAACTTCTGAATATTCTCCTGCAACCAAACATACCGGCCAGTCAGATCCAAACATGAGCCTTTTGGGACCAAAGCACTCTAAAGTGATATCAAGATAAGGTTTTAACTGCTCATAAGTCCACGATTTATAATCTGCTTCAGTAATTATTCCTGAAAATTTGCAGAATACGTTTTCATATTTTGCAATTTCAGTCATCAATATTTTCCAGCCGTCTATAAATCCGTCTTTAATATAAGGTTTAGCAATATGATCGATTATAAAATTTTGCTTCGGAAACTTTCTAACAAATTCCAAAACCGCTCCCAGCTGATGTGGAAACACCAGGATTTCATAAATAAACCCGTAGTTTTCTAATTTTGATATCCCATCACAGAATTCCTTCTGAAGCAAAAAGTTTGGATCGGCTTCTCCCTGGACTATATGTCGAAAACCTTTTATTTTATCAAAACCTGAATAATAATTCAGTCTTTCTTCAATATTATTTGCTTTAAAATCTACCCAACCAGTTATTCCTTTGATAAAATCATTTTCTTCGGAAAGTTTCAGCAGAAAATCGTTTTCAGCTTCGGTCTGATCTGCCTGTACAGCAATGCAGCCTTCCACTCCATTCCTTTTTAAAACAGGCTGAAGGTCTTCCGGAAGAAAATCTCTCCGGATGCGTTTCATATTATCATCTATCCAGTTGTGTTTTACTGAATCGTATTTCCAAAAATGCTGATGAGTATCAATTATCATAATATATGACTATTATCCATGTTCTGATAAATCAAAAATTTTTTCCATCAAAATCCATTTTTCACCATTTGAAAAATTCGGTATCTTCTGAAATTTATTCATCATAGTCTCCCATTTTTGTACCTGCTCATTTTCAGCATCCATGAGTCTTTTTTCCTTCAAACTGAAGGTATCATCAGCATCTATAATCATAAACATTCGGGTATCAATTAGGTAAATTTCCATATTCAAAACGCCTGAGGTTTTGATGCTTTCCAGTACTTCCTTCCAAACATTCCCTTTTTTATGATACTCTTTGTACTCCTTAATTAATTCTGGATCATTTTTTAGATCACAAGTAAAACAGAACTTTTGCATAAACCCGAATTTAGGAAAATTTCACCATTGCTTTAATCACTCCGGTCTGCGGATCCAGCCAGGAATCAAAATTTTTAATCATTTCAGAAAAATTGACCTGATGGGTGACAAAAGATTTCGTAGGAAAGTTCTTTAAATTATCAATTACAAACTGAAAATCTTCCCGCGTGGCATTACGGCTACACATCAAAGTAGTTTCCTTAGCATGTATTTTTGGGTGCTCATAAGTTAGTTCTCCTTTAGAGAGACCTACAAGCACAAACCTTCCTCCATGCGCCATATAATCTCCCCCGTTTTCCAGCGCCCTCTTGTTCCCGGTGGCATCAAAAACCGCTGTCGCCATATCTTCATTTGTGATTTCAGCAATTTTATTTACAGGATCTTCCATAACATTAAAAGCATGCTCAACTCCAATATCTTTTTTGGCATATTCCAACCTGTCATTGTTAACGTCCAACGCAATAACTTCAGCTCCTACAATTTGGGCCAATTTCATGAGCCCAATTCCTATAGGGCCGCAACCAATCACCACTACTTTCTCTCTTGACTGAATATTGGCCCTTCCAATAGCATGCGCACCAATTGCCAAAGGTTCCACGATTGCCATTTCGTTAAATGATAATCCGTTGGCCGGGATCAATAAATCATTTCGAACGGAGATCACCTCTTGCATCCCACCATCGGCATGTACTCCCAAAACCTTAATATTTGCACAACAATTTGTTTTCCCGTTTCGGCAGGCGATACATTTCCCGCAGCTCACATAAGGCATGATAATTACATTATCTCCTTTCTTAAAACCCTGCTCATTTTCTCCAATTTCGAGGATTTCCGCGGCGAGTTCATGGCCAAGGATACGCGGATATTTAAAGAAAGCCTGATTTCCAGCATAGGCATGCAAATCGGTTCCACAAATCCCCACCCGGTGTACTTTCAGCAATGCTTCTCCATCTTTTTTCGTGGGAGCTTCCTTTTCTTTTAACTGAAAATTATTCGGTTCTTCACAAACTATATATCTCATAGTTTTTTCAGTTTAATTTTTAGTTTGAATAGTAATGCTTTCAGAAGTCAATCCATCTGAAACGGCTCTTAACTCTACAGGTTCATTTTCGTAGTTGGACTGAATAATTACCAGGCACTTCCCATTAAAAGCCTTGCGTTGTTCTGCTTTAAATGGTTCCAGGCTGGCCTGATAACCATTATCCACACCTACAATTTTCCCTCCTCCTGAAATTTCAAATTTTACCAGATTTTCTGCTCTTGGAGCAAGCGTTCCTTTTTCATCCAGAATATTAACAGTTACAAAAATCATATCATTACCATCTGGATCCAATTCCTTCTTATTTGCCTCCAACTCAATCTGGGCAGGGGCTCCGGCAGTTTCTATCGTTCTTTCCAGTACGGTTTCGCCGTCTTTCCTGGAAACCGCCTTCAATGTACCCGGTATATAACTCACGCGCCAGGAGATATGTAAATCATCACCCTGCTTTGATTTTGTTCCTAAGGATTCTCCATTCAGAAAAAGCTCCACTTCATCGGCATTATTATAATAAGCCCATACATCTACTGTTTCTCCTTTTTCCCAGTTCCAGTGCGGGAATACGTGCAGCACATCCTTATTGGTCCATTCACTCTGGTACATATAATAAATGTCCTTTGGAAAACCTGCCAGATCGATAATTCCAAAGTAGGAACTCCTGGCCGGATAGGGATAAGGAATTGGTTCTCCCAGATAATCAAAACCGGTCCAGACAAACATTCCGGCCATAAAATCTAATTTTTTAACTGCTTTCCAGGTTTCTTCGTGGGTTGAACCCCAATAGGCTGAAACCTGGTCGTAAGCCGAAACGGTTAGATCCTCATTTCCATCAAATTCGGCATTATGTGCGGGAGGCCAGTTTCTACGTTCATCGGAAGGCATATCATAACTACCGCGAGTCATCAACCCGGATACACTTTCTGAAGAAAGGAATTTTTGATCTGGAAAACGATTAGGAAGATCCTTATAGGCTTCATGCTTGTAATTGAAACCAAGCACATCAAGTGCACCTGACTGCCAAATGTAGTTTTTCTCCGGAATATTTTCAGTTAAGGCAATAGTGACAGGACGGGTTGTGTCTATAGATTTTACAATATCAACCAGCTCCCTGGTTATTGAAATACCGGTACTGTCAAATTGTTCCCGAATCTCATTCCCGATACTCCACATCATTATAGAAGGATGATTACGGTCCCTTAAGACCATATCTTTTAAATCCTTTTCATACCATTCATCCCAATCAGTATGATAATCCTCATCTACTTTTTGCTTTTTCCAAACATCGAAAGCTTCATCCTGCACGATAAAACCCATACTGTCTGTTAATTTCAACATTTCAGGTGATGGCGGATTATGGGCAGTTCTTATGGCGTTTGCACCCATATCCTTCAAAAGTTTTAACCTTCTTTCCAGGGCATGGATATTTATTGCGGCACCCAAAGCACCAAGATCATGATGCAGGCAAACGCCATGGATCTTAGTAGGTTCCCCATTGAGGAAAAATCCTTTTTCAGCATCAAAATGAAATTCTCTTATTCCAAGAGGTGTTTCATAATCATCCATTAAAGTATTTCCATTATAAATCTTCGTCTTAATGGTGTAGAGGTAAGGATGATCTGTATCCCAAATTTTTGGATCTTTTACAATAAAATTGTGGTTCACCGTCAAAGAGTCCTGGGCAGAAATTTCCAGTTCCTTCTCCTGAGAAGTAATCTCGCGATCTTCTGAATCAAAAATAGTACTTACAACCCTTATATTTCTAACAGTATCCTGGGAGTTCCTAATGTTTACTTCCAGGTTTACCCTGGCACTATCTTTCGACACTTCCGGTGTGGTCACAAAAGTACCCCAGTGGTCTATATGGACTTTGTTTTTAGCAATGAGATAAACATTCCTGTAGATACCAGATCCCGTGTACCAGCGGGAATTGGGTTGCGCTGAATTATCGACCCTAACCGCTATCGTATTTTCCTCTCCAAACTTCAGGTGAGGGGTAAGATCGTACTGAAAAGAAATATAACCAAATGGTCTTTTTCCCACAGATTGGCCATTGATCCAAACCTCGCTGTTTCGGTAAACTCCGCCAAAAGAAATAAAAACCTTGCGATCATTCCAATCAACCGGAACCGGAAATGACTTGCGATACCACCCAATTCCGGCAGGCAATGCGCCACCTTCGGGCTTAGTAGCGTGTTCTTCGCTAAATTCTCCCTCTATACTCCAATCGTGCGGCACCTCTAAAGTTCTCCATTCTGAAAGATTTATGGAATCTTCTTTTGCTTTAGGATGGTCTCCCAACTGAAAGTTCCAGTCCTTATTGAAATTTTGAACAATCCTGCCATCTTGCTCCTTCTGCTCTTCCTGATCTTCCTGATCTTCACAGGAAAGAATTCCCAAGGCGAAAAAGCAAATTAAAACTGATTTTAAAGTATTTATATAATATCCTCTCATTTATTGAAATTCAAAAGATTCTAATCTAAGTCCCTGCAGGTTTTCTCCTGAAATCCTTATCTTATATTTCCCGGCATTAATATACCCGCCGGTGGTAGTATTCAGTATTTTCCATTTTTCGTTGCGTATGGGAAAAGTTATCTTATCGTTACGGACTATAGAGCCATTCACGGCAATGATTTCAAATTTAACCTCGATGGGTTTATCACTTACATTCATGTACCGGAACCGGAGCAAATGAATACCAGCCAGGCCGGTATTAACTTCCCACTCGATGCTGGCCGGACTTTTATTCCCGAAATCCACATAATCATCATCCTTAAAATTGCCGGTTTTTTCTCCGGCATAAAGCGCATCTTCCGCTTCAAATTTCACAGAAGGCCTGGCTTCTTCTCCTTCGCCCATTTCATAAGCCGGCATAACAGCTATGGAGAAATTGGCATTTTCAATAGTTGAAAACTGAAGTTTTTCATCAGCAGATATCGTGTCAAGATATACCTGATATTCTTCATTTTTTGAATTGATCGCCTTTCCTACAATTTTGGTGAAATTCTGAAGCCAATCCGGTTTATTAAGAGAATCTGTCGTAGATAACACGTAGACACCTGATCTTTCATTTACACTAAATGAACCTGAAACTTCTTCATTTTCAGGAAAACTTAACCATTCAGCTCCAAACACCTGATATGGTAAAGTGGTCCATTCAGTATTGGCATTAGTATATTGCTTTTGTCCGATATCCAGCCAGGTTTTTTTCTGAATCTTATCTGAAGAAATATCTTTTATATTTCCGGGAGAAGCACTGGCGGGTGTTTGCTTTTTACCCCTAATGGCAATAGCAGAAATAATTGCCTGTCCTGAAGTTACCTTTGGAAAATCTATAACCAGTTTACCATTTTTGGCTTCAGTAGTAAAAGTCTTTTTTATCGCGGTATCGTGGCCTGCTTCTTTCCAGATGTCGAAATTTTTAAGAACCACCTCATCATTAATCGCAATATCAAAATTTCTCCAGTTGGTACAATCCAGCCCGCCCCCTGTACCATACCAGGGCTCAACAAAATAAAGATCCACCTGATATTGACCATTTTTTACCGGGAATTCATACTTTAATTTACCCATTCCATAACGAAAGTTCTGGAACAATTCCCAGTTCTTAGTATTTTGGATTAGATCCCAGGTTCTACGCTGGCTTGCATAAAAAGCAGGTAAATTTTCGAAATCATCGGTCCATGAAATTGATCCCCAGGTATCTTCTTCAGATTTGTGAACATCTGCCTGCCAGGTATTCCCGAAACTATCGGTAAATTCAGGTCCACCGGCATTCACCCGGTATATATAATTATCTTCTGAAGGCTCTAAAACTTCTTCTTCAGAATATAATTGCTCAAAATTTGGTGATTCGGGAAGGTTATTCAATACAATAACATCTGTTGCGACCTCTTTTCCGTTCACAAAACCTTTTGCCTTCAACATATTGTATTCCACATTCACATTATCCCACTGGAAGTGTTCGCCAGTACCCGGATTCTTCTTTCTTCCAAGAGAATTACCATTCATATCATTCAGCAATTCAACTTCATCACAATTGGAATACACCACGATACTATCCTTCACTCCGGGGTTCTGCCAACGGTTGGGCCAGGTGTGTGATACGATATAAACCATGGGATCGGTCTTTTTAGAAGCGTAATTCCCTCGATACATATAATAGGCATCCGTCGGTTCTCCCCAGGCAGTAAATAGACCCTTATAATTTACCGGACCAATCCTGTCTATATCGCGATAAGCTTCTCCATTCTGAATCCTTCCAGGATTTTCATGTGAACTAAAAAGCCAGTTGTACTGCCCTACCACACTATCCCGCACTTTTTCTGCTTCGCGAACTTTTATTTCCATAAGTTGAGAAAAGCGATTTTCACTATATTCCCCATCCTGATCAAAAGGTCCCTCGGTATGAACATCGGCAGTTCGCCAGGCACCATATTCCCCATTTAGCAGATCATTCTTTAGTTCATTCGCATAGTTATACGGGTCCCCGCCGTAGGTACCGGACCAGTTCTGGATCACATTCCAGTCGGTTCCTTCCCCGCCGTTACAGGTGGTTACCAGTCGCTGCTGAGAAGAGGTAGGATCCATTTCCCTGATGATCCTGGTAGCCTCCCTGGCAAAAGCCTCGGGAATAGTACTCTCATTTTGAAGCCCCCACATAATAATTGATGGGCTGTTTCTACGTTCTTTGATCCAGTCCCGAAGTAACTTTTTGAAATTTTCCTTAAATTCAGGTGTATCATACCATATATGCGCTGAAAACTGGCTCCAGAAAAGGATTCCTTTCTCATCCCAATGTTGCTGGTATCTTAAATTATGAGGTTGATGCGCCTCACGAAAAGCATTGAACCCCCCGGCGATCATCTGGCTCACCCTCGCTTCTACCATTTCTTCTGTAAAGGAGTGGCTTTTCCCCATCATATGTTCATATTCACAGGTACCATTAATAAAATAAGGTTTGCCATTTAAGTGAAAACGCTGATCACCGTCATTCCTGTTATGCGGATAACTGATCCACCTTATGCCATACGGGGTTTCAAGCCTGTCAACAATTTTACCATTCTGCTTAACTATTGTTTCGAGATTGTAGAGATAAGGATCTTCAGGCGACCAGAGATTCGGATTTTTAATTAGCGGTAATTCCTGTTTGATGGTCTTACCTGCTTCCTCGTTATGAAGATCAAAACTGTTCACAATTTCGGCAACAGCAACGCCGTTCGCGTCGACCAGGCGGTTAAGGATCTCTATACTTTCTGAAGAATTACCGTAATTTTTTAATTCTGTCTCTACAAAAAGCCGGGCCTGTTCCTCAGAAATATTTCTATCATTCCAGATATGAACCCCAAAAGGTTCTATTTTGATATCATTTGTAACGATCAGCGAGACCGGGCGAAAGATCCCCATGGGCTGCGAACCTTCTGAAAATCCCCATTCCCCCGAACAACCCCCACATACCCAGGGTAAATCGGCGATAAAAGGCGGATGTTCTGCCTTTACAGTAATAATATTTTCAGTTCCAAAATCGATCGCATCCGTAATATCGATCGTAAATGTGGTACGGCCTCCTTTATGGCTTCCTACTTCTTTTCCGTTCACCCAAACAGTTGCGTAGGAACCAACGCCTTCAAAAAAAAGAAAATGACGCTTTTCTGTATTTTCAGGATCGAGTTCCAGGCTTTTGCGATACCATGCAGTTCCATGTAAATTACCGTGTTTCATACGGCGATACCCATAATATTGATCCCAGTTATGAGGCACCTCTACCTGTTCCCAGGCGGAATCGTTGAAATTGTTGTTTATAATGTTTGAAGTATCGGCTATTACACCCGAATCTTCCCTCGCAGTTTTCCAGTTATCATTCAGGGAAATGATCTGGCGGGCTTCTGTAGCCACATCTGTTGTAGAAACTTCTGGTTTTGTATCTCCCGTCTTACAGGAAAAGACAGCAAACAGAAAAATACTTAAGATCAACTTTGGTTTGATCATAAAAATCTTGGACTTTATTTATTCTGAAATACGGATTTTAGATAAGCTACATTGGCTCCATAATTTGCCTTTCGGTCGTGGACGTGATCGGTATCCCGGGAACGTTCTACGATCAACCAGCCTTTCCAGTTCATCTTATCCAAGGTTTTTTTAACTGCCGGCATATTAAGGGCCGGATCGTTTTCTATAAGTTCCCCATCGGTATTACTGGCGTGTATCTGTGCGATATTTTCGTTGCCCAGTATTTCCAGTTCCATGCAGATATCCTTTTCATTTTTTATCGCATTGGCAAAATTAAAAGAGCTCTTTATATTTGGAGATCCTATTTCTTCAAGAAATTCTTTCTCAGCCTTTGCATCATAAGAAGTTTCCACGCCAATTACTCCTCCTATTTCGCCGACTTCCTGACCTGCCCATTTTAAACGCTTCACAATTTCAGGCCGCAATTCGGGATATTTGATCATATCACCTTTTACACCCAACGGCAAATAGGCATTTTTTACTTTCATTTCTTCCATAACATCAATACAGTCCTTCACCATGAGATGTACGGTAGGCCTTTCAGCAAATGATTGTGCATAAAAACCAGACATTGCTACCGAACTAATCTCCACTCCGGTCTCTTTAGACTTCTGAAGGAATTGTGCTCTTATTTCCGGATCACCCAACTTATTGTCAAAAGTTACGCGATCACCCAGCCCGCCCATATCCATCTCGATTCCATCAGCATTGAGTTCATTTGCGAAACTGAAGGCACTTAATTTTTGTCTTTTTAAGATCATCCAGTCACAAACTGCTATTTTGTATCGTTCTTCTTTTAATCTGTGAAGCGAAAAAGCATTTGCTGAAATAAACGATGAGCCAAGGTAAACCCCCAACGAACCCAGAGCAGTTTTTTTTATAAAATCCCTTCTGGCTGTATTCTTTTCAAACTGTTCACTCATCGAATTATAAATTACTCTTCTCGAATTAAGATATTCAGTTTGAAAAATATCCTTTTAACAGGAATTTAGTATCCTGTACTATCCCGAAGCGATACAACCAGGATCGTGCATAGATAGATTTAGCCAGAATTAGTTTTAAATAATGTGCTGAATTTAAAAAATCTAGGAAGAAATGAGATGGCCAAGATTTTCTGACGAGGCAATTTCCTCTCCGTTTCTGAAAATCTTCAGCCCTTTACCCTTATTGTATTTATCGCCGGTTTTATCCCAGATAATAGTAAGAATATCCCCATGATAAAGCACATTATCCAGACAAAAATAGTCCCATTGATCTTCCGGAACTAAAGGATTTACTTCAATTTTTTCATCGGCTCTTGGTCTTAATCCAACCAGCCCGGTAATTACAAGATCGTTAAAAGTAGAATGATTATAATAGCGACTCCTTTCACGATCTCCCATTAGCCAGTATCCGGTGGATTCATCAAGATATTCTCCTATATAAGGACGGCCTCTGTAATATTGTGATTCCACATATCGATCCATTAGCTGATAATAATCTTCCTTCTCTACAATATCCTGATCATAATTATTCATAAAATTAGCCAGGGCAGTCATTGTTTGTGAGGTTGCAAAAGGCCATACTGCACCATCCCATTCACAGGTGCCGGTACCATGGCTTCTAAAGCGCGGACTTCTCCTTTCCGCTGTGGTCAAACCGAAAGGCGCCAGAAAACCTTCCTCATTTTTCACCTGTTTCCAGGCTTCATTATATTTAGAATTTTCATCTGGTAAATTGAAATACCAGGGAATAAATCCTATTGCCTCCCGAACATTCGCGCAGGTATCATTTTCAGTAAAAGTCTCGAAAAACTGATCTTTTGCATTCCACAGTTTTTCTTCAACCAGTTGCTTTAAAGTATCCGCTTTGGCTTCAAAGGTCGCAGCAAGCTCCTCGTCACCTTTCATCCTTGCCATTTCAGCAAGAGCCTTGGCATTTCCATACATATAACTATTTATAGTGGGCCGTGCATTTTTAACATGGCGACCACCACTTAGCGATTCTTCCATTCCATCTTTAACATCGTATTGCCAGAAAAGACCATCATCCCTGCGACGGTCCCCTTCCCAGGCTTTATACTCTTCTACCAGATCTGGAAACATATCCAGTAAATATTCCTCATTCTGGTCTACCAAATATTTATCATAAAGGCTCGAAGCAGTCCAGCTGCTAAAGGACCTTAATTTTTCCATATTCTCACCCTCATTCCCCCTGAACCATACATGCACGTTCTGATCTATATAATCTTTATTGTGCAGCCATCGAAATTCGTGGATATGATGACTTAGCGCACAGCTAATGAGGTTGAATTTATCTGCATAAGATCTTTCTACCAGAAATTCGGTGATCGCATAACCTTCAGGCGTCTCTTTTATATGTTTCCTGGCAGTCCACCAGCGGTAATAATACATTTCTTCAAAACTTTTTTGAGAAGTTTCAAAAAGCGGAATGTTCTTTTGCATCCAGTTCCAGGAACTATCGTTCGGAATTGCCTGCACGATGTTCTCCCCTTCCATATTATTAAATTTTTCGGCATAATTCTGAAAATCATTGGCTTTTAGAATAAATGCCTTCGAGCTGGTTTGCTGTTCCTCAGCTCCATTTTCAGTATCACAGGAAAATGAAATAAAACTCAGAAAAAACAATATTGAAAATAACTTTATATATCTCAGATTCATAAATGTTTATTTTGAATAAAATGTATAGATTTTACCTTTTTCGGTTTGAATATCGTATTCGTAGAATTTAGGCAGATCGGGTTTTGAAGTTTCAGTTTTGTCTGAAATTAGCGGTTCTTTGACCGGGTATATCTTGAAAAATGGATTTGGATTCTCTCCTTTCGCAATTTTTAGATCACCCAACTTCAGTTTAGTTGATGTCCGAAGCCGAAGATTTCCGCCTAAATTGGATTTAATCGTAAGCTTTGCCGGTTCGTTAGCTTCCCACTCCAGACTTTCAATGGTAAAACCTCCCCGGGCACGAATACCTTCAATTTTGCCTTTTTTCCATGCATCGGGCAGTGCCGGTAATAAATGAACAGCTCCTTCGTGGCTCTGCATCAGCATTTCAGCAATTCCCGCGGTAACGCCAAAATTCCCATCAATCTGAAATGGTGGATGCGCATCCAGCATATTCGGATAACTGCCGCCACCATCACTGCCTACCAGGCCTAACTGATCGTTAAGTAATTTATAAGCGCGATTTCCATCCAGCAACCTTGCCCATAAGTTCACCTTCCAGCCCATAGACCAGCCTGTTGATTTATCACCACGGTGCTCCAAAACAACTTTTGAAGCTTCAAAAAGCTCTGGGTTTCGAAAAGGTGAGATCTGGTTACTTGGAAAAAGTCCGTATAAATGTGAAACGTGACGGTGATCGTCTTCAGGATCGTCCCAATCCTTCAGCCATTCCTGTAACTGCCCGTAACGACCAATTTGCATAGGCGCCAGTTTTTCTTTTGCAGACTCTAATTTTCCCACGAAATCGTCATCTTTGGAAAGAATTTCTGCGGCTTCGGCTGTGTGCGAGAAAAGATCGAACACCAACTGGTTATCCATTGTTGAACCTGCGGTTATAGACGCATTCCCTTCGCCACCGCCATGAGAATTCTCCGGAGAATTGGAAGGTACTACAACAGACCAGCCATATTCAGGATGCGGGATCATAAAATCCAGGAAAAATTCAGCAGAACCTTTCATAATTGGATAGATCTCTGCCAGATATTCCTTATCACCGGAATAAAGGTAGCGTTCCCACAGATCCTGCATAAGCCAGGCTCCCCCGGCGGGCCACATTCCAGAATGAGCGTTATCAATAGGCCCGGTTATTCTCCAGATATCGGTATTGTGATGCAGCACCCAGCCATCAGCATCATACATTATTTGCGCTGTTTCCCTTCCGGTTTCGCTTACCTCTTTTGCCAGCTGAATAAAAGGTTCATGCATCTCCGGAAGATTAGTAAGTTCCGCAGGCCAGTAATTCATTTCGGCATTAATATTCATGGTGTATTTGCTTTCCCATGGTGGGAAAAGCATATCGTTCCAGATTCCCTGCAGGTTTGCGGGCTGTCCACCAGGCTGAGAACTGGAAATGAGCAGGTATCTTCCAAACTGGAAATACAATGAAACCAGTTGTGGATCATCCTGATCTGAAAAATTTTTAATTCTAAGATTTGTAGGTTGATTTACGGCATCGGTTTTCCCAAGATCGAGGGAAACGCGGTTAAAAAACTTCTGATAATAATCCGTATGATCTTTCCTGATCGTTTCAAAATCTCTCCGTCGGGCCTCGCTTAGCAAACGCTTTGTTTTTTCCCTCACATCTACCGAAAGATCCTTGTAATTTTTAAAATTTGTAGCGATAGAAATATAAATGGTTGCTTCATCTGCGCCATTAATAGCAATATATCCATCTTCAGATTTTGCTGTACCACCTTTAGTTTCAACAGCTGCCCTTCCTTCAAAATCCACTCCGCCTCTCAATCCTTCATGATTACTGGATGTGCCATCCAGCATAATCACATCTTCCCTGCTCACCGGGTCAGTTTTATCAAAAGGACTGTTCATTAAAACATTACAGGTAATGCTTCCTGGTTTATCTGCGGAAAGTTTTACCGCCACCACGTCATCTTCAAATGCTGAAATTATTTCACGTTTATAAGTTACCCCGTCTACTTTGTAAGAAACTGAAGCTATCGCTTTTGAAATATCAAGACCCCGGTAATAATCTGAATAATTATTATGTCCCGGAAAAGAAATATACACATTACCAAATGTCTGGTAAGGCATTCCATTGTTGGTCTGCGAGCGAATATCGCTGGTGGCAAGATCCTGAGCTTCCTTATATTTTCCTTCAAAGATGAGCTGCCTCACCTTTGGAAGTGCCTTTAAAGCCTTCTCGTGAGCAATACTGTTTGGCTGGCCAGCCCAAATGGTTTCTTCATTTAACTGCAAACGTTCTACGGAAGGATTACCAAAGATCATAGCTCCCAGTCGGCCATTCCCAATGGGAAGAGCTTCATTCCAGTTTTCAGCAGGTTTATCATACCATAGCTTCATGTTATTTTCAGACTGTCCATAGCCCGAAAAAACTGAAAGCACCAGTAAGATTACTAAATTAATGTTTTTAAATATTTTATTCATTTTGATCTTTTTCGTAGGTTTCGCCAAAAAGGGAATATAATTTATCAATATCCTTAATAGCATTTTCTGGTAGTTTTTCTCCGTTCTTTCCGAAGACTTTCATTTGATTTTCAGTTTCTACAGTTATATCTTCTGAAATTTTATCATCCTCAGTAATCTTTGTAATATCCAGGTTTAGATATCTGGCCATAAACGGATACATTGCCTTACGTTTGGACTCCTTATAATTATGGCCTTCCTCCTGAAAATGGGCATTTTCAACCTTCTCTTCAGCATCATAAAATGAATACACATCCCTGATGAAAGGATACTCAAGATCGGGGACATTTTGAGTCCAATCCTGCCCGTCGGATATAATCAACTGGGGCCTTGGAGCAGCCATTGCAGAAATTTCAGCATTATTGGTTCCATTACCACATAAATGTATTGGCTGACCACTTTCACAGGGACATCCACCTGAAAAATAGGAAGAAACCATAACCACCGGAACAGAAACCTTTATTCTGTCATCGATTGCCGTGAGAAATAGAGTATGAGAACCTCCGCCGGAACCTCCTGTAATACCAATTCTTGATGAGTCTGCTTCAGGAAGCTGTACTAAATAATCCAGTAGTTTTTTTCCATTTAACACCTGAATAGTTTGTGCCATACTGGTTCGGTGATATTCATACGGAAACTGAAGTGCCGATTCTCCCCAAGCGAAAAGATCATAACTCACTACAAGCGCTCCCATTTTTGCCAGATTTGCACATCTAATTTGTTCACTTTCGCGATAGCGGCCATCTCCAAAATGACCATTTGGAGATAATATTACCGCGTTCTTTTTCTTCAGCGGAAAAGGCTTATAAATCGAACCGGTGGCGTAAACACCAGGAACAATTTCTAAAGCGATATTTTCAACGGTATATCCTTTATATTTTCTCTTTTTAGTAGTAATTACTTCGGGATTTTTAACTTCAGAAGCTTTTTCGAGCTTTAAAGCGTCCTTTATACAGGATTTCAAATCAGCTTTACGAGATTCCCATTCGGCTTTGGTATCGTAAAGATTTTGCAGGTAATTCAACCTTTCCCGGCCCAAATCCGGAGTACGGCGGGGATAATCAAACTTTCGGATACTGTAAACAGAATCTGATTCTTTCCAGTACATTAAATTAAAAGGAGCCAGGACAGCTGTTAACGAAACTTCCAGGTTATCCTGACGGATACGCCAATCGGCATAATCAAGTTTCTTCCCTTCCAGCAACTTTTTTTCATCATTAATTTTTACATCATATATTTCCTCAATACGATCGATGGTTTCAGTAATCGATTGATTAAAATTGGTATCGGAATTCTGCGAAAGAATCGGGATAGACGCCACTAAAAAAAGACAAAGAAAAAGAACGCTTCCTCGGTGGGAAAGCTGTTTTATACCCTTTAACTTGTTCGATTCCTTTGCCATTATAGTCTTACATTTATTGAATAGGACCCGGAACCAACTTCAAAAACAGTTTTGCCTGATATGTTCTCATATGTCTCAAGTTTTTCAGCATTTAAAGTAACTTCTGAAAATTCATTTACTGGAAGCTTTACGGTAGCACTGGTATTTGCAGGAATTGTAAATTTAAAGCTAAGCCCTTCACTATCTCTCTCCCATTCTGAAATTATTTTACCATAAAGTGATTCGTAAGAAGCTTTTACAAATTCCATATCTCCTACAAGTTCGGGTTGTAAGAAGAAATGCTTATATCCGGGGTTTTCTTCATCAGGAACAATTCCTGCCAGACTCTTATAGAACCATTCTTCAATCTGACCCATCATAAAATGATTCAGAGAATTGCCATTCCGCGGATCCCATTGTTCGGTGAGTGTGGTTAAACCGAATTTGATCTGAAAACCATAGCCTGGTGTATCGTAATGATTCTGCATCTTATACATCACTTCGTTTTGGTCATTTTCAGCAAGTGTTTGAAAAAGGTACCTGTTTCCTACGTCTCCGGTAGTAAGCCTGTAATTGTTAGCCTTTATTGTATCGAGCAGACTGTTCATCACTTTCTCTTTATTTTCAGGTTCCACGATTCCCATATAAATCGGAACAGCATTGCTAAACTGGCTGCCAGTAGCATAATTTCCTTTTTTTGGGTTATAAAACCTGTTGTTGAAAGCTTTTCTGATTTCCGTGGATAAATTTTGATATTTTTTAGCATCCTGGTTTCGTCCCAGCATATCTGCAGCTTTTGCAACTAAACTGGCCCCATAGAAGTAATGGCTAGTAGCAGAAAGGGCAATTGGGCTGTTTTTGGAATATCCCGCAGCATGTTCACCGTAATCGTACCAGTCACCAAGACCGTGATCTACAATGTGATTTTCGGCTGTTGAAGAAAGATAGTCCACATACTTTGTCATAACCGGGTAATATTGCTCAATTAAAGAGGCATCACCATAATATTCATAATACATCCACGGCAGCATGATTCCGGCAAGGCCCCATTCGGGAGAATCGGTAAAGTCTCCACCAAAGATGATATATTCGGGTGCGATATTGGGAATAAGTCCATTTTCCCGCTGCGCATCGGCAATATCCCGCATTATTTTCGGTATAAAGCCTTCCAGATGATAATTATAAAAAAGCCCAGGGCCATTAAGATGTGTTTCCTCTAGCCAACCCAGTTTCTCCCGGTGCGGACAGTCGGTAAACACACTATGAAAATTACTTTTTATAGCTGCATCAATAAGCTCGTGCGCTTTATTAAAAATCTCATTCGAACTTGTAAAAGTGCCGCCTGGTTTAGCCGAATTGTTCACAAATAGTGAATTTACCTCCAGTACTGTTGGCAAACCCTCCATTTCATCCTTCTTGTAATTTGCACCTTCAATCTGTATATACTGGTAACCATAATAACTGAAGTAAGGCCGCCATTCCTCTATACCGTCGCCTTTAAATGTATATTCATAATAATACGGTTTTCCAGAACCGCCCTGGGCAATGGTGCCATCATCCTGAAGTTTTTCTCCAACCCAAATCTTTATCTTATCCCCTCTTTTTCCCCTGGCTTTGATTTTTGGAAAACCAGAAAGGTTCTGCCCCATATCCAATATATAGGTAGTATCATTAAAGGAATTTACCTCCTTTACTTTATAGCTTTTGGTCAATGAAACCGGAGGAGCTGTCTGAGGAATTAGCTTTCCTTTTGGCGCTTGCTGTAAAACAACTGGTTTCCAGGAAGCGGCATCAAAATCCGGAGTATTCCATCCCGGTTGCTCCATCCGGGCATCATAATCTTCCCCGCCAAAAAGCGTATTAAAGGTTATTGGACTCTTAGTATATTTCCAGCTATCGTCTGTTTTAATAATTTCTTCGGAACCATCTTCATAAGTAAGTCTAAGTTGAAGAAACAAAGTCGGTGGACCAAAACTAACAAAGAACTTGGAATACCTGTCGCCAATAACATTGTACATTCCGTTCCCAAGCATCACACCTACAGCATTTTCTCCTTGCTGAAGGTTTGTGGTTACATCATAAATATTATAATAAACCGTCTTATCATAATCGGTCCATAATGGAGCAAACTCACTATTACCAATATTTTTACCATTGATACTCAGCTTATAATGACCTAATCCGGAAACATAGACCTTGGCAGATTTAATATCCTTACCTGACTGAAATTCCTTCCGCAGCATGATACTCCGGTAAGCAAGAGAATCTACCGCATCCACTATTGAATCCCGCTTTGATTTTTTGAAGGTAGGTGTATGCATTTTCCGCCCTTCTGGCAAGTAACTGTCTGCCCTGGAAATTGCTCCAATCCATTCTGCTTTAAGAGCATCTTCACCGGGAGCAGTGAAGAAATGCGAAGTTTCGCTTTCTGAAGTTGTATTATTACCTGTCCATACCTGTATTTTCCAGTAATAATCCTGAGCGTTTTTCAATTTAGGACCTGCATATTTTATATGCTGGCTTTTTTCTGAATTAACCTTACCGCTATCCCAGTATAAATTACCATCAAAATCTTTATTTTCAGAAAGCTGAATGCGATAAGCCAACTGCTTTACATTAAAACCGGAAGATTGTAACTGCCATCCAAATCGCACCTCTTCAGGAGAAATCCCCATAGGGTTGAACTGCATGGCTACTTCTGGCTCTTCAACTTTCAAATCCTGAACCACAGGTACCGATTTTTCCTCTACCTTGCTTCCACAGGAAAAGAATAAAACCGATAAAAAAACATATATGATCTTAAATTTGATTTTCATTATTTGGAGAAAACTCCTGTTTTTAGACCTTTAATATAAAATGCTGCTTCGGGAATCTGCTTGCCGGGATTTTCCAAATCTTCGTGGTTTGCAGCCGGGCTTTCGGGAGTGGGTTCATATCTTTGATCTCCTGTTCTAAACATAATCCTTTCAAATTCATGTACAGGAGCATAAAAAATAAGGCGTTTTTCATCACCTCCATTCACCTGAACCGTATAAGATCTTGTTTCGGGTTCCAGGCGAACATCAATTCTATAGTTTTCACCTGCTTCATAATCTGCCAGCTTACTATATCTGTATCCTGCTTTAGCTTTTAATTCCCCATTTTCATCAAAAATAAGCCTTACCGCAGGCTGACCTTTTTCATTCTGGAATTCAACCTGAAGTTTCCCGTGGTCATTTTGCTCTGGACGGATTGTAAAAGAAGCCTCAAGATTTTTTGTAGTAGGAATAATCCTTTCTACCCTGGCATAATCATAGGCATCTTTATCCTTCAAGGCCAGCCATTTTTGATCGTTACTTTTCTCAATTTTTACGGGAGCCTGTTCCAAATCATAAATATTCCAGTATTTTAACTCCTCGCCATCAGGCATTAAATTAAAAACCTCATCAGCATGAGATTCAGCATTTGCTGTAATAGGAACGGGAACAGAAGCAACCCAAATATCTTCTTTATTCATGCTGTAGGTAACCCACATTTTCCCATCTGGTGGCGTGCCGTTTCCTTCAAGGATACCGCGTACGTATTGCGGGCCCCAGGATTTATAATTTCCGCCGTAACGCATCGTGGATATTTCCCCGTGAATCAGTAAAAGATCATTATAAACGATCCCATCTTCACTGGTGGAAACTGCTAGCGGCCATCTGAATTCTGAAGGATTATAAACTGTGGCATAATTTCCATCTGAAGTTTCCTGGCCCCATATCTTAGCATTTTTGTTTACAAATCCAGGAGCACGTAAAGGATGATATTTCCATGTTTCCCCTCCGTCCAGGCTTATTGAAGTTAAAGCATGCTTCCACAATCCCACTACTCGGTCATCAGGTAAATGATAATAACTGAATGCTTTAAATTGTTCCTGCAAAGGTATAAGCGGATCATCCCGATCCTGCTCTTCAACCCATTGTTGCATCATCAATGGTTTAGTAAGCAATTCCTCACAAGCTTGAATGAACTCCTCATCATCGCTTTCTTTATAAAATGGGAATTCAGATAAAGACTGATCCCAGTTTTTGTTGTAACGTATAAAATATATAGGGCCAAAACTTCCATTATCATAAATTTCCCTAACAACCCTTCCAATTCCATTTCCATCATTTGGAGAATCGTGTTCATCCATTGCAATTCCATAATACCCCAAAGCCAGAAGTTTATCTCCGGAAGAAACATAGAATCCCATTCGCTGATGCATAACCGAAGTAAGATCCTTGGCGGTGGCAGGATGCCCCTCCTTTTTATAACCATCAGGAATTGGATATACCGGGAAAAGCACTTCTGGTTTACCCCAGTTTTTCCCATCTTCTGAAGTAATCACGTATGACTGCCCCGGCGGAATATGTTCCCCTACCGGGTTGCTTAAATACTGCACAAAAAAAGTATCATCCCAATAGGCGAGGTTAGGCGCATGATTATAGGTCCAGCCATAATAATCTGCTGATTGTGGATGTTCTCTGCTGGCGCGCATTATTTGTCTGGCATGAACACCTACTGCAGGACGTAACTGCCCGTGATGGTAATCTATATTAGACAAGGTGCTACCAACATATTTAACAGTATCCACATCCTGTGCCAATACGGCATATGAAAATAAGCCGAAACAAACGGCTATAGCTATCTTGGTTAAATTCTCTGAATTTAATCGCATTGAAGTAAGATTAATATTATGGTTAAAAATTGCTATTTTAATTCCTTGCTTTTGGAGATAAGTCCGTCAAGAACTTTTCCTGAGATTCGGGTTATTGTCCCGTGTTTATGTCCTTCAGGCAGTTCAATTTTATCACTGATGTTAGTGAACTGATGAAAATTTTCAGTTTCAACGGCACCAAAGCTTTTCTCACCATAATGATCATAATAAATGATATATTTCCCATCCTGTTGTATCACGGTGGGACCTTCGGTTTTAAATCCGGTGAAGGGTTTTGAAATGTTCCTGTAAGGCCCCAACGGATCAGACCCAAAAGCCACCCTAAGATTTCTGTTAGGCCGGGTATTGTCTTTTATTACCAATACATAATCATCCTTGCCTCTTTTCACAATGACACAGTCGATCATACTGAAACCGGCATTCATAAAAAGTTGTGTATCTGTAAATTTCTTAAAATCCTTGGTCGTGGTGAAATACATACGGTGGTTGTTCTTCTCTTCTTCCTGTCCTTTTTCAAAACGATAGGGGATTGTAGAAGCCCAAAGAATAATAAACCTATCGCGATCTTTATCGTAAAACAGTTCCGGAGCCCAGACATTCACCACATCCGATTCATGGGCCATTGCAGGAATGTATTCTGCTTCGCTCCAGTTGATGAAATCTTTTGTACTGGCATGACCAAAACCATTTCCTCCCTGCCACTCTGTAGTCCAGACCATATGATATGTACCGTCCGGACCCTTTTCTACTGAAGGATCCCGCATAATTTTGCTTTCGCCGACATTTGGCTTAAGGTAAGGACCGCCAAGATTTTTCCAATGATAACCATCATCACTATAAGCCAGATAAAGACCTTCATCGGCCGGTTCCCGGAAACTCGTAAATAGATATACAGAATCCTGTTCATTTTCCTGCTGTTCCTGGATATCCTGCCCCACTGAAACATTCTTGCCTTTTTGATCTTTACAAGAAAAAATTAGAATTAGAAGTATTAACAGTAGCCCTTTTTTCATCGATTTTTATTTTTTTTGAATGATAGCGTTTTTTCCGACTTCTGCACTTTGCTCTAAAATTTTCCCGGCTTTGGGAAGAATATTGTTCTGAAAATGAATGTTCTCTGTCTGGTCTCCCGAAACAGAAAAGAAAATATCGAAAGGCTGAAATATAACGGAATTGCCAAGCAGCATATTTTTCACATTTTCAGCCTTAATAATCGCTGTATTTTTAAGAGGATTTTCAGATTCTACATTATCAAGTACAAGGTCTTCGGAATTTTTAAATTCAAAAGAAGGCCCCATTTCAGTAGTTACAGAGACATCATGAAATTCAACATTTTTAGCAACAGAAACGTAAAAACCTTCTTTAGCCTGAAAATTGATATCTGAAAAAGAGATATTTTGCACCGGCATTTCTTCAATTCCCAATATTTTTCCGGCAGCATTAATATTCTTGCCTGTTATACCCGAAAAATGAATGTTTCTGAAGGTGGGAGTTCTTTCTGAAACCGGTTCTATTTCTTTATTCTTATCATAAAACATATTCATCATTATCGCCTCGTCCTGAATATTGTTCATTATAATGTTAGATACTCTAATGTCTTCTACGGTACCACCCCGACCACGAGCAGTCTTTAGCCGTATTCCACGATCGGTTCCGTCAAAAATGCAATTTGAGATCGTTACCTTTTTTACTCCGCCAGACATTTCACTACCTATTACCACACCACCATGTCCACTAAGCATGGTACAGTTGGTAATGGTAACATTCTCGGTGGGAGTCGCCCATTTTCGCCCATCGGCATCACGGCCAGATTTGATGGTAATACAATCATCACCCACGCTAATATGACAATCTGAAATATGAACATTCTTACATGAAGTAGGGTTGATCCCATCGGTATTTGGTGAGGGCGGATTATAAATGGTGACGCCGGTAATTCGAATATTATTGCAGAAGGCAGGATTCACCGTCCAGAACGGACTGTTTTTTATCGTAATACCTTCAATAAGAATATTTTCAGATTGAAAGGCCTGAAATAAAGGCGGCCTGAAAAACATCAGGTTCATGGTGCGCTGGTAGTATTCAGAAGTTTCAAGGTTTGGATTTTGTTCCTTCCACATCTTTTGATATTTATTGAGCGGAAGTTTCTCTTCAGCCAATTCAATATCATACATAGAGTTCCACCATTTCTTTCCCTGTCCGTCTATAGTCCCTCTACCCGTAATCGCTATATTTTTTACATTATTGGCATAGATTAGTGGAGAGAAATTGTTCATCACCGTACCTTCCCATCGCATTTGTACAAAAGGCAGATAATTATCAAAATCGTCTGAAAACCGCAACACTGCACCCGCATCAAGGTGAAGTGTGATATCACTTTTTAATCGAATGCCGCCTGTGAGATAATCGCCGGCTGGAAAATAAATGGTGCCGCCGCCTTTTGCCGAAGCTTCATTTATGGCTCCCTGAATGATATCTGTAATAACAGAATCTATGGTTTGAGCCCGCCTTTCGGAGATATTGATCCATCCGTCCTGTGCAAAATTCAGTAACGGGATAAAGAAGAATATGATTAAGATTTTCTTTGACATCTTTAGCTTTTTAGCACTAGGATTTTTGCTCAAGAATAAGCACCCAGTCGTTTCCATCTTCCTGTTTTCCTTCTGGTCTAAATGTATATTTTTCTCCATCTGCCTGAGGCAATTCACCTATTTCGCTTTTTTTACCGGTTCTGGGATCGTACCAGCTGGCTTTAAAATCTTCAAAATTCAGTTCACTGGCGTCGATTTCTATTTCCCGGCCGTTGTACGTATAGACCAAAGCATAGCCATCACCACTGGTGGCAGGCAGATAATCATATCGTTCACCACTGTTCAGTACAAGAGTAGAATCAGGTCTTCTGCTGAAATAAGGATAATCAACTATAAGTTTCTTCACGTATTGCATTTGTTTAGCTCCGGGATCATCAAGGGCTACATCCCAGGCTTTTTTGTTTCCATAAGCTCCGGTTTCATCTCCGGCCGGATGCATTTGCATCACCGCGCTATGACCATAGGTAAATCCGGCAGCTCCTGCAAAAACCGACCAATATGCATAACGCCTAATTTCATGAGCTTTCCAAAAGGGCTGCAAAGTATCATGAAGTCCGTATGGAATACCTTCATAAGAGGGTTCTCCATCCAATGTTGGCTTTACAGGCTTTAATTCGTAATCGGCTTTTACATAACGCCAGTTATCTTCGCCATAATTTTTTTCGGTATCATCCTGGGCATAGGTTCTGTGGCCAGACTGAAACATATTGAAATCCAACCAGTCTGCCTCATGAAACCAGTCGGAAGAATCGTGCCTGCCACGCGGATGAAAAGTAATAAGTTTTTCAGGATTGTACTCGTTCAGGGTTTCCCCCAGTGCATTCCAGACATTGGTGTATTCATTTCCAAAAGTATCTCCTCCGTTCAGCCAGATCACATTTTCTTTATCCTTATATCTTTCGGCAAGAAACTTGGCATATTCCCGCGCCTGCTCTTCGGTAACATTTTCGATATTTCCACCCCACACCGGAACCATAGCCATATAAATACCATTTTCTTCCGCTGTTTTCACCGCATAATCGATATGATCCCAAAAATCGTATTGAAGGGAATCTGAAGCGTCAGCCCCATCGGTTACCACAGGTTCGGCTACATTTTGTTTTACCAGTGCAGTATCTTTATATACATTTACTGCGTCAAGCGAATGCAGTACCATGGCCTGTATTACATTGAACTCTTTAGATTTTCGATCTTCAATATATTTTTTGATTTGATCACGATCCAGACGATTAAACATAAGCCAACCTGTGTCTCCCAGCCAGAAAAAAGGTTCTCCGTTTTCTTTCTGAAAATAACGGTTGTTTTCTGAAATTGATAACGCACTAAGCGTGGTATCCTGTTTAACATTAGCTGCTTCTTGTGCACTTTCATTTTCCGAATTGTCCCGGCATCCGGATAACAACAAAAGTATGGATAGAATACCGCAAAGATTTAGAACAGATGTTTTGGTCATAATTTAAATTTTTTCAATAAAAAATATTTTTTCAACTTTTGAAGGATTTATACTCACAACAGAACCTGCCTTCAAAATTTCTTTTTTGGTGGCATTACCGCTTTCCGGATCAATTACATATACCTGAAATTTCCCTTTGGTATTACTTAGATCTACTACAAACTGTTGACTTTGATTTAGATAATACAAATAGGCCTGACCTTTATTCTGAAGTGTCCAAATATTACTTTGATAATCTTCTCCTTGAACCAAAGACATTTTGGGAATTTCATTATAAAATGATTCCAAAGAAACCTGTGGGATGCTTGGCAAAGAAGCGGTAGCCATAAGTTGTGCCCATCCAAAACGGGGAGCACCGTTTGTATTATATACCACCGCTTTTTCAGGAAATTGTTCCCTGTATTCCCTGATTGCACGGTAAACTGATCTTGTAGATTCCTTACCGTTTTCCATTTTTCGTGCATGTTGTCGTGGTGCAAGATTTTTTCCTCCTTCGGGAGCATAAGTTTCACCATTTTCACGGTAGTACCAGTACTTAATATCGATTACGTCTACAATAGAAGACCGTTCCTTGTCCTGCAGAATAGCATCCTGAACATCTTTAGTAGCACTTAGGCCAATCAAGGCTTCATTCTCATGATCTGCTTCCCAGTCCTTAATAACATCTACCCAAAACTGTGTAAAATGAAGGGGACCGGTATATTCAGCACTGGTAAACTGGACAACATTACCCTGATTTTTAAAATTATCAAGAGATTTCCTGATATAAGCTGCATGTAAACCTCTTCGTTTTTCGTTAGTTATATCGTAAAATTGTCGCGCCAGAAAAATGCGCTTGTCCCCGGCGTAAGGTGGAGGTTCAGGGAAACCAGTATCATTAATATTATTCGCAGAGCGCCAGGGAGAACTTGACCAGTGTGCCCCGGCCTCCAAAATATTATGCTGGAAGTACTGCTGGTGGAAAAGCATCTGCCCTTCCTGCTCAGCCAGTTCAGCATAACGTTGTAACCTTGACCAGTACCACGTGTTATATTTGGTAAGATCATATTTGCTTAGATGGTCCCAGGCCAGGCCTTCACCGCTGCGTGCGAAAGGTTGCTCATAGAATGGTGGCCAGGTATCAGTATCATATCTTCTAACTCTTTGATGATCGTCCATACGCCGCTCATACCACAACCCATAATTATGATCTAGTGCCACCACATTGTGCTCTTTGAGCCAATCTACAGTTTCCTCAAGATTATCTGTAAGTCCGCGGCCTCTCCTCCCTGGTGCGAAGCGGGTAACATGGGGAGTAGATTTTTGTACATCTTCATCGCGCAGGCTTCCACGCCACCACATCACGGTCATATGTTTACCTGCAAGTAACTTATCTTTAAATGTCAAAACACCGTTATTCATAGTTATTTTAAAATCATCTTCAGCTGACTCTTTATCTTTGGGAAGTTTAGATTTTAATATTTGATAACTGACTGCATTTTCATTGTTAAATTGAAGCGGCCTTCGTTTATCTACATTAGCAATCCACTGCTTTAAACCTACCAGTTCATTTGCTGCTTCCTGGGTAAGCTGTTCAGCAGCTTCCAATGTTGGACTTGTTGAAGGTTCGGTTCCTAATTCAAGTACATCTGGATTAACCGGAGTTTCACCCAATCTTTTTTCCAGTTGCGCATAGAACAAACTTCTGGGCGAAATATGGCTGTTCACTTCTTTCCAATTACCATCACCAGAATATTGTCCCCAAACCCCAAAAGCCCAATTTTCAGCAGTTGGCGGACTCGGAACTTCCATTTTTGAAGCCGAACTTTCCCAGATCACCGAATTAGCTGCTGTCCATCCGGAACCACGAGCCAGCTGACCCTGGTTAGCAAAGCTTAAAGCATCGCCATCAATAGTTACCACATCAAAAAGTACTCCGGTAGCCCAGCTGCCAATAGCCCCGCTGAAACTATATGGGAGATAGGCTTCACATTGTACGAAGGCATTGGGACCGGTAGTACCATAGCCCCCCACTGCAAAATCATGATAACCATGCTCAGAATAACAACGCTGAAAAAGCGTCTGCTGACCTTCAGTATAAAAAGTATGACGCCTGAAAGCAGCAATTTCGGAAACCGGATGAAGGGAAATACAATCTTCTACAGTAACCTGGCTGCCGGTTTTTAAAATATGTACTGCGCCCCCTGCCATATTTTCAAAATTAATACGGCGAACCCATACGTTACGGGCATTTTCTATAGCTATTCCAAGCCAGCGGTGTTGTTCATCTTTAGGATTACCTGGATCAAATTCAGATTTAATTTTAAGGTTTTCGATCCCTAATTGTTCTAATCTTCCCGGCCATTCGTATTTAAAAACCTTTAAATTATCATTTTGAGGATCCAAGTTCATGGTTAATGGAGCGCTGAGTTCTATCTTACCAGAATTTGCTGCTTCAATTCTTCGGTCCCAGCTGATATCCCAATCGTCGGTTTTCCATCCTATCCAGCCGGTTTCTGCACCAAAATCATTCATATTTAGTGTATCCAGCCACTCCTGCTCCAGCTGTTTCCTTATAAAAATATGATCGCCGGGATTAAGCTTTCCTGAAGCCGTATTAATACTTCTGGCTCCTAATGGTATAAAATTTCCATCCATGTTGAGGCTATCGGTGATCCTAAAATCTTTTTTACCAAGCACCCGAATCATAGCTTCACGTTTCACCCCGGTTCCTAAAATTATTGTTCCTTCATCTGTGTTTCCGGACCCCCTAAGCACTACTCCCGATCTATTAAGGTAAATGGTTCCCGATATTTTAAATGTCCCTTTTTCCAGGACTACAGCACCCCGAAATCCATCTGCATCAGGTTTGAGGTTGCCCACATAATCAATAGCTCTCTGTATGGCTTGAGTGGCATCTCCATCTACAGGGGCAATAACAACTTTACCCTGTACTGGCGGAATTGATACTGAAGAACTTTCGTATCCGGAGAATGAAAAATCGGGAATCTCATTTCCATAATTATCACTCACATATACTATTTCATCTTGTTCATCTTTAACAAGATCTGGATATTTTTCCTGGGAATTAGTTCCCATACCCATTAAAATAAATATAAGCAAGCATAAATCTTTGTTTTTCAAAACCATTTAATAGTATTTGGTAATTTATTTTCCTAATGAAGTTGTAAGAACAATTTGGTTATTCTCAAAATTTGTCCATCTCGATGTCCAAAACCTACTTCTTAAGCCATATTCCATGATTTTGTAAAACTCTGCTGGCTGGTTAATTTGCCCATTCTTTATCTGCGTTTGCTTTATCCCAGGTTTTACTTAATTTGCCAAAATCATAGCCTTGTGAAGCAATATAATTATTAATAATTCCGCGATATTTATCCCACCATTGAGTTTGTCCCTCTTTATTAACAGCCAGCATGGCATTCTCTCTACCCTCCACCAGCAATGCAAGAATATGAGCTTTTTCTCCAGGTTTTAGCCCAGGCACCATTTCTAAATACATATGATGAAAATTTGGAAAAGCATCATATGTCAATCCGTCTTTAACCCGTTCAACCTGATAAGGGGTTAGATCATTTTCCAGTTTATCTACATACATCCTTTTTAGAGGCAGGTATTTATCTCTTGCAATTTCATAGGCTTTCACAATCTGCGAATCTTTTTCTTTTGGATCATCTTTGTAATTCTTCTCAATACCGTTCAGAGTAACAGCTCTTTTATCTAAAATATCATCCAGTTGATCGAGGTAATATACTGTAGCTTCAATAAGTCTATTAGTTTTATCAACCTCACTGAGCCTCATTTCTTGTAAAATACTGGCGGCTAATCTGCGATGAGATAATTCAATTTCCTGGGAAATTGTAATTGTATAATTTCCCAGGGTTATGAATAAGGACAAAAGAAAAGCTTGTGAATTGAGATTCCTCATAAATTTATGATCTCTGATTGTCCTTGTTTAGACTACTTTTTATATTGATCCAGCCCATTCTCTAATTCTGCCAAAGTATCAGTATTATTATTAAGATTAGTCCAATCTATATTCTTAGTAGGGTCTATTCCATTGATATACATTTCAATGTTGGTATAACCATTTTTACCATTTGAATATTTACTTGCATCAGAAGAATCATTTGGATCCAAATTATATTTTACCTCCCATGCATTGGGCATTCCATCACTATCAGAATCTGTATAAGGCTCACCAATATATTCCGGATAACCACCTACCTGCTCCGGCCTTGTAATAATTCCTTTTTTATAAGAATCGGCAGGCAATCTCCTGTTTATGAATTCAGTACCTATTTCGGTTTCCAGTCCTTCCGGAGCATTAATTTCTCCGGTTCTTACTTGCTTAATAATTCGTTTATCTACTGGATCCCTTTTAGGAAGCGTAGCTCCCACATTATTAAGCACAAAATTATAAGCTTCTTTTGCAGACATTATATCTACATTATGCATTGAGAACATTTTATCCTGTTTGATATATTCAAAACGATCTCTTTTTTCCTCCTCAGAAACATCTTCTAATTGAACCCCACCATTCCAGTTGTTCTGAGTGACTTCAGGATTTCCTTCCACAAAATTTCCCGCTACATAAGCTCTTCCATAAGTTTTTGGATCAAGATAACCCGATTCTGGCTTAAGTATGCGGTAACTTATTGGTTCATCTTTAGGAGTAATAGGCCCAGGTTTAAAGTAGTTATTAATAATATTAAACTGCGAACGATAATCTCCACCGTCTACTGACCTGTTCCACCAATTGAAGAGTACGTTGTTCACTAAATTGAAACTACCATACATTCCTATTGAAGGATTACGGGAAATATTGTTTGCCCATAGATTTCTTATGAAAGTGCTGTTCAGGCCACCAATTGTACTTCCAAATGCGTGGTTATAGGTATCAAGACCTTCAGAGGAAATACTGTTTTGAATGGTTAAATTAGAAGTAGGCAGTTTTTCCCGATCAGAATTCTCATTGGCTTTAAACATGTTTCTGTACAAAGACATATTTTCGTCAAGTCCCCAGCTGGCAGAAATATGATCAATCATTATATTCCCCATAGGTGAGCCACCAAGTGCATCGTCCCGGCGGGTAACATCAGTCGCTCCCCTGCGGAACCGCATGTGTCTAATAATTACATCATGCGTATCTATTTTAAAGGTTTCTCCTGCTATGCAAACACCATCACCAGGAGCAGTTTGACCTGCAATAGTGACATAAGGGGCACGGATACTAATTGGCTTTTCCAGCTGGATAATACCGGCAACATTAAATACAATTATTCTCGCACCTCCGGCTTCACAAGCCTCTCTTAATGTTCCGGGACCACTATCCGCAATACTTGTCACTACAAACACTTTACCTCCACGTCCTCCGGGAGTAAAGGAACCACCACCTTCAGCACCGGGAAACGCTGGAATATCTGCTTTTAAAAAGTCTCCGGGGTAAGCCCCCCATGGGATATAAGGCTTACCTTCTTTAGCCTCCTGCCTTACAATTTTATAAACCTCGCTATCCCACAACTGTTGTAAGCGTTCTTCTTCCTTTGCCATCCTGGTATCAGTTTCAGCCTGCATATCTTCAGGAATTTCGGGATATTGAGCAAAACCCTGAAATCCAATAAAGGTCAACAGTATAAAAAACGTATAATTTTTTAGAGTCATCATTCTTAGAATTTAATAGTTTTAAAAGAACGTAAAGGAGAAGAATGTTTTCTCCTCCTCCATTCCTGGTTTTTCATCATTTATCTAATATCCCGGGTTCTGTTGTAAATCATTTGTAGCCTGATCAATTTCTCCCTGGGGAATAGGTCTTAATGCATGATAAGGCTGAAATTCAGTAATATCAGGATTATACTCCTCAATTCTTTCTTCAAGCCTTCCGGTTCTTTTTAAATCAAACCAACGCAAAAATTCACCGGCAAGTTCCCGGGCTCTCTCGTCAAGAATAAAATTAATATCTACATCAGAAGGAGATATTTGCATTTCTTCAACAGAACCTTCAGCAGCTGCTCTGGTTCTTAGTACATTGATATGTTCTGCCGCCGCCGCATTATTTCCAAGCTGGTGCTCTGCTTCAGCAGCTATTAGATACATCTCAGCTAATCTCATTACAATTATATCAAGATAGCCTGCTTCTGCCCCTGCCGACTCTCTAAACGGATCCATATATTTCTTGAGTACCACGTAATCATTCCCGGTTTTTATAGTTCCGTCAGGATTATATACACTATCCCTATCTATCACCACATAAGGCCTTTCAGACTCATTAGCAATTCTTTTTTTAGTAATAAATAAAGCAGTATCTGCGCCAGGAGTCATTGTTACCCCTTCTATTTCCGGCTCTTTATCATAAACTTCCACATCTTCATCGTCCCACGTGAATTCGGTATTTGCTATCCAGGCTTCTTTAAATGAACCATAATATCTTTCATCGATCTCTTCATCATAAAAATCTAATAATGCAAGTGTGGGCATAAATTGCCTACCATTATCTCTACCATACTCCAGACTTTGCTCAAGTCCCGGTTTACCTGAATATGGAGATAAGAAAAACTGGTGTAACTTATTTCCTCTGGTATCAAAATTAAGGGAAGGATTGTCGGAGTTACTAATTACATACAAAGCTTCTTTATTATTTTTGTTATTCTCCGGATCCCATAAATCTCCATAATTCTCCCAGAGCTCAACTCCAAATTCCTCTTTGCGATTAATCACTTCCATGGCGGCATCCCGCGCCATTTCAAAATAAGTAGCTTCATCTCCATAATAAGCTCTTGATAAGGCAGCTCTGGCAAGAAAACCATAGGCTGCTTTTTTATCTGCCCTGCTATACTGCTCACCCTGATCTATTGGCAGATGTTCTGCAGCAAATTGCAAGTCACTTAAAATTAATTCATAAAAGTCCTCTACCGAGCTTCTTTCAGAGGTTTGTATAGCCTCCTGAGTTTCCTGCGTTCTTAAAATGGCACCACCCCATTGCTCCACTATATGCCAATAATAAAATGCACGCATAAACCGAAGTTCTGCAAGGCTACTATTACGTTCTTCATCTGAAGGCCAGTCAATATTATCTATACGATTAATACCTGCATTAGACTGGTTAACCCCTATGTATAACTCTCTCCATGCATTCCGCACAAATCCCACATTGGTGTGAAAATTAACATACTGAGTGATTTCACCGGCCCATAGCCTCTTATCCCTGTTAAACCAAAGGTCTGTACCCATTTCTGCAAGAAAAATACCATCTTCCTTATTGTACCAATACCTTTGCTTATCGTAAGCAGAATTTACCAGGGTTTGAAAATTCTCTGGTGTTGAATTCCATACTTCCTCAGCGGTTGCATTTGAAGGATTATATTCATCCAGTTCACAACTAACTACTCCGAACAATAAAAGAGTGAAAAAGGTAATATATATATATCTTATAGTGTTTTTCATAACTTGTTTATTAATTTATAAAATTAAACCTCTGACTAGAGACTAATATTTAAACCGAATACAATTGTCTTTGTTAAAGGAAAAGATTCTTCACCACCTCTCTCCGGATCATACTCCCTTAGCAGAGGACTTTTAGCATAGGTCCACAAATTTGACCCAGTTCCATAAATTCTTAGTTGATTTATACCTCCTCCTAAAAAATTATCTGTTATACTATCAGGTAAAGTATAACCCAAAGAAATATTCTGAAGCTTAATAAAAGAACCATCTATAAAATTGAGCGATTGATATCCGGCATAATTAGTTAAACTCGCACCTCTACGTGGCCGCGGAAAATCATTTGTAGGATTTTCAGGAGTCCAGTAATCCATAAAGGCAGGACCATTTCTTTCTCCTGATGGATTATATCTACCTAATACTTCTGCATTAATCATTTGTCCCCAACGTGCAAACACGAAAGCACTTAAGTCAAAGCTTTTATATCTAAATGTATTCTGTAGTCCAATAACAAAATCTGGAACACTGGAACCTAAATATTGCCGATCAGCTTCATCTATAACTGAATCTCCATTTACATCCTCCAATTTGATATCACCGGGCTGAAAAGGAGTTCCTCCAAAACTTAAGGCTGCAGCCTCTTCTGCTTCAGAAATTTGCCAAATTCCCAATTTATCATATGAATAAAAGGAATTTATGGGTCTGCCCAATAATCTTGAATTATCCTCCTGTTGAATAATATCCTCACCATCAACCAGGCTAATTATCTCTTCATTATTTTTAGTAAACGTAAGTGTTGAAGTCCAGTTGAAATCATCAGAAACAATGTTTTGTGAATTAAGAAAAACTTCTATACCCCTATTTCGTGTTTCACCAATATTTTCATAAATTCTTGTTACTCCTGTTGACTGAGGGAGGAATCTGGGTAACAACAAATCAGTAGTATTCGCCTGATAAACGTCAACGGTAGCTTTTAAGCGGCTATTAAAAAATTCAAAATCCAGTCCAAGATTAGCTGTAGCTGTTTTTTCCCAGCCTAAGGAGGGATTACCCACTAAATCACTAAATAAATAAAATGTAGCCGGTACGCCACCAAAGTTTAAATTGGTTCTGGACTCCAAAACCGATTGAGTGCCATAGGGATCAATTCCAGAATTACCAGCAACACCATAGCTAGCTCTTATCTTTGCAAAATTCATTACACCATCGGCATTAAAAAATGGCTCATCACTTAATATCCATGCGGCAGCAATAGAAGGAAATGAGGCCCATTTATTACCAGGAGCCAATCTTGATGCCCCGTCATAACGATTAGTTAAAGTAAGAATATATCTATCCAGATAATCGTAATTCAACCTTCCGGCGAAGGATAATTGATTATAACCTACATAGGAGCTATATAAAAAACGACTTTCTGTTTCAGTCGCACCAAGATTATAAAAATATTGCGTAGCTAACGCCTGATTATTACCTTCTCCTATTAATTCGTCAGCATCACTTTGAATATAATTGGTTATTCCTGTAATGGTAAAATCATGATCTCCAAATGACCGACTATAGGTTAGGATATTATCCCAGTTAAAAAACCGGTTAAAAACCTGGGTTTCCCCTGCCTGGGTGAGCCTGGAATTCCGTTGAGCAAAAGCATTTTCACTTTCAAAAAAGCCATCCCTATTATTTTCCAGATTAGTTCCAAAATTTGATCGAAATTGTAAACCTTCTATAGGATTAATTTCAACATAAGCATTAAATAAAATATCACTCCTAATTTCATTATATTTCGCCACATAGGGCCGCTCATCTACTAATGGATTAACCAATGTAGGGTCTGCAGCTATTGGTGTAAGATTAATTTCTCCATTTTCATTAAAAGGAACACCAAAGGGAGACATAGTCATAGCATGTGCTAAAGGAGTGATTCGGTAATTTTGGTCATAGTAGGCTAATTGCCCATTAACCCCCGCTTCTGCCCAGGAATTAATTTCATGAGTGATTTTAAACCTTCCTGTAAATCGGTTCATATTATCACCCCTCAACATACCTTCTTCTCTAAAAAAACCACCGGAAAAGTACACCTTTGTTTTTTCCCCTCCTCCGCTAACACTAACTGTATGACTCTGCTGTATTCCATCACGAATTAGCAAATCTGTCCAATCCACCCATTGATTATTTTGAACAGCTTCCCATTCTCCGGCATTAGCAAATAGCATACGATCATCTTCAGGCGAATTCCAAAGGCCTTCTGTTCGAAATGCTTCTCTTCTAAGCCTGATGTAATCTTCTCCTGTTCTCATTTCAGGAAATTCTGCAAGCCCATTTATACCATAGTAGCCATCATAAGAAACCAAAGTCTTACCAGCTTTACCGCTTTTTGTAGTTACAAGGATTACACCATTTGCTCCCTGACTACCATAGATAGCTGTGGCAGATGCATCTTTTAAAACTTCAATAGATTCTATATCATTAGGATTAAGATCTGATATACTACCTCCCTGAAAACCATCAATAACATACAGTGGTTCGTTACTTCCACCAATAGATCTATTCCCTCTTATAGTAATATTTACATCAGCTCCTGCCTCTCCTGAAGAACGTGTAATATCCATACCCGGAACTCTACCTTTTATTGCATCAAGCGGATTGGAAGTTGGTGTTCTTACAATATCTTCCTGGTCTATAGAAACTACAGAACCAGTCAAATCTCTCCGTTTAACTTCACCATAACCAATAACTACCGTTTCCTCCAATGCCTGAACGTCTTCCTCCAGGACTACATCGATTTCGGCATTTCCATTAACTGAAATTTCCTTGGTTACATAACCTATTGAGGAAAACACCAGCACGGCATCCGGCTCTACTTCAATACTATATTCACCTTCCATATTTGTTACAGCTCCCCGATTAGTTCCCTGCACAAAGATGTTTACACCCGGAACAGTTTCTCCATTAACTGAACTTACAGTTCCGCTTACCTCTATTTCCTGAGCCTGGATGGAACCTATAACAATCAGAAAAAACGTTAAAAAAAGTCCAATTTTTTTAAATTTTTTAGTCATGCACTTCTAATTTTAATTAAATTTTACTCTCTAATAAATTAATAATATCACCAATACTTTTCAAAAAAACATAATATTTTTCCAGTATCAGAAAAATTTAGTTTCAATTTTAAAGATATTGGGTTTCTGCACTTAAACTATCCTGTTCTATACTGTTAAAAAAACTTAACAACAGGGGGAATAAGCGATATCTGTAAACACTGATAACAAAATAGGAGGTGATTGCCCATTTGACAAAGCACCTCCTATCATCTTTATAAAATTAGAATAATTGAATTATCTTTTTTCTTCAATCCTCTTAAGCCATTCTTCCTCAGCTTCCTTCAGATTATAGCCTTCAGCTGCAAGATAATTGGTAATTCGACCTTTATACTCGTTAAACCACCAATGTTTTTGATCTGAAGAACCTGCATCCATAGCATGTTCCCTGGCTTCAACCAGATTTTTATGAATAAAATCTTTTTGCTTTCTGGTTAGCTGTGGGAGCATATCCAGATAATTACCGTAGGTATTTGGAACAACTCCGTAAGTCATCCCGTCTTTTACTGCCACAACCTGTTCTGGAGTAAGTCCATCATGCAGATCATTTAAATATTCTTCATGCAGATCAGCAATATCTTCATCGGCTTTACTTTCCAATTTTTTAATCTTTTCTTCTTTCCTGGATTCCTCCATCTTGCTCTGCCTGATCTCTTCAATCTTTGCATCCCGCCCATCCTGAATCCAGCTTAGATTTCGGTATTGTTCAGCAATAAGATCTCTTACTTCCCTTTTCTTTTCAGCTGAGTTCAGGTTCATTCCGTCTACAATCTTTTGAGCCCGATCGTTAGTGACCTTTACATATTCCGGGTCAAATTCTTTTTTCTGTGCACCACAGCTATATATGGAAAAGCATAAGATGAGTGCAATTATTATCCTATTTGTTTTCATAGTGTTTTTAATGTGGTTGTAAATTCAACAAACATTACTTTTTATATTTTTCAAGACCATCTTGCAATTCTGCCAGAGTATCTTCATTATTTTCAAGATTTTTCCAATTTGCTGTACTACCAGGCTTTATACCATTGATGTACATTTCAATATTGGTATACCCATCATTATCCATATCTCCTTTTGCATCGGAATAATCATTTGGATCCAGTCCTACTGCTTTTTCATAGGCATCAGGCATCCCATCTTTATCGGCATCAGTATAAGGTGTACCTGTATATTCAGGATATCCCCCTACCTGCCGGATATCGGTAATTATCCCCTGCTTATAGGAATCGGCCGGAAGCCTCCTATGCTCAAACTGGTAAAAAGAATCAGGATCAAGGCCTTTTTCGTAAATGGCCTCTCCGGTTTTTACAGTTTTAATGATTCTTTCATCCACCGCATCTCTTTTCGGAAGAGTGGCACCAACATTTTTCATCACAAAATCATAGGCTTCTTTAGCAGGCAAAATATTTTTAAGCCATGGCATAGGCAAGGGTTCTTCTGCCTTCATATAAGGAAAGTAGGCTTTTGCTTCTTCATAAGGCATCAAATCACCATCAGTACCTTCCATCTGTACGCCATCTTTCCAGTTATCTGCAGTTATTTCAGGATAACCTTTCATAACATTCCCGGTTAAATAGGCTCTCCCAAAAACCACAGTATCTAAATCACTTCTTCCGGATTCCGGCTTTAACATCCTGTGCCCTACTCTATCGGTATCTGAAGTAACCGGGCCGGGTTTATAATAGTTGTTAATAATGTTATATTTTGCTTTATAATCCCCCCCATCAACAGACCGGTGCTTCCAATTGTAAACTACGTTATTGACAAAATTAAAAATGCCGTTCCAACCAATTGAAGGGTTACGCCCAGCATTGCTCGCCCAAAGATTACGGGTAAACATGTTGTTCTCTCCTCCAAGAGTACTCCCAAATGCATGATTATAGGTATCAAGGTCTTCAGAAAAAATACTGTTCTGAATAGTAATGTTTACCGTTGGAAGCTTTTCATCTTTATAATCGGCTCCTGGACTATACATATGCCGATAGATTGACATGTTTTCATCCAGTCCCCAGCTTGCGGAAACATGATCTATCATTATATTTCCCACAGCATTTCCTCCAATAGCATCATCCCTACGGGCAACATCGGTTGCTCCTCTTCGAAAGCGCATATGGCGTATCACTACATCATGAGTGTCTATCCACACTGTTTCGCCAGCAATTACCACTCCGTCACCAGGAGCAGTTTGTCCTGCTATGGTTATATAAGGAGCTCTGATAATTAAAGGAGTTTCTAAATCTATTTTTCCCGCCACATTAAAAACAATTATTCTTGCGCCACCTTTTTCACATGCCCACCGCAAGGAACCTGGGCCACTGTCCTCCAAGCTTGTTACAGTATATACTTCACCGCCACGACCGCCATAAGAATACATTCCTCCTCCCTGGGCACCAGGAAAAGAAGGGATTTTTGCCTGCGGTAAATCTGTAGGACGGGCTGCCCACGGAATATAAGGCTTACCCTCTCTTGCTTCTTTTAAAACTATTTTCTCAGCTTCTTTCCATGCATTGTCTGAATGTCTGTAAGCTCTCTCTTTAACGTCTTTTTCCCTCGCCCGGTCTTCTTCCGTAAGGTCAGGATATTGTGCATAAACTTCAGAACAGGCAATCATTATAAATAAAATTCCAACTATTACTTTTTCTAATTTCATATTTCTAATTTTAAATGAGCTATTTATTTAAATACCTGGTTTCATCATAAATTTTATAAAAAAGCCCAATTTTCACAATTTCCATTAATATTATTAACTTCATTTTAATAAAGTATCCTGCACCATAGGGTACGTGTAACATTAAATTCAGGTTTGAATAATTTTAAATTACTACCGGTACTATAGGAATTTTTCTGTGAAGCAACAGGTTTACTGAATATTTCCCCTGTCACAAGTAATAGTTAGGTGATCATAAACCCAATAACAAAAATCAAATTATTCAATAATTCATCATGTACGGCAACTAAATGGGGGCTGACCATACTATTTGATCAGCCCCCATCTGAAGCTTATATTAATTCAACTAAGAAAGCTAATCACTAACAGTATCGACATTATTGCCAAGATTGCGATAATTTAGTTTTTCCCGTGGATCAGTCCCATTAAGATATTCTTCAATATTGGTATAAACATCTCCGTCAGAATCAAAAGAACCATCTTCCGGATTTTCAGGATTAAGATTATATTCGTTTTCCCATTCATCAGGCATACCATCCCCGTCGGTATCTACAGGTACCTTGGCAGGATCATATGTTAGTTGCGGATATCCACCAACCTCGGAAACGTCATTAATAATTCCGGTTTCAGTGGTTGTTTTTCCTGTACGCACCATTTCTACTACACGGGTATCAACAGCATCACGTCTAGGTAAAGTTGCTCCGGCCTTTTCCAAAACAGATTCAAAAGCGGCTTCAGCCGAATGGTGTGGTGCTACTGGCCACCCTTCGAATGGGGTGTTTACGCGCGCTAGCCTCTTAAGATCATTCACGTTAGGTGAATTTGCATCACTGCCGCGCATACCAGCCCAGTTGTTGTTGGTCACATCTTTATTTTGGTGCATGATGTTGCCGGCAACATACCATTTGCCGGGACGATCTGATGCTTGAGGATACCAGTCACCATCCGCCCATGCACTACCGGGAGAGTACATATGTCGCTCTTCTATACGGGCAAAAGTGGATCTTATATTATCATTAGTGGCAGGTCCCGGTCTGAAATAATTATTAATAAGATTGACCATAGAAGTTTCATCTCCTCCATCTATTGAACGATGACCCCAATTGAATATAACATTATATCGGAAATCAAATGCACCGGACATACCTATAGATGGATTTCGGGCAGTGTTGCTAGCAAATAAGTTGTGATGAAATGTTGAGGGATTCCCTCCCCAGGTGCCACCAAAGGCATGTCCTCTGGCATCGAGAGCCTCACTTGAAATTGTCCATTGAATCGTTATATTCTCTGCGGGATCTTTTATACGAGTCGTTCCATCTGCAGATGGTCTCATATGTCGGTAAAGTGAAATGTTTTCATCCATACCCCAACTTGTAGAGCAATGATCTATTATTATGTGATGGTTCGGATTACCACCTATATTGTCATCACCCTGCCCACCAGAAGGAACGCCACGGCGTACACGCAGATGCCGGAGAATTACATTATGTGTATTAATATTAAATGTACCGGCAATACAAATACCATCACCAGGAGCAGATTGACCTGCAACAGTAATGTAAGGATCATCGATATTAAGATCACCATCAACTTTAATTGTACCTGCAACACGAAATATAACAATACGAGGGCCTTTTGTTTCTAACGCAGCTCGAAGACTACCAGGGCCGCTATCATTAAGGTTTGTAACAGCAATCACTTTGCCTCCACGTCCTCCGGTTGTAAACATACCGCCTCCCCATGCTCCGGGGAATGCAGGAATAACCTCTTCTGGCAATCGTGGGGGGTGTGGAGGTTTCTGGCCAGCTTCCTGAGTCTCCCGCTCCTTTATTCTCTTTTGCCATTCATCTCCTGCCTTTGCTAAATCATAACCACGTTCTGAAAGGTAATTATTTATTCTTCCTTTATATTTACCAAACCACCAGTGCTTCTGATGAGAGGAACCAGCATCCATTGCTTTTTCTCTGGCTTCTTCCAGATTCTCAAGGATAAATTCTTTTTCTTCTTCAGATAAATCTGGAAGCATTTCCTGAAATGCTACGTATGTTTTTGGTGCCACACCATAAGTCATCCCGTCTTTTACTGCCACAACCTGTTCTGGAGTAAGTCCATCATGCAGATCATTTAAATATTCTTCATGCAGATCAGCAATATCTTCATCAGCTTTACTTTTCAACTTCTTAATCTTTTCTTCTTTCCTGGATTCCTCCATCTTGCTCTGCCTAATCTCTTCAATCTTTGCATCCCGCCCATCCTGAATCCAGCTTAGATTTCGGTATTGTTCAGCAATAAGATCTCTTACTCCCCTTTTCTTTTCAGCTGAGTTCAGGTTCATTCCGTCTACAATCTTTTGAGCCCGATCGTTAGTGACCTTTACATATTCCGGGTCAAATTCTTTTTTCTGTGCACCACAGCTATATATTGAAAATGCCAGAATGAGTGCAATTATTAATTTATTTGTTTTCATAGTGTTTTTAATGTGGTTGTAAATTCAACAAACATTACTTTTTATATTTTTCAAGACCATCTTGCAATTCTGCCAGAGTATCTTCATTATTTTCAAGATTTTTCCAATTTGTTGTACTACCAGGCTTTATACCATTGATGTACATTTCAATATTGGTATACCCATCATTATCCATATCTCCTTTTGCATCGGAATAATCATTTGGATCCAGTCCTACTGCTTTTTCATAGGCATCAGGCATCCCATCTTTATCGGCATCAGTATAAGGTGTACCTGTATATTCAGGATATCCCCCTACCTGCCGGATATCGGTAATTATCCCCTGCTTATAGGAATCGGCCGGAAGCCTCCTATGCTCAAACTGGTAAAAAGAATCAGGATCAAGGCCTTTTTCGTAAATGGCCTCTCCGGTTTTTACAGTTTTAAGCACACGTTCATCAACCCCATCACGTACTGGTAATGTAGCCCCTACATTCTTCAAGACATAATTATAAGCATCCATTGTATGCATAATGGTTAAATGGGGCATTGGCATAGGTTTATCAACTTTTATGGTCGGGAACAAACTTTTAGATTCTTCATAAGTCATTAACTCACCATCTTTCCCTTCCATCTGTACTCCCCCATTCCAGTTATTCTCCGTAACTTCTGGAAAACCTTCTACTATGTTTCCATTCACATAGGCTCTTCCAAATAAAAGCGTATCTAAATCACTCAAACCACCTTCTGGTTTTAAAATACGATGAGCCACAGGTTCATCTTTAGGAGTAACAGGACCGGGTTTATAATAGTTGTTAACAATATTATACTTTGCTTTATAATCACCACCATCAGTGGTCCTATGACTCCAATTAAACACTATATTATTAACAAAATTAAAAATACCATTCCATCCAATAGAAGGATTTCTCCCAGCATTACTTGCCCAAAGATTTCTCATAAAAGAGCAGTTTTCACCGCCTAAGGTACTTCCAAGTGAATGGTTATAGGTGTCTAAATCTTCTGAAAAGATACTGTTTTGAATGGTAACGTTTACTGTTCCTAATTTCTCACGATCGTAATCTCCACCCGGGCTGTACATATGTCGATAGATGGACATATTTTCATCAAGGCCCCAACTTGCAGAAACATGATCTATCATAATATTTCCAACGGGATTCCCTCCAATAGCGTCATCCCTTCTACCTACAAAGGTTTCTCCCCTACGAAAACGCATATGCCGTATCACTACATCATGAGTGTTAACCCATACGGTTTCACCAGCTACCACTACTCCATCACCGGGTGCCGTTTGCCCTGCAATAGTTATATAAGGAGCGCGAACGATGAGGGGTGTTTCTAATTTTATAATGCCGGCAACATTAAACACAATGGTTCGTGCACCTCCCTGTTCGCAAGCCCACCGCAAGGAACCTGGGCCACTATCATTTAAATTAGTTACCGTGTACACTTCACCTCCACGGCCACCGTAGGTGTACATACCGCCACCTTCTGCGCCCGGGAAAGCAGGAATATCTGCCTGCGGTAAGTCAGTAGGACGAAAAGCCCAGGGAATATATGGCTTTCCCTCTCGCACCTCTTGTTTCACTACTTTAAGTGCATCTTCCCAAGCTTCATCTGAATATTTGTAAGCTTCTTCTTTAATAGCCTTTTCTTTTGCCCGATCTTCTTCCGTAAGGTCTGGATATTGTGCATAAGTTTCTATAGCACAAAAGGCTAATATTAGAAGAACAATTGATTTTCGATTCATAAATTCTTATTTGTTGAAATTGTAATAGAAATGAGCTGTTATTTTGCGATAACAGCTCATAAAGATCACGGTTAATTTAGTTCTCCTCCAATGGATCAAAAGAACCTCCCCAACCTATGGTTTGTTCTAAGTAGGGGTTTGTATCTATTAGGTCCTGGAATATTCCAAGAAAATAGAATTCGTTATACCAGGTAAAAGTCCAGTTATTCTCTGTTGGATCGAGATCATCCCGCACTTGAACACGTAGAAAATTGTCTCTCCACCATTCGGTGTATTCCTGTTGGTTTGCAATTCCATTCGGGAATTCTTCAGGTTCTCTGTCTATCACAGGAGCAACACCTTCATCATTTGGTTCAAAAGGATCTTCACTTCCTACATAATCATTGCCCTCTTCATTTTGTGCAATAAAGTAGAACCCGGTTCGTCTTGTACCATCAAGTGGTTCAATCCCAAGCCTTGAGGCTGTTCCAAAATCATCATTAAACAACATCCAACGTTTTAAGGTGTGGTATCGTTTTTGTCGCTCATAAGCTAATTCTACCTGTCGTTCTTTTACAACGGCCCCAAATAACTCATCTCTTGTGTTTACATCAGCTAATCCATAACTACCGTCGAGATTTTCAATTCCGGCACGTTCACGAATTGTCATAATGCCTTGTTTACCTTCATCAAGCATATTCACACCAATGGCAGATTCTGCAAGATTTAAGACTACTTCTGTAAAACGTATCTCCATAAAATCATTTCCTGATCTTCCCCAATTATCATCTCCGGATGCATTAGCCATAGTCATTTTTTTTACATAAAAGCCACTCGCGTTAGCAGCATCATCGGTATCTTCATTTGGAAATTCTAAGCCTTCCTCACTAAACCAGGTATAGTTCCAAGAACGATATTCCGGTTCGTCTTCGTATGGGAATCTATCGCCCGGGAATACAAAGGTGGCATAAAAACGCGGATCCCGGTTTTTATAAAAAGTTTGTAAATCATATTCATAAATATCAGATTCACCTATCTTGCTTCCATCCTTCATTGGAAAAGCATCCACAGTTTGTTTGGTTGGCTGTACTTGAGGGAATGCACCTTGATCACTGGGACGTGTAACAGCCTCCCAACCGCTGTTCAATTGTCCCTGATCTGATGATGAAGTGTTAAAGTTCCAAACCCAAACAGCCTCCGGATTATCTATATCCTGGTTCCAAATATCAGCCCAATCTCCCTGAAACAAACCAAAACCGTTAGCTTCCAGAATTCCTTTTGCTTCTAAATTTGCATCATAGGCAGATTGCCAACGGGACTGCTCATCGTCCCTATTAAATTGAGGGCTTGCCCATAATAAGGCGGCTCTACCTTTTAATGCTGCAGCAGTTCCACTTGTTACTCTTCCCCAATCAGCCGGATCTGTCCAACGACCGGGCAGTAATTCTTTGGCCATATCCAAATCAGCCATTGCTTGACCAAGTGTTTCTTCTGCAGATGCCCTGGAGGTACCACCAGTAGGATTTACAATAGGATTTTTTGCTTCCAATTCTATGGGCACTCCCCCATACCATGAAGCTAAATCATAGTACTGATAACCCCGCCAGAAGTACATCTGTCCTTTTAAATAATTTTTCATTTCCTCGTCTATCCCGTCGTATTGATCTACATTATTGATGAATAAATTAATCTGACGGATTCTGGTATATGGATTATTTCTAATACTGGTACCAATTGGAAAACCAATATAATCCCAGGCATGATATTCAGCGGGAGAAATAGTTGCCCACTCCTGATTCCATCTGGTTTCCCCATATGCCTCATCACCAGTTTGAAATAAATCATTGTTATGGGAGTTCCAATAAAATTGTGGAGCATTGCCATCTGCAGGTAAAAACAATCCATATACATAATCTATATATGCTGTTGCCCGTAATTCATCCTGAAACACCTGCTCATTTACACCTGTCCAATCCTGTTTTTCCTCAAGAAAATCATCACTACAAGATGAAGTAAGGAACACAAATGCCAATAAAAATAATTGGATTGCATGCTTTATATTAATCGTTTTCATTGTATTTATTTTTTTAATTAGAATCTAAGGTTTAGCCCTAAAGAAAATGTTCTTAACACAGGATATCCATCCCATGAACCAGTTGCGCTTTTATATGAAAATGGATTATAAAAGTTAATTGGATTAAGGGCTGTAAATCTTACACTTAAAGCTGACAGGTTGAATTTTTGCACTATTTCTTCAGGCACTGAATAACCTACATTTAGGTTAGGCATGGTAAACCGAAAACTACTCACCCGCCAAAATTCTGATGGTACGCCATTTATATCATTATAATATGGATTAGGCATGGTACCATCCGGATTTGTTTCGGGATTATAGACGTCATTCCAGATTCTGGGTACACTTTGAAAGCTCTGATCGATTTCTGGTGTAATTTCAATGTCTCTTGCATCAATAGCATCAAAACCACCCCATGACATTCCAAGAGTTGCATTAAAACTAAAGTTCTTGTACCCTAATCGTATGGTTGAGCCAAGACCAAAACTAGTGTTTGGTCTTTCAAGTTCTACGCGGTCGTTGTCATTAATAATCCCATCAGCCTCAGCAAACTCACCATTTCCTAAATGTTCTCCTCGAACATCACGGTAATAAAGCATTCCAGGCCTCAGGTTTTCCGCTGTCACACCAAAAACCTGTTGAATATTATATTCACTTACATAGGCATCAATATCTGCCTGGTTTCTAAACATTCCTAGATAATCATATCCCCAGGTTCCAACTTCTGACGGCTCTCCCTGACTTGCATTCCATGGCAAAGCCGAAGTCTCATCAAAATTTCCTACAAGGACTTTATTAGTGCTCCATCCACTATTCACGTCTATTCCATAAGTAAAGTCATTACCTATATTGTCTTGCCATCCTATGGAAAATTCTCCACCCCAGAAATCCACTTCACCAAAATTCTCTGCCGCAACAGTACCCCCAATTGAAAAAGGCACAGCTCCTGTTCGTTCAATTAACATGTTTCTTCCTCTATTATAGAAACCATCAACGTTTACATCTAATCGTCTATCAAAAAACTGCATATCAATACCTGCATTATTTTTATAATCATCACTCCAGACTGCAGCACGATTTGGAGATCTCTCCATTTTAAAACCATCAGATCTAAGATTGTCTCCTCCAAATACAGCTCCCTGTCCTGTTTGATAGGTATATCTTTGTCTCCAGGCCCACATTTGTGTATCATCTTTTCCTAATTTACCATGAGAGAATCTGATCTTAAGGAAATCAACCACATTCGAATTGAAGAAATTTTCTTTTGAAATAATCCATCCTCCTGAAATAGAATAGAAATGTCCCCAGTAATTTTCAGGTGCAAATTTTGTAGATGCATCTGATCGGTATAATAATTCAAATAAGTATTTGTCATTATACCGATAGTTTAATCGCCCTACGTATGACAAGGAACCAGATTCATATTTCCAGGTAAATCCTTCTTGCGGACCAAAAGCCGAGTTAAACTGGCCATTTGAATTTGGCGCCGGGTCTTCCCGCCGTACCTGTTGCTGCGAACCTTCGGTTTCACCACGCTCTATAGTAGCCAAAACACCTATAGTATGCCTTCCAAAGGTATTATTGTAGGTTCCAATAAAGTTATATTGTTCTGAGAATGAATCTGAATTTCGATAAAAAATACGGTTTCCATTCTCAATTTCCACGGGGTCACCAACTACTTGTGCATCCGGCGAATAAATATGTCCATTTTCTCCGCTTGTTTCGAAATTATAGAGATTATATACTGAGCCTAACTGGCTAAGTTTTCCGCTTCCCATGTTTCTTCCATAGGTCCCCCTAAATGCTAGTCCATTAATAAAAGGCACCTCATATTCGGCACTTATATTAAAAGTTAAGGTCTGATCTTGGTTTTTAGCATAGTTATCGAGGTTTTGAATTGCAAAATAATGATATCCATCCCCTCCTACTCCTCCATCAGGAATATTTACCGGCAGCCCGTTAATATAGGGAGGTATGTAACGCGGTGCCCGAAGAAGGTTATTATAATCATCTTCTGCATTCTCTCCAGTAACTTTATTAAAAGTAGTTGAACGGTTCGAGAAATTTCCGGACACCTGCAAATTCGCTTTTAAACCTGTTGCTATATCAACATTTGTTCCGGCACGAAAGGTCCATTTATCATAATCAACCTCAGCTAAATTCCCTGTTTGGGTGTAGTAAGAAGCACCACCAAAATATGTTGCACCCTCGGCTCCCCCACTTGCATTTAGTGTATGTCGTTGCGTAGTGGCAGAAGACCAGGCCTGGTCAAGCCAGTCATAACTATTGTTTTCAAAATATGCAATTTCATCATCAGAAAAAAAGTAATTATCACTATTACTATCTTCCCGATTAATATCTGGGTTACCGTAAGGGCCATTTAGCTCATTTATAAAACGTGCATATTCTGCTGCACTTAACATCTCTGTTCGTTCTTGTTCATCAGCAATACCATAAGAGCCGCTATAACTAAACTGGGGAGGACCAGCCTGACCACGTTTTGTTTTAATAACCACAGCACCATTGGCTCCTCTCGAGCCATACACCGCAGCCGCCGCATCTTTCAAAATACTTAAACTTTGAATTTCTGATGGATCAAGTTGATTAAATAATGTATTATCATTTCGTCCCTGTTCATCGATCTGGAGAATTCCATCAATAATATACAAGGGTTGGTTATTACCTCCATCTTTTGACATTGAAATTGGGTTTCTAATGGTTAGCGTGGGTTTCAAACCAGGACGAGTAGAACCGCCGGAAATATTGACACCCGGCAGTTTCCCTCGTAATGCTGTAGCTAAATTACCTACCGGCAGGTCTTCAATTTCCTCTATATCTACAGTTTCGACCGCACCGGTTAAATGCTCCCTTTTTTGCTCCCCATAACCAACAACCACAACATCACTAAGTTGTTCCTGATTTTCTTCCAGGGTGACATCAATATTGGATTCAGATCCAATCTCTCTCTCTATAGTTTTCATTCCAATGAAAGAAAACACCAGTACATCAGTTCCAAATGCTCTTATGGAATAATTTCCATCTCCATCGGTCACTACTCCATTATTAGTTCCCTTAACAAAAACACTCACCCCGGGAAGAGGCTCTCCTGTGTTGTCTACCACATCATCAGTGATGGTTCTTTGGTCACTAAGATCCTGAGCATAGGCCGTTATACCAAGACAGATAGCCAACAACAGTGTGCATACCTTTTTAATTTTTTTCATAGGTACTCTACTTTAGTTAATAATTAGTTTTTTAGTTAGGATAAATCAAAGAGACTACAACGTTTTCGATTATTCTGTTTATTTACCGGAAATACATCCGCATTAGTTAGTTTTTAAATTAACAGAAACCAAAAAAACCCCTTAAAATTATCTTAATCAAATATAACCGCTAACCAAAGTAAAAAGCATCCTGCACTGTACTGCATTTAAATATTAATAAAATTTTTAACTTTTGATGATATCTAAAGACTCCCAGTACCAAATAATTTTGGGAAATTTAAATTCAATTATTACCTGTTAATTATGGGCTGTATCAAGAAGTATTACAACTGGGGCAAAATTCAGCTCATAAAGATTATATAGTCAAAAAAAAACTGTCTGGCTCTTGCCAGACAGTTTTAGACTTCTCCTAAAAATCAATATTATTCCATATCATCAACCGGCATCAGGCTAACATTAGATATTGTTATACCTTCAGGGCCTAAATAGCCTTCATAGCTTCCAGATTTAATTACAATATAGGCGGTACCTCCTTCTTCAAAAGTAAAAATTCCATCAGCTGCACCATCACCACTACAGGATAAATCCACAATATCGCCTTCGAATGGATCTATACCACATTCAGCATAAGCGTTCAGGCTCCATAAATTATTTTCAGCATAATCATCTCCCTCAGGTTCCTCATTGCTAAAATGAAATTCCAACCAGGCCTGATTCATGCCTCCTCCAGCAACATCAGCAGAGAAATGATACTCTTTCCCAGCTTCCACCTGAATCTCCTGCCAAACTACAACATTGGTAGTTACACCTTCACCTTCATTTGAAAGGTGCAATCCTGCTTCTGTAAAAGAAACATCTGTAAGTATTTCATATCCAGCCTCCTGAACGTTCCAGGCATTCGGATCCTGAAAATTACCATCTTCAATTCTTTCTCCCTGTAATGCCGGATCAATAATCTCCACCATTCTCCGGACTTCTCCTCCATTTCCATCTCCCTGAACAGCTAAAATAACTTCAAATAGTCCACCATTAGGAAAGGTATGTGTTGGAGAATCTTCAGTTGAAAAACCACTGTCATCCCCAAAACGCCAGTAAGAAGCATCATATTGTTGAGATTCATTGTTAAAATGAACTGTAAAAGGATCTTCCGGATCTGTTTCATAACTGAATTCTGCATTATTTCCTTCTGGTAAGGATGGTAATGAATTATCGTCATCCTCTGAACATCCATACAAGAATGCCATTGTAATAATCGCAAAAAGCCTGATTTTTAAAAATGAATTTTTCATATGTTATTTTTTCTTATATAAACCTTAGGCCTATAAATTTATAATTATAGCTAAAATATAGTATCCCGCAGTATCCTGTAGAACCTGTTTAACAAAATTTGACTGAGCAACTGCACAATAAAAATTGCTGAGACCCCAATAATATCGATATAACAGATCATCTCTTACAACCGAAAACTTTCAGCGGTCAATGAGGAAGTAATAGATTAGGAAATTTATGCAAAGGGTTTTTATTATTAACAGGTATGGTATAATCTATTTCAATTTTTGGATTAGTACCGTTTAGGTATTCCTCAATATTGGTATAACCGCTTTGGTTCATATCCTGGCCTGCATCTGAAGGATCTTCAGGATTTAATCCGTATAATTCCTCCCACCAATCAGGGATTCCGTCACTATCACCATCGCTGACTGGTTCGGCAGTTTTAAGTTCCGGCCATCCTCCTACATCTTTCTGCGAATCAATGATCCCATTTTCACCAAAATAAGCAGTACCGGTACGAACTTCTTCTACAATTCTATGCTCCCAGGTATCACGTCCAGGTACAGTAACTCCGGCAAAACGAAGAATGGGAGCAACAATTTCTTTTGCCGGTTGTGTCCAGACTGGTGCCACTTCGATTGGTTCCTCCAGTTTATATTCATTAGGATTCATGTCTCCTTCAGCTTTAACCAAATCTTTCCAGTTATCATTACTTTTACGGGTTTCCAATACATTTCCGGAAACATACCAGCGTCCGGCAGGAAGACCATAGCCGCTACGGTCATCTATTCGAACAAGACGTTCCATAAGTTGTGTTACAGGGCCTGGTTTATAGTAGTTATTTATTACATTAATTTCATCAGGTTTACCATCCAGAGTACGATACTCCCAATTATAAACAAGGTTGTTACGCCAGTCAAGATTGTGTGTTCGCTCATCTGCATTTCCTGCAATGCTGGGATTTCGTGCCGTATGATGGGCCAGCAGGTTATGGTGATAGCTGGTATTTTCACCGCCCAAAGATGCACCATATCCATGCTCTCCCTTTTCATGAACAGAATTATTTAGAGCTTCAGCAACAATACACCACTGAAAGGTGACATTTTTAGCTCCGTGCCAGGTATTAATGGCTTCATCTGTAGTCCAGCTTATCGTGCAGTGGTCAACTATCACATTTTCGGCATCAGAAACTGCAATTCCATCATCGAATGTAAGATTTTCATCTCCACGCCTTACCCGAAGATATCGCACAATTGTATTATCACCACTAATATTTAATTTAGCCCCACGTAATGCAATCCCTTTACCCGGAGCTGTTTGACCTGCAATAGTTATATCCGGATTTTCAATAACAAGATCGGACTCCAGTTTTATAGTACCTCCTACCTTAAAGATTATAATACGTGGACCAGATGCCTCCACTGCTGATCTTAAACTTCCCGGACCGGCATCATTAAGATTAGTCACTAACAAAATCTCTCCTCCCCGTCCTCCGGTGGCATACATGCCCGCTCCCCATGCGCCCGGAAAAGCAGGAAGATCGAATAACTGTTCAATTTCATCATAGTAAGATTCCAGATCAGGTTGTATTGGGATTGAATCCTGGGCCAATCCTGAAAGGATTGTGAAATAGATAGTTAGTAATAGCAAACTCTTATGCATATATATTTGTATTTTAAAACTTGTTTACAATTATGATAAATAAGTTATTGAGTTCTATTTAAAAACATTAATCTATATTCTAGAAAGTAAAGAGATATTAAAAATACAGCACCTTCTCGTTTATACTTCCTTTTGAAAGTAGATCTTGAAGGTGCTATAAAACTAAACTAATAAACTAAGTCAATTATTTAATTAGCATAGGCAGGGTTCTGGGGATACTCTCCTTCATCCAGGGATATTGCACTTAATGGAATAGGTCGCAAAATTTTTAATGCTCCATTGTTACCCATGAACTGGCTCTCTGAGGTTATTTGAGGATTATAAAGAATGGTACGCTCTATAAGCCTGCCAGTACGTTTCAAAGTAAACCAGCGGTGACCTTCCCCAGCCAGTTCTCGAGCCCTCTCATCTAGTATCAAATCAAGATCAACTTCGGCTTCTGTTATAAGTATTTCCTCCACATGCCCCTCCATAGCTGCACGCCTTCGCACCTCGTTTATACGTTCAGCTGCCTGGGTTATATTCCCTTCCTGAAAATAGGCCTCAGCAGCAATAAGATAGGATTCACCCAAACGCGCTATATAAAGGTCATGCGTAAACCGAACATCACCGTTCTGGATTCTATCGAATTTCTGTAACGCAGGATATTGTTGACTGGTAGATGCCCACCAGCTCCCATCTATTGGAATAACAGTTGTTTCGCTACGTGTTTCGGGATTAGCTGCCCTCCATTCTTCTACATTTGCTATTTGCTCTTCTGTTCTGGGATAGTAAATCTCAACAGGAGTGTTTTCCGGGTCTAAATAATTACCTACATAAGGACTCGTTCTTACATTAAGGAAAGTACCTTCAAACCGGGTATCGTGCTCCCCAAAAGCAGTAAACAAATATTCTGTGGGATGAAGCATGTTTTTCTTGGAAACTCCTTCAAAAGCACCCTGAATAAGCGGCCCCCATGGATTATCCCAGTTATGTGCACCACCATTAATAAGAGAAGCCTCGTCATATTGTACAGCAAATAGCACCTCTTCGTTCATTTCATTATCCCTTCCAAAAAGTTCAGAAAAAGGAATATCAAGAGACTGGCCATTTATAGCCTGATCGGCATAAGAAGCAGCCTGGGAGAAATCGCTAGGTTGTCCAAAGTCTTCATAAGCACGAGTAAGGTACGCTTTGGCCAGCATGTGCATAACAGCTCTTTTTTCCACTCTTCCATATTCATTTTGAGTAACAGGGACCTCCTCCAATGCCATTTCCAATTCATCAATAATAAATTCATATACTTCTGAGGCCGGAGTTCGTTCAAAATGAGTGATAGGCTCGTTGATCATATCAGTTACCAACGTCACATCTCCAAAAGATTGCACCAGTAAAAAGTAATAGTACGCCCTTAAAAAACGGGTTTCTCCTTTTCTAGATTCCAGCTCCGGAAATTCTTCGGTGAGATCGGCATAATGAAGTGCGGTATTTTGCACCTGAATACTTTCATATAAAGTCTGGAAAAAATCCCCAACCTGGGGCGTACCCGGGGTTAAACTTTGATACGTTGTTAATGCCAGTGGAGCATCCTGATGAGCACCGAAAAAAAGATCGGTTCCTGCTGAGAAAATGTATGGAGTAGGCCCATAAACATCTCTCAATGTTGAATAGGCAGAATTCACTAAAGTTTCGTATCCTCCTGGAGTTACATAATAATTCTCCGCTGTCGCACTACTGGGGTTTTCTTCTTCTAAATAATCTGAGCAGCCAGTATTTAGCATTAATGTAAGTATTGCTGCTGTGTATAATATTTTTTTCATCTTCTTAAATTTTTTCATTAACCTTTTAGAATCTAATATTCACGCCTAACTGATAGGTTGAAAAAGCATTTGCGTTTGAACTCATACTCGCAGACCCCCATTCCGGATCAAAGCCTTCATATTCTGTCCAGACATAAGGATTTACCGCATTCACGTATATCCGCATCTCCTGTAAGCCAATCCTTTCGATAAAATTTCGATTAAAATTATATCCCAAAGTCACATTTTGCAGTCTCACAAAAGAAGCGTCCTTATTAAAGCCGGGATATCCATAATCTTCGGCATCTTCCCCATAGAATTGCCCGGCATAAGCAGGCTGAGGATAGGCATTGGTATAATTTGCTTCTGTTACAGGGTTTTCCCGCATATAATAATCTATATCCAGAATTTGTTTGGTATTCATATCTGTATATAATTCATGAAAAGGACTAAAGATAAACACCCCTTGTTTGGTATAAATATTTGCTGATAAATCCCAGCCTTTATACCTAAAGGTAGTTTGTAAACCGCCAATCCAGGTAGGAAGTGGAGAACCCAAAACCCTCATATCATTATCAATATCATATATCCCGTCTCCATTGAGATCTTTTACTCTCGCAGTCCCTTCAAGTTCCTGCATATTTTCTTCTGTTAGCTCATCGCGCTGCCATACGCCATCATATTCCATGGCATAAACTACTTCCACAGGCTGACCTATAAACCAGCGATTTGGCACATCATCTTCTTTTTTACCATACAGGTCCACAATCTTGTTTTCGTTTGTAGAAAAAGTAAAATTGGTTTCCCAACTGAAATCCCGTGATTGGATGTTAATAGTTCTTAGCTGTAACTCAATTCCTTTATTACTAACAGAACCAACATTGTCCATCATGCTAGCCCAACCTGTTGGTACCGCTAATTTGCGTGACATTAATAAGTCTAAAGACAACCTATCGTATAAGTTTATTTCTCCTGAAATCCTGTTGTTGAAAAAGCCAAAATCTACCCCAAGGTTCCACTCCCTGGTACGTTCCCAGGTTAACGATTTGTTCGCAATGGCACTAGGTCTAAATCCATTGGCCATCGTACCATTCCAGTCATAATAGGTTTGATTGCTAACTGCAAACTGTGTGGTATATGGAGAAATGTTATTGTTTCCGGTATACCCGTAACTCAACCTGAACTTTAAATTATTAATCGTTGGACTATTTTTAAGAAAATTCTCTTCAGAAACTCTCCAGGCTACTGCCCCAGAAGGGAAGCTGGCCCATTTGTTTCCTTCGGCTAATCTTGAAGAGCCATCCCAACGTAAGGTACCTGTGACTAAATATTTATCTTTAAAAGAATAATTTATTCTATTTGTGTAAGACATAAGGGTACTTTTTTCAAAACTACTAGCGGTATTTAAGGAAGAAGCACTTCCTACATTATAAAATTCAGAGTTAAACGGCAGATCCCAGCCAAAACCATATAAGTATTCATTACGGTCCATTTGCATAGAATAAATAAAATCATAATTAAAGCTATGATCACCAAAATCTTTTGAAAGACGTAAATGGTTATCCCAGATGTACGAAAAATCCTGAGAATTGGACATCTGCGCTCCTGCCCCACTCTTTGTTTGAGCAGGATCCCAGTATTCTCCATGTCGATTTAAATGAAAATTAGGCGAAAACGTAGATCTTAACGACAACCAGTCAATAGGTTGAAATTGCACATAAAAATTTGAAAGCACATAAAAGTCTTCATCATTAAATCTATTCTTCAGGTCAGCTAAAGGACTTGTATTCCCCGACATCCCTCTTAGGGGAAGAAGGATTTCATCTCCATTCTCATCATAAGCCGGGGCCCAATTAGGGGCACGAAATAATTGTTGCATTACTGTTCCACTTCTTAATTCCCGCTCAGAATATGCCAAATTAATATTAGCTCCCATTTTGATCTGATCATTAACATTAGCATCAACATTAGCTTTGAAGTTGTATTTATCATAGTATTGCCCATCAATATTTCCATTATCACCCTGGTAACCAGCACCAACAAGAAAAGTTACTTTTTCTGTTCCCCCGGATGCAGAAATAAAGTGATTCGTCTGAATGCTTGGTCTCAATAGTTCTTCTGTCCAGTCGAAGTAATTTTCATTTGCAAAAACATTTTCCCAAAATTCACGATCTTCTCCTGAAGAAGGAAACCCGTGATAATAATCACCTAGATCTTCAACGGGATCACCCTGATATAAGGACCTCGAAATCGCTCTGTTTTGCGTCCATAGGATTCCTTCTTCAGCATTGTGAAAATCTGGCATATTAGAAACTTCCTTGACTCCTACAAACCCCTGATAGGAAAAGCGTGTTTCACCTGCCAATCCTTCTCCAGATTTCGTAGTCACGATTACCACTCCATTGGAGCCACGAGAGCCGTAAATTGCAGTTGAAGAAGCATCTTTAAGAATATCAATTCGCTCGATATCCATTGGATTCAGAAAATTTATATTATCAGTCATTATTCCATCTACTACAAATAAAGGTCTCCCTCCAGATAGAGAATTAATCCCGCGGATGTTAATATCAAAATCGGCACCCGGAAGACCAGAATTGGCAGTAATATTCACACCGGCTACCTGTCCCTGCATGGCAGCCATTGGACTTGTAGTACCACGTGCTACCAAATCCTCATTACCTATTGTTGAGACGGCTCCTGTTAAATCCCGCTTCTGTACAGAACCATAACCAACCACTACAACCTCATCCAGTTGATCACTATCTTCTTCCATAACAACATTATAGGTATTCACCTCTCCAATAGTTCTCTCAATCGTTTTCGTACCCATAAAAGAAAAAACCAGGGTTTCACCGGGAGAAGCCTGTAAAGAGTACTCTCCGTCAAAGTTGGTTTGTGTACCGCTGTTCGTTCCTTTAACTGCAACATTAACTCCCGGTAGAGGCATACCCCTAGAATCTGTTACCTCACCTGACACAGTTTTTTCTTGAGCAAGCATTGCGAAACTAAAGAACAAAAAGTTAAGGAAAAGAATTTTTATTTTGCAATTTTTTTTCATTTTGCTTAAAATATTAAGTTAATTTTATATAATATATATTAATCTAAGCTAAAATTTCACATTTTATCTTTCATCCTGTTCTATCCTGCATAAAATATTTTTTTCTTCTATGGTTTAGCAGTCTATTCCCCGAGCCATCTCCACCTCTCTGCCCAGTCTGCCATAAACTTTTCACGCCATTTATAGATGGTCTTTGCTCCCTGGTACATTCCTTCAAAATTATCAGGATCATCACTCCACCAGTTATTTAAATTTCCCATATTATCCGGATGCGGTGCTCCCGGCCAGGGATCTACACTTACGAATTTCCCTTCCAACCCGTCGAATTCGTCTATTTTACTATGAATTTTATAACTCCAGTTTCCAGTGGTTTTGGTTACAAATCTTAATTTGTATTGCCCGTTGCCAATATAATAGCCATCGAATTGCTGACCGGCTATTTCCATGGTAAGGATTGGTTCTCCAACCCCTATTCCCGAAGTTGGGGCTTCCAGCACCCATTCCATTACACTGAAAACAGGAACAGTATCATTTATGGTAGTTAGGCGGTTAAATTCCCGTTTGGCGCTGTATTCTAATGGAACAAAGCTTCCTCCCCAGCTTAGCCCGGCTGGGCTTTCATGGTTCCCATTCAATAAATATAAAACCGAAGGAGTATCTCCCATTTTTATCACTCCTCCATAATAATTTCCAAAATCACGTCCCATGGCACCTCTGTTCTTGATATGAGATTTATAAAAATTTTTCACGGAAGTATCCCGGTGAGGATTATTATCTATAAAAAATCCACGGTAGGTAGCATTGGCTTCGATCATAAACAGATCTGGAAAATTAGAAGCTATGTAATTATAGGCATTCACACTCCATTTTTTATTAGGTCCCCCAATCCAGTATACTCTAATGGCAGGTGCAATCTCAGGGGCATCATGTAAAGCCTGGGCTACATCTTCAATTCCGCCCCAAACAAGGATCCATAACGGCTTTCTATTTTTCAGCTTTGCACATTCAATTATCCATTCAGAACCTTCATTCGAAGAAGACCAACCTTCTATGGGAGCTTCTTCAATGCTCCCCTGCTTAGTAATGGAGCGTAGGTAATCGGCAGTAGGAAAATTTTCGGAATGTTGTTCAAGTTTAGGATAATCCTGCTCATAAAGATCAAGCATATCCAAAATATCTTCTTTACGGCCCTCACCGTAGGGAGAAGAAATGAGTCCTTCGGTTTCAAATTGATCGGCATACATCAAAAAATGGATCATCGACTGGAAATCATCGGGATCGGTACCTCCAATATCGGTGCTAATGATTACCCTTTCCTGGCTGAAAAGTATGCCCACGTTCAGGAAAATACTCAGAAAAACTCCTGCTTTGAAAAATTTTTTTTTCATTTAATCTCAATTTAAGACAGCTTAATTTTTCAATAAAAAAACCTGCCTATTTCAATTCTTTGCCTTGTAAATCTATATTCCACGGCTTTAGGCCAATTCAATTATTAAAGATTGGTTAATGAATTCGATATTATTGCACTAGAATTCTTAAATAAGTCAACAACTATTACTGGAGTCGAATTAGAGACAATTATCGAAAGCAGTAAATTTTTATTTGCTTTTCAGGTACCTTTATTGCTATTTTCCAATTATTATAAGCTCCCTCAGTAATGAATCTCCATGGGATCTTATAATTTGCTTTTATCGAAATCTGTAAAAATCTATTAATATTGATGCCTGGATTTACATAGGTTCTGCAGATTTAAATCACTCCCTTTCTTTTTCTCGTTAGGTAGCCATAGAACGTTAGATCATTATCCACTTTCTGATATGGGAATAAATAACTTGCAGCCCAGCCTACGAAAAACAATATCAAATGACTATAAACCCCCAGCATGTATTTATGTTGGGTATAATTAAGGGAGCCAAGATCTAGCAATAGCCGCTCCTCTGCTCCTGAACCTATTGTTGTAGAAGTTAATATTGCATACCCTGTGTATAATATACAGGTGATTATTCCAATATAGGCACCTTTTTTATTAGCTCTTTTTACTAACAATCCTAAAAGAAACATACCTGCCAAACCACCAGAAAAAATGGCATATAACATAAAAACAATACTTAAAACTCCTTCATCGTCTGTATAGACATAGATAGTAGCAATACCTATTGCAATTAATCCTGACAAAACAACTAAAATTTTCCCCATTTTTACCCGGTCTGCATCGGTGCTATGAGGTTTAAAACGTCTGTAATAGTCCTCAACACCTACAGCTGACAGGCAGTTAAGATCAGAATCCAGGCTTGATATTGCAGCAGAAATAAGCGCTGATATTATCAGCCCAACTAAGCCCGGAGGGAGTTGAGTGGTTATGAAATACGGGAAGACGGCATCCGGTCTTATATCGGGAGGTAAGGCTAAAGGGGTAGCTTTATAAAAGGCAAATAAGGCCGTTCCAATAAACATAAATACCGTCCAGGCAGGAAGAGTCATCAACACCCCAAAAATAGAGGCATTAATAGCAGATTTATCTGTTTTAGCAGTAAGATACCTTTGAACAATGGTCTGATCGGTTCCATATTTTTGAATTGCATAAAAAATGCCATTGAATGCCATTACCCAGAAAGTAAGGTTTACAAAATCCCAGTTAAAGGGCCCTAAACCTATTTTTTCATTTTCCATTGCTGTGTCCCAGATTGTACCGAAACCGCCTTCAGTATTTAGAAGTATAACAGTAATTGCTATTATTCCACCTCCAATCAATAAAAATCCCTGAATAACATCAAGCCAGATCACTGCTTCCATTCCCCCAAGTAAAGTAAGAAAGACAACAGCAATACCTACTACCCATATTATTGTTAGAATATTAAAACCAGTCATACTTGAAAGAGCTAAGGACAGTAGAAAAAACACAGTTCCCATTCCTGAAAAAGTGGCAAATACAAAAGCAAGGGAACCATATAACCTGGCAAAATAACCAAACCGCTTTTCAAAGTATTCGTAGGCACTTAGCCCAATAACTTTACGATATAGCGGTACTATATAACCTATAAGAAATAAAAGAACCAAAGGCACCATTATACCCTGCACTAACCTAATCCAATTAGAGGAATAACCTTCTCCCGGATAAGCTAAAAAAGATATACTGCTTATAAGAGTAGCAAAGATAGACATACCAATTGCCCAGGAAGGAATATTACCACCCGCTGCAAAATATTGCTTCGTATCTTTCTGCTTTTTGGAAAATTTTATTCCCACTGCAAGAGATATCATCAGAGAAATAGCGATAATAATGTAATCTATAACATGTAAAGTTGCTCCGGACATTCTTATAATTTTTAAAATTCACTAATACTATTGATGCTGACCATTGATAGCTGCAATGATAGACGCCAGAACTAATTGATTTAATTGTCCTTTGAGCTTCCAACCAATAAATGCCATGTATTTATTTTCTCTCTGATAAATCTACAATCACTTTTCCCAAAGAATTAGCATGGAAAATCTCTTCATCATCAACAAAAATTCGGAAACCGGAACCCCTTCCATATTTTTTACCGTTTCTGTCCCATAGAAATGTAAGAATCCTGTCGTGATATTTTACTTTATCCAGACAAAACCAGTCCCACTGTCCTTCAGGAAGAAGCGGTTCTACTTCTAATATATTATCCTCCCGCGGCTTTAGACCAATGAGATCATTAATTATTAAATCTACATAACCAGAATGGTTATAGTGCACGCTGCGGGGCTTGTCTCCATGTAAATGTTCATTGGTTTGTTCATCAAAATATTCTCCAATGAAAGGTTTTCCATCCTTTTCATGCGCCATTGCGTATTTTTTCAGTTCTCTAAAATAATCTTCTTTGGTCATGAAATTTTCGCTGTAATTCGTCAACAAATTTGCCAGGGCTTTTAAAGTCTGGGTACTGGCATAGGGCCACACAGCTCCATCCCATTCGGAAGTACCGGTCCCGTGGGTGCGAAATTCGGGATGTCTTTGTTCAGCGGTAGTCAGACCATACGGAGCTTTAAAGCCTTCAGTATCGTTGATTTGTTTCCAAGCCTCTGCATACTCAGGATAATCTTTAGGGAGGTTAAAATACCACGGAATATACCCAATTGCTTCCCGCACGTCGGCCAATTCGCCATTTTCCAGCCGAACTTCAAAGAAATTTTCATCCTCACTCCAAAGATTTTCGTGCACCAGTTCTCGTAACTTTTCAGCTCTCTGAGTGTAAACTTCTTTCAGGCTATCCCTGTTTATCATTTTGGCCATTTTAGCCATAGCTTTAGCATTTCCATACATATAACTATTAATGGTGGGCCTGATATTTTTCTCGGTTCTCGATCCGCTTATAGATTCTTCCATAGCATCCCGCACATCATACTGCCAATACATCCCATTTGGGAGTCTTTTCTCCTCCTGCCACTGTAGATAATCTGCGTCTAACTCATTGATCAATGAGATTAAAAACACATCATCATTATTTACCAGGTAACGCTGATAAACGGCATGGGCCAGCCATCCACTAAACTTGTGATGAAAAGATTTTTCAGCATACTTATCCCTTATAAGCCAAAAAATAATATATTCATCCATATATTTATCATTGTGTAACCATCTTCCTTCGTTGATATGATGTCCTAAAGCCGAACTAATGGTATTGTAATTCCCCCCATGGCTTACAGGAGTAATAAATTCAGTAAAAACAAAACCTTCCGAAGTCTTCTTTAAATGCTTGCGAAAAGTCCACCAACGGAAATAATAAATTTCTTCCATTTTAGGATCGGGAGCTTCAAAAAGGGGAATATTATTCTCGAGCCATTTAAAAGATTCCTCATCTGAAATATAATTTACCACCTCTTCTTCATACATATCATTAAAGGACTTAACATATTCCTGAAGTTTGTCGGGTTGCAAAATCTGGCTCTTTAGTTCCTCTTTTGCACACATGAAGCAAATTAAAACAAAGACTATATTAATCTTGTAAGTATGCCTTAGCTTATTTTTTGAATTTTGAATTTTAGTCGAAAACATATTTATTATATTATATTATTAGATAAACTATCCAACTGTGTGAAGGGTTCGATAACAACTTTGGTTGACATCTAAACCTGCATCTGAAGAAACTTCAGAATTTTTTCACCATATATAATCCCCCACTTATTTGGCAGCCCATTTTATCACTATCCCCGGCTCGTTAAGCTATCCATGCTAATATTTATACGAAACAACGATCTCATTCGCAGAAAAATGAACTTTAACTTTATTAAATCTTATATTTCACAGGAGGAAAGTTTAAAGCATTTTTTTATTTCAATAAAAACTCGTTGCTAACCTCACCACCGGAACAGATAGAAAAAATAAATATTTGATAATTTATTTTCAATGATCAATTCCAGATTGAAAAGGATCTTTCAGAAAACTTTCAATTTTTGATTCTATTTGAGCATGGTCTTTATCAGCACTAATAAACCCAATAATGCATATATGTTCGTTACCGCTCATCCCGTAAATTTCATAGCCATCTTCTGGCCCGGTACGGCCAAAACTATAAAGGTCCATATTATGAACGTTTCCTTCTCTGATTTGGCGATGGTTCTCGTTGGGAGCATCATCATTGGGCGATTTTGCAAGAAAAAGATAATTGTTCACCTTTGGATCACCAAGATAATACCATTCCGGTGTAAAATCTTTAAACTTCCCACGAGGAGTATGCTTTTCCCCATCGGGCGTAACAAAATAATCTTCTGCCTCAGAAGAACCACCTACAACTCCTTCATATAGAAAAGAATAATCTCCTTGAGATTCTATCACTTTAACCACAACACGGTCTGGAAAGAACCAGTACTGAAAAGTAAAATCAGGATTCTTTGATTCCAGAATCACCAGGTCTCCTTCGGTTACATTTTTTATTATCCTTGTAGTCGACCCACTATCACGGCCAGCATGCCCAAAATTGTTTACAGTGTTGGGAAAACCTCTGAAATCTCCATTAGGACCTGGTTCCATATTAGATGCAATCCAATCATTCCCTTCATTATCAATAAAACTTTTGAATCCTGATACACCATCCTCTTTTTCAAAATAAACAGTACCCATTGGCATTTCAATTTTATAGCAGCCCGTTCCATTCCAGATTTCTTCTGTTAACTTTACCTTTTGGGCATTAACAGTAGTAAAGAGAAACACCAGGAAAAAAATAACCGTAAAAGATAATCTGCTGAATTTTATTCTGACTAAAATTTGTAACAATTCTACGAACATTAATGAGCATTTTAAATTCATTAATCCCAGCAATACTGGAGCCTGATTCACATAAATTTTTGGGCCGCTATTATCTAGGTTGATTACCACCTTTGAATGAATTCTTATTGTTATCTCTAGCAGAAACACATAAAGAAAGATTCAAAGAACAAATGAGGCTAAAACTTAAATCCGGGTTTTTCATATTAGTATTTAACAATATTAAGCGAAGTCAAATCTTAAAAATTCATTTAATGGAATTACAATTTATTTTTAAATATAATAATGCTATCCTGTACCTTACTGCAAATCACCATATACACTAAGTTTTTAATTCCCATTTCCCCTTATCAACCTATATTTTTTCAGCCAATTATAATTCTCTCCTGTTATTGTTCAATCGGAAATTTAAACACCTTATAATTTGGTGCAATTTTTTCAATAGCGAAACAAACTGGTCCCATTTCATACATTTCTGATTAAGTAGAGCCACAAGAGGGATAATGCCATTGCTCTCTTATTGTCAGCTTATAAATGTTACCTTTGACTCTTTCCACCAAACAAATTATGTAATTGTAGGTTGAACACCTTTATCCGTCTTTTGAATAGATAGCATCATATTTGTAAAATCTCATGAAGTAATTATGTAATACTATTTGCAAATAGTATTACATCAAACTACAAGTCGTTTTAAAGCTTATGTAAAAAGGAGGATAAAATGCTTTTGTTGAATTCGATAAATAACGACCCATGATCTATAATTATCTGGAATAATTTTTACAGTTTGGCTCTATAGCTCTTACCTCCTCCCCTTCTGGAAATAATTGATTAAAGATTACCTATTGAAGTCAAACTCATATCAGGTTTATTTTGTGGTATAACCAAATTACTATAGAAGGGAAATTTTTATCATGAAGATTTTATTTTTAAATTCAATACAACACTAATAGCTAACAAAAATTTAATAATATTCACCACAGTTTAGATAAGAATTATTAAGCTAAGGCAGCCTCTAAAAGGCTATGTGAATGGAGGTTGAGAATAAAAACCCCGAACCTTTCACAAAATTAATTTTCCCATGACCAAGTTAACCACAAATTTTTCTAATAAAATTATTTTATACTATTCAGGTATTTCTCCAACATAGTATATCCATCTTCCGTTACCTTATTTCTGTCTTCAGCATTACCTGGATTAAGACCATTTTCAAGTTCCCAATTGTCGGGCATACCATCTCTGTCCTTATCAGAAGGAGCAGGACCAGATTTCAATGTAGGCCAGCCACCCACATCTTTCTGGCTGTTGATAATCTTACCTGTACGATTTTTAACGTCCTTCACAATTCGGCTGTCTACTGCATCTCTTTTTGGCAAGCTGGCACCACCAGATTCCAGCACCTTTTTATACGCTATTGTAGCTTTTTTTGTTTCCACCGGACCTGACTCAAAGGGTAGATTTTGCTTATAAGCCTTTACTTGGTTTTTTGTCCAGCTGTGGTCAAAATCTACAAGGCTCCAGGGATCCTCGGAAAGCTTTCCGTTGTAGTAATTACCGGCAAAATAAGCACGATTATATGGAGAACCCGTGGAATAAGCGATCCCAGTAAGTTTTGAATCCGGTCCAGGAACCAAATAGTTACCAGCATAGTTGAGACGAGTAACGCTTTGTTCATCGGCATTGTACCCGGCATGTCCCCCACCCCAGTTATAGATGACATTATTCCTGAAATCGAGCAGCAAGCCTTCAGGATCTTCATTGTGTGAATTGGTATTATAGTTTCCCGGCCGCGGATTGCGTCCGTAGTTGTGGGCGTAAAGATTGTTCAGAAAACTGTATTTTGCGCCACCGGTTCCGCGGATTAAAGATCCGTAACCATGATTTTCAGGATTAAGTCCTTCGGTGATGAAGCACCATTGTACAGTGACCTTGGTCAGGCGAGGTTCCCGCGTGGAGGCGGAAAGAACCTCATCTGTACTCCAGCTAGCAGAACAATGGTCGATAATAATGTTTTCTCCTGCTCCAATTGAAATGGCGTCACCTCCATCACCCACGTCACCCAACCGGATCCGAATATAACGAACCACTACATCATGCGTACCTATTCGGAGCTTGGCGTCCCGAAAGGCGATGCCGTAGCCTGGAGCTGTCTGTCCCGCGATGGTAATATATGGATTCTCTAATTGAATATCATCTTCCAAAACAATGGTACCTGAAACATCAAATACCACGGTACGCCGGCCTTTCTTCTCCACTGCCCAACGAAAGCTCCCAGGACCGCTATCCTCAAGATTTGTCACATACAGAACTTCTCCCCCACGCCCGCCTTTCGAGTAGGCCCCAAATCCTTCGGCACCGGGAAATGCAAGTTGTTGAGCTTCTAGTGTGAAAAAATTCAATAATAACAAGAGAGCTATTAATATATTATTACTATTCATATCGAAATTATTTAATTTGAAGTCTTAGAAATGATTTATAATATCTATATCATTTCTGGAACCTACCTAAAACATCTGAATTCAATTTAACTTTCACCATGCCCATGGGATGGAAGCGTCGATCTAAATCTATAGCTGCGTACATAATTGTATAAACATCATTCCCTTCCGGTATCAGGCAGAGTGGTGTACGCATTATATCCCACCATTTATTCACTTTAGTCTCTATTGGTACATATCGGGCCTCCGACCAGTTGTATCCATTCTTAGAAATTGAATAGCCTATCATATTAGGTAAATGATGTCCCCAACCTTCTGGGCCACCATCGAAAATTGCAATATAAAGGCCATTTGATAATTGGCTTACAATTGGGTTTTCAACGAAATTAGGGTGTATGGATTTAATTGGGTTCAGCGTAGTATCCATGCGCGCCCAGGGACCTTCCAATTTATCTGCCTCAGCAAGACCTACAAACCAACCTTCTCCCGTTTTCTTAGGATAATCTTTCCAGGAATCAAAAGGGTAAGCCCCACTGTAAAACCCCAGCCATTGATTATCGACTTTAAAAGGAAAAAAAGATGCTACGCCCTGGCGGCCTTCCCAGGGTTGAGAATTAAGCCCTGGCTCTATAATTATACCTTTATCTTTATAAGGGCCACCGATGCCTTCCATACCTTCCTTCACTGATTCTGCTTGCCAAATCCGACCAAAAGAATGATTGGGTTCTATTTCTTCATGAACTGTGTAAGCTAAATAAAAACCATACCATCTATTTGCTTCTTCGTTGAAAATGGGCATAAAAGACCATATGGCGGCACGCCGGTCATTTATAGGGTTATCGTCTTCAGTTAGGGCATAATTACCACTGGATTGGTAAAGCGTAGATTGTCGTTTCCAATTAATCGCATCGTCACTCGTCCAATGGCCAATGCGGGTTTTTATCCGATCGTGATAAGCTTCCACACCTATTTCACCGGCACGCTCTGTAGGAAACATATGGTACATCCCATTAATTTTTACGCAGCGTCCTCCTTCAAATCCACCCTGAATTCCTTCTGTTCCAGGCATACCTTCATCCACCACCGGTTTTTCCGGCCCCCTAAGGATTTCAAAAAGAGGTTTTTCATCTGAATAACCTTCTATAATAAAGGTATCCCATTGCCGTCCGTCAGGTAATTCCACATCCCGTTTAATTAGATCCTGTTCGTTTTTTATAACACCCACTATAGTAAATGATCCCAAACCTTCAAGATTTATTTCCTGTCTACCGGCTGGATAAGAAACAGCATATATATTGGCAGCGGGCAAACCTGTAACGGTCAATGCATTGCCCAGCAATCGCTGGTACTTTTCCGTATCAAATTTTTGGATACTCTTGTTCCCAAAGATTGCGATTAGCACCTTCACCGGCTCTATAAAGCTTAGTTTTAATGGAGAATGCAGATCATTTTTATTCCTATCAGCAGGTATTTTGACTCCGGTAAGCCCTTCAATTTCCGGTGCCACTCGCATTATATTATGATTTGCTCCTGATAATACTTGTCCAAACTTTACCGTTTTAAAACTTTCATAGCCTTTAGATTCAATTTCAAAATCAGATCCTTGCCAGGTACTATTTCCTTTTTTTTCAGTTTGATCTAGTTGCTGAGCGGATCCTGGAATACTTTTTCCTTTTACTTCTTCAACACCATTTATGACGGAAGAAAAAAGCATCAATAAAACAATGGGAAACGGAAAGAACATTTTTGAATCTCTCATTTTTTTCTTAAATCAGGTCTGGTTCAATTCCGAATACCTCAGCAATTTTTGATAGTTTTCACGTTTAGCAGGAATAGTAATATCCTAGTTCTTACCAGAAAGGTCCAGAGAATATCCTTCAGGTTTATTTAATCCTGCAAAGCACAGCCTTCAACCTAAAAGCACAGCCTTCAACCTAATTGTTATTTCTTCTTCTTTAGTAGGACAACCAAACTGTCATTTCCTCGGCATCTCGGTTCCCCCAGGCGAAATATGGAATAAGCCTAACAGGATGATTTCCCTTAGAAGTATTGTCTTTCGGCTTATATAATTTATTTTCCCATAATGTAGAATTATTAAAAGAAACTTTCGTATTCAAGCCTATCAAATCTCTGTTTTGAATCCTGATATTCTCAGGATGAAAGCCGGAATCCAAATTAAGAGCAACTTCGTTGATGCTAACATCTTCAGGAAGATCTTCAGATTCCAGGCAATAAACCAAAGGCCCCCTTTTAACAGCGACCTGATTTCTGGTTTCTTCTACCAGAGGATTTGCCTGCATCACCTGTACCGGCATGGGTAGATCCAGCTTTATCTTATCTCCCTTCTTCCATCTACGATCAATCCTGAAGTAAGATTCGGCATTAGGCATATCAGAAAATTTTTCACCATTTACGCTAATTGAAGAATTTTTACTCCACCCCGGTATTCTAAGGAAAATACCGTATTCATTTTTTGGAGCATTTTCAACAGTAAGTGTGATTTCGCCATTCCATGGATAATTTGTAACCTGTTTAATAGCAACCTTTTCACCGTCTGCCGTTTTACTTTCCATTTTATTGCTCCCATATAAATTAACATATAGCCCTTCAGGTGAAAGATTATAGGCATAGTTATTTACCTGGGCCAAGGTTCTTGCTACATTTGGTGGACAACAATTTGACAGAGATATATATCCTTTTCGTTCATTTCCCCAACGTTGTTTAAACGGGAGATCATCTGATACGTTCAACGGATTATTATATAAAAACTTTTTTCCATCCAGATTTATTCCCGATAGTACACTATTATACAAAGCTAATTCAACGATATCGGCATATTTTGCATCTCCGGTAATTTGCAGCATCCTCCAGTTCCATAGAACATTACCAATATTAGCACAGGTTTCCGCATGGGCAGTGGCATTGGGCAACTGATAAGGACGGCCGTATGCCTGATGGATTTTTTGCACATCTACCGGATTATAAGAGGTACCATCAGGCGAAACACCATCATATAAAGAGCCACAGGCACCGGTGATATACATCTTTCTGTAAACCACATCCTGCCATATAGACTGAAGGTTTTCAATCAGTTTATCTTCACCGGTCTCGGCATAAAGATCGGCTACTCCGGCATAAAGATAATTCGCCCGGACAGCATGCCCCATAGCTGTGGTCTGCTCCCGAAAGGGAATCCTGTCTTGATTGTCATCCGTACCTTCATTTGTCGTTCCTCTTATATTGATGAGATTATTTGCCAGTTCCAGGTATCTGGGATCCCTTGTGGTCCTGTACATCTCAACCACGCCCATATAATGAGAAGGACAAATAGCATTTCTTGCCAGTTCTGGTGAGGCTTTTTTATAAAATTTATATAAATAATCGGCTACACCAATAGCTATATTCAAAAAATTATCTTTTCCCGTAGCCCTATGATGAACACAGGCTGCAGTCATCAAATGGCCCATATTATATTTTTCGAAACCAAGTTGCTTTTTAAGCTCCTCCGGCCCAAGAGTACCCCATCGCTCTTCAATAAGGACGGGTGTATGGATATAACCATCTCTCCGCTGAGCCTTATCTATTAGCGCTATAGCTTCATCCATCTGCCTGTTCAATTCTTGATCTTTAGTTGATGAATATACAGACGCCATGCCTTCAAAAACCTTATAGAAATCACCGTCGTGAAAAGATGGACCGTCATGTGTGCCCTTCATTAAACCGGCTGCAATCTCAAAATTGCGATAGGCGTGTGTTATATCTTCATTATGATATAGCTCCCACATAAACGGCAGGGTACTTTCTGTCTCCACATCAAACTGCTCTTTCCAGAATCCATTGGTCCAGGTCACGTCTCCCATTCCCAGACTTTGCAATTTTGAATGCGGACTTTTTGAATTGGCCACAAGACCATTTCCCTGGGCTACACAATAACTACCAAATCCAAGGAATAGTAATAAACTTGAAACTATCTTTAACATGTTCAACATTTTAAATTATTCAACAAAAACATGCACTGTTCGCTGCATGCTATCCCCATCAGCATCTTCTACTTCAATACTGAATGCATGCAATCCATTTGTGCTGCCCGTATAATAAAAGTCTCCATTCCGCAGTGTCGCTTCACCTCCTGAGACAGAGTATTTTGGCTTATTTGTAAATCCTAAAAACAATTCTTCCACGGGAATATTCAATTCTTCGCCACTTTTCAGAAAATAATGCGGCTGAGCCATCCAGTCCAAATATTCTTCCAGTTCTGTAAATCCATCACTGTCTTTATCTAAATTAGCTTCTGAAAAATCATCTTCTTTAGAATTCACATTTAGGCCCTTTACATTTTCCCACCAATTGGGAAGTCCATCGTGATCGCTATCCCAATCTGATGACCGATGCTCTTCAGGATAATTCTCCCAGCCACCCGCATCTTCTTCTGTATCTATCATACCTGCGAGTTTGCTTTTACTTCCTTTATATTTAAAAGTGCTGTCTATGGTTTCCTGAATGATACGTTTATCATGATTATCAAGCGGAAGGTTAGAACCTACATCTGATAATACACTCTTATAAGCTAGTTCTGCCGGCTGTGTGTCTACGTAAGAAGGAAAAAATGGCTCATCTGAAAAAGTTTCGTAATCAACCTTTTCATTATTAGTGATCACTGACCTTCTTCCTTCTTCCTGGTTTTCCAATCCAAAAGTGCCTGGCATGATATTTCCATCAAAATAGGCTCTTTGAGAACCTAACCCCACTCCTTCGTGCTGCATTGTTAAGGCAAAAAACAATGAGGTGGAAGGACCCGGCTTATAGAAATTGTTGACGAAATTCACCTCGTGTGCACCTCCATCGGTAGTGCGGTGACCCCAGTTATAGACCACATTATTACGAATATCCAGGCGGCCGATATAATAGCCATCTCCGTTAAGGCCTCCGCCCATACTCCAGTTTCTTCCGTAATTATGTGCAAGAAGATTGTGGTGAAAACTACCAATATCACCACCAATAGTTGCGGCGTATCCATGCATTTTCCCTTTTTCATATTTACCATGATCAGCTACATTCAGCGCTTCTGAAATTAAAGTTCGCTGTAGGGTAATATTATGCCCCCCCCGGGAACTGAAGGATTCGTCTATAGTCCAACTTATAGAGCTGTGATCAATGATACTGTGGTTAGCTCCAGTAAGCCCCATTCCATCATAGGTACGCCCGGCTCCTATTCTTACTCTTAAAAAGCGAATGATACCATCATCTCCCGTTAATCCAATTGGCGCTCTGGACAGGGTAATTCCCTTTCCCGGAGCAGTTTGCCCTGCAATAGTAACATAAGGATCGCTTACCACCAATCTGGATTTCAGTTCAATGTTACCGGAAACATTAAAAACAATAGTTCTGGGACCTTTTACATCTTCCACAGCATAACGCAAACTGCCCGGCCCTTCGTCTTTAAGGTTTGTTACTTCCACCACCTTTCCTCCACGCCCTCCAATGGCAAATCTTCCGTAGCCCTGGGCACCGGGGAAAGCCAGTTGAGCCGGCTTAAAAGACCATACCTCACCTTGTGTAATTTCACCATCCCCGTCCACTTCATCTACACGCCAGTAATAGGTATCCATCGAGTAAAGATCTGAAACTTCGTATTTATTGTCAGTCATATCACCTTTGAAAAGGTTTGAATCTTTTGTTGCATTTAGTACCGCATCCTTATCCTTTCCAAAGTAAAGTTTATGGTTTTCAATACCCTCTGGAGACTCCCATTGCAGAACGAGTTTATCATCTACCGTTACATGCTCATCTGCATTTCCGGGCTGCGGAGTTCTGGCCTGATTCATCATATTTTGGCCATCAAGTTCAAAACCGTTTAGCACGATAATCTCATTACCGGCGTTAGCTTCAGAATCGGCTTCAAACCTAATATTTACCGGATTTCCATTTTCTACCTCAAATTGAAGATATGCCATCGATGAATTTATAATAGCATCTGTACGATTTGAAGGTCTAACCGTCTTTACTTTTTCTTCATTTATATAAATATTTACCGGTGCAAAGCTTTTAGCTTCCGGATTATCAAATGTATTATGAAAGGTCAACAAGCTATGTGTACCGGCTTCAAGCCCGGAAACTGTCATTTCCAGGGGACCGTCTGAAACTAACCCATCGCTGACCAGCCTTGCATAGTGTGGTGCCTGCACCCCTACTTTATACCAACCGGAATTTATATTTCCAGAAAATTTTACATTAACATCTCCAAATTTTTTTTCTGCCTGCTGACCATCTTCTATAGGCCAGGAAACATATCTGGGATCATTTACCTCCTCTACACGCCTTCCGGAGAAATCAAGATCTGTTTTAATGCTTTTGAAATTAGTCGATTTTTTTGGAGTCTGGCAGTTGGTGTTAACTACCAATAAACCAACCAGGAATAATGTTATTCCGTTTCTTTTATAGTTCATCTAAAATTTATTTTAAAAGTCCATTGAGATATATTCTAATAAAGAATAGCCAAATATTGAAGTCAGCTATCCATCTCTCTAAAATATTTTATATTTTGATATGCTTAATACCAGATCACCTCTTCCCATCTCAAATAGCCCAGATAAGGTCTTAAAGAAAACCATTTCTAAATCTCTGCTGCTTAGAAGCGCTTCTAATTTATAGTTATAATGAAGAACAAGCGTCCTGTACCGTACTGCTCTGTGCGTTAATTACAAGGAGGATTTCCTAATTGCAGTACATAATTACCGCTTAGAAGAAGTACTGATATTGCCGTTCTCAGAAACTGTTTTTATAGAATATTGATCTATTTTAGTGACATCTATGGTTTTTTCCTGGTATATATTAGTTGCCGAAAATCCCACAACTTTATTATCTCTCAGAATAACATAACCCCTGGCCTTCGGCACAGCTTTCCATTCTAAGGTATTGGGAAAACTGCTCTTTTTCAGGTTTACAGGTGCAGGTAAAGATATAGTCAAAACTTCCGGGTTCCACGCCTCTCCATCTTTACGCAAAAAATAATCCAGATTATAAAGATGCTCCATTTCCTCCCTGGTAAGCTGTCTACTCCAATCTGCACGGCGGCTAACATCCAGCAAAGCACCGGAAAGATCTTTACTTTTATACTCTGCAAAAGTTCCGGAAAGATGATTCTTATTACCGTCCCACGCTGACCAGCCTTTATCATTTATATGATCCCCCATCCTGCTATTAACAAACACTGCTGAGGCCGGTGCTCCCCAGGGCCTCATAAGATAGTAGCTATTTTTTGCCACCTTGGCATCAGCCGCGAGCAAACAATCCAGGAAAAGCAATCCATGATAAAAATTCTTCCCAGAAGGAGTGGTTGAAATGAGCTTGGTATCGTTCGGGGCGGTTATATATTGTCCTCCCTCTAAAGCATGAATTTCACAATTTTCGAATACTGCTGTGGCATCACCAAAAATAAAGTCTGTAGCACCCTCTATGTAGCATTGGAAGTTATATTGACGTTTTTTATGGGCGTAGTAAGTGTCCTGGAAACCGAGGAATTTACAATTTTTAAAAATCTGCCTGTCTCCTGTTGTTCTTATTGCCACTGCCTGCGCTATTTCACCTGCCGTGTTCTCAATCGTCAGGTTTTCAGCATAAAAACCATCTCCCTCTGCTAAAAAGGTGTATGAATCTGCTGTACTCATAGCTGCTGTTTTCCCACTATAGTCATTCCAGCTAATAATTACCCCATCTGGTGATTCACCAATCAGGCTCACATTCTTCATATCTGGAGAGAGCCAGATCTTTTCTTTATATAGTCCATCTTTTATAAATATAAGACTGCGTCCTTCGTTGTTGCAAGGCAGCTTTTCCAGGGCAGCCTGTATAGTGGTAAATTCTCCAGACCCATCTTTTGCCACAACCATATCGTACACCTGCGCGTGGACAGATAAAACTGAGTTACACAATAACAATATTAAAACCTTCCGCTTCTTTATTAGCTTCGGCAGAATTTTATGGAGAAAAGACATTATGGCTATTATTTGAATAATCAGTTCTTTAAATTGAACTCTCTCGGAAGTATCTTGGTTAAGGCTTCTTTTCAACTAATTCATTAAGGTAAATCTCAAGATTGGTATAACCACCTGGAGCAACCTCATTTCCATCCTTTGAATTTTCAGGATCCAGTCCCTCTTTCAATTCCCATTCATCAGGTATTCCATCTTTGTCTGTATCTTCGGGCGCAGATGAACTTTCCAGTTTTGGCCAGCCTCCCACTTCAGATTGAGAATTGATAATCCCATTCCCGGTTATTTCTACATTTCCTCTGATTTCTGCAACAATACGCTCATCCACTTCATCACGTTCCGGCAAAGTGGCTCCGGCATTTTCTAAAACCATCCTGAAAGCTTCTTGTGCAGAGTGAGTTACAACAGGGGAAACCTTAAACTCCTGTTCTGAGCGAATATTCTCTACAGAGCCTACCTCTTCTATATCCACTCCCCTCCAGTTGTCCTTATTCATACCGCCTTCTACACCTTCCATATGATTTCCTGAGAAATACCATTGGCCATAACCTTGAGCCTCATCTCCTGCAGTTACCGTTGAAGGAGCAGCAAAATAAAGTTCATCTGCAGTCGCTGGTCCTGGTTTATAATAATTATTCACAAAATTGGTTCTATTCTCTCCGCCTGGAATTTCCTGCTCTCCGCCATAAACAGCACCACTTCTTCCCCAGTTAAAAATTACGTTATTGCGGAAATCTACGAGCGCAATAGTATCATGTGCCCTACTACCATTAATTCTGGGAGAACGGCTGTAATTATGAGCAAAAAGATTGTGGTGATAAGAAGAATACTGCCCTCCCCACTGACTGCCGTAACTGCGTTTTCCCTTAGGATCGTAAGAATCGTACAAGCCTTCACTAAGAATACACCATTGCACCGTAGAATTCACATTATCGTAAAAACCCATATTTTCTTCAACAGACCAACTTAAGGAACAATGGTCTACTATAACATTTTTGGCATTCTCTATATTTAAAGCACTGGTTTCGGCCTTGTTGAGATCTCCCGGCCTGGACCGGATGTAACGGATTATTAAATTTTCACCTGAAAGTTTAATAGTATGATCTTTTATAGTTATGCCATCTCCCGGGGCAGTCTGGCCGGCAATGGTCAAATTCGATCTTTTTACTTTCAGTTCTTTTTCCAGCGCAATATTCCCTGAAACATTAAAAATTACAGTTAAAGGCTCCTCTCCTTCAGTATTTAATGCTGCCCTAAAACTGCCAGGCACCGGATTCCCATCTTCATCCAGGTCCTTAAGGTTAGTCACCTTTACAACTTTACCTCCCCTGCCTCCTGTAGAATATTTTCCAAAGCCCTCAGCACCTGGAAAGGCAATCTGTTTAGGAGTAGGAGACTCCGATGCCCGAGCTTGTACTTTATTATCTTCCGAATTGTTACAACTGCTCAGCAGAATTAGGCAAATAATTCTTGTAATGTGATTTATAAATTGAATTTTATAAAGTTTCATTCCAGTTTCTGATTAGATTTAAACAGCATATTTTGGATATTCTTTTCCCGTTCCGCAGGAACAACTTTTAAAAGCTTCATTTGTCCACCTTCTAGTTTTGCTTCCACTACTGTATTCCCCGGGGCATGTAATTTAAAATGTACGTTCCAGTCTTTGGGCCATGCCGGAAAAAGCAAAATCTTATCTCCGGCAGTTTGTAAAAGCATCTCCTGCAGTCCAATCATCCCCGATCCTCCCCAGTTATGGTCCGGAACCCAGTCAAAACCGGGGCCCCAGAATGCAGGAAAACGCCTGCCGGAATTTGCCATTTTCAGCTTTGTATATTTCGCGGCATCATCAGTAAGGCCTAACCTTGCTGCAAAAATATTATCCTGTTTCCAGCCGACATGACTTCTGAATTTTTGAGCATCAGGATCCAGTTTCCAGGTGTTTCGGGCAATTTCCAGCTCAGGTTTGCCAATACCATATATTCCCCAGGGATACACGGGATATAACTGCGGGACTTCGGTATTATTAATCCTTTCCCAGCTTTTTGCGGGAGCAAGAACTTTTTGATTTTCTATTTCCCTGAAATTTAATGGAGGAATGCGCTCCTGGAATTCCTGAAGATAAGTTCTTTGGTCTGCTGAAAGATAGTCATCAGGTAAGTCCAGCATTTTCTCAGTAATTACCTGAAGCCCTGCAATCGTGGAATTGGCATTATAGGCCATCTTGTAGGTTTCAGCTGCTGAACCGGGATACAGCACCAAATCTCCTTCAGCATCCAGCTTTTTCCTGCCTCTCTTTCCCGCCAGGTATTGGTAATGTTCATCAAAAAACCTGAGGCTGCTCATAATAAACGGCAGGTATTCCTCCACATTCTTACCCGCATAATAATACTGGTCCAGCATCATTTTGTCAAATTCCAGCACTGTGTCCCACTGGTGCTCCAGCCATGCATTGTATTGCATGCCCGGATCGTAATCTTCCGGCCGGTCCCAGCTATATTCAGAAGGGTTTGGTAAACCGTAATTCTCGATCTGTTCGGTAAAGGAAGCACCGTCGTGATCCCAATAAACTTCGGAACGCAATTCGGCATTTTTCAGCATCCGCTGGTAAAATTTAAACTGTGCGGGCATCATATCAAAATCGCCACTTTTCAGCATAGGAAAATAAACAAGCCGCTGATTTTGGGCAGTCATCGTTCCCCCGCCCCAGTTCCGAAAATCTGGGGTGAAATTCTGAGTAGAATCTACAAACACGGGATCATAGGTAAACAGACCTCCATTAAATTTTGTAGGATATTCCCCATACGCATTACAGCCGAGCATGTACCGAAATAGCTGATAATTTCGACCTATTTGATACACAGAATCTTTTTCTTCGGAGTTATTCTTCTGAGTGTAAATAAAACTGCGATCCCAGAAGTTATTCCACCATTTCTGAGATTTTTTGGCAGCCGTTTTCGACTGATCTTTATATGCCGATATTGAAGAGAATAAATTTTGCTTCCAGTTTTCAATATTATCGCTCTGGCTCGTATAAAGCTGAATTAAAACCTGATGCTTTTTAGAGGCATCTTTACTTTCCAGTACAAATCCTTTAAAATCTGTATCCTGGTAAGTTCCTTCTGATGTCCCGGCCGGTTCAAAATTTTTACCATGCATTAACCCTCCAAACGTGAGGTTTTTTAAAGGATTCATCATTTGATCTTTTACCGATTCCATCTTTTGCTGCTTTACCGCCACATCAAAAACGGTAGAATCTCTATTATGATGATAAAACAACACTCCTTTTTCTTCAAATCTTATCGAATCGGCGTAGGTGATGATGTTTCCCTGTGGTGCCCATTTATAAGAATTGGCATTATTGGCCCTTCCTTTTACCTCCCGGTTTTTGTAACGCCAGTTTTCATAGAAAATCCTGGCTTCAATTTTTTCATTGCTATCAATATCCAGATGGATCACCGGGTTAAAGACATCTACCCAGAATTTTACTTCCGTGGTATTCTGCTGAATACTTATATATCCGTCATTCAACACCAGCTCCTGCTGAAAACCTTCGGAACCATCAAAAGGATTGGGCTCTAATTCTAATTTTAATCTTCCTAACTTCAAAAAAGTATTATGCTCATCGAAGGTCCCGCTTCGGGAGAAATATGCGTAAACAATACCATCTTCAACCCATACATTCATCCCGATATCGCCACCGCCCACAGGCATGGACTCTGAACTATTCTTGCTTTGAGATGTCCATAGCGGATTGTAATCCTCTAATTCCGGGACCTGGGCCTGCAGAAAAGCGCAGGTAAAGAATAATATAGTTAAAATGTGCTGTTTCAAATTAGTTAATCTTACCAGTCGTCTGTTCGGAATGAAGAAATTGGCAATCCTCCTACACTGAATAATTCGGCTTCAGCATAATTCTTGAATAAATATCGAACGGCTACCGGTTTATTGACATTTGGAGAAGAAAGCACTATTGATTTGCGTCTCACAACTGCGTTCGCAGGATAAAAAACCCTGTTTTCACCGGCAATTTGAAATCCTTTAACCTCCTTACCTAAAGAAGTAATTCCGTTCGGCACATTATTAAAAGAAACGACTACCGAAGTGTCTTTGATTTCCAGGGAGTTAAATTCAGGACTTTCGTATTCAAAACCTTCCATTCCATAAGTTTTAGCCAGGGCAAGATAAGCCAGGCGATAACCACCCTTTTTCTTCTGGGCCGGATGGATATTTTCCTTTTCCCCCACATCCATTAAAACCGCCATGCCGGAATTTGGAATTTCATGAGAAGCCTTCAATTGGGATTCCCTCACATAAGCCGAATTATATTTTTCTACAATAGTATCTGGAGTAAAAGCGCTGTAATCAAAAGGGGCGATCTGCGCAAAATAAAATGGAAATTCCCCCTGCTCCCATTCTTCTCTCCAGTCCTTCACCATTTTTTTAAATAAATGGCGATACTGGAAAGGCCGGTCATAATTAGATTCTCCCTGGTACCAGATGGCGCCCTGGATTCCGTAACCAATTACCGGAGACAGCATTCCGTTGTAAAGTGCAGTTGCCGTTCTGTTAGGTTCACCAATAGCCTCCTGATTTTCCGGAACGGCAATACTGTCAAAATCCTTTAGCATTTCTTTGCTCATCCAGGCTTCCACATTGGAACCGCCGTAAGAAACATGAATAAGTCCCACCGGCACCTCCAGCACTTCCTGTACTAGAGATCCGAAATACCAGGCCGTGGCGCTAAAATCTGCAACGTATTTTGGAGAAGCTTCATTCCAGCTGCCTTCAAAATCTTTTTTCGGCTCCACTTTGGAATCGCGCGGAATGGTTATTAATCTAATCTTATTATTTTTTGAACGGACTATTGCTTCGTTCCCGCCTTCAACAGGTTGCCCTGGAAAACCTTTCAGAGGCATTTCCATATTCGACTGACCCGAACAAAGCCATACTTCTCCAATCAGCACATTTTGAATTATCTTATTTTGACTTCCTTTACTTACTTTCAGTGTATATGGGCCACCTGCCTCAGGTGTACTGACTTTTGTACTCCAACGGCCTGACTCATCAGTTTTTACTGAATAGGTTTCCTGGCTCCAGGAAGTAGTAATATTATATTCTGAATTTTTATCTCCCCAGCCCCATACAGGTACTTCGGTTTGCTGCTGAAGGATCATATTATCTGAAAATAAGGCTGGTAATTCTATCTGTGCATTCGCCTGAATACAGAAACTACAAATTAAAAAAAGTAGAAAAGGTTTTGATAAATTCATTTGATGAAGGCTAATATGCTTTAAATTTAGGAAATACTAAGGTTAAACCATCCTGCACCGTCTTGTCTCTGTGCTATGTTAATCTTCCGAAGTAGGTTTTTTTCGCCAGTAATTTGCCAGTAGAGAACCTGAAATGTTCATCCAGGGGCTGAAAACCGCTGCAGCTAGTCCCAATGTTGCCAGTTTTCCCATAACTCCCGCAAGTCCCGAGGCCATTCCGCCATTCTGCATTCCTACTTCCAGCGCCACAGTACGGGAAGAATCCGTATCCAGCCCCATTAATCTGCTTAGCCAGTATCCTAATGTATAACCCAGGGAGTTATGCAGAATTGAAGCAAGCAAAAGGAATAAACCTATAGCAAGCAAATTATCCCGGCTTGCCGCCGTGGTCACCGTGGTAAAATAAACAATTCCAAACATCGAAATTACCGGCATGAAATTTTGCACCTTCGGATAGAGTTTAAAGATCCTGTAATATAAATTTCCGAAGATCACTGCGCCGAACAAGAAGTTGCTTAAGCTGATAATTTCAAGGGCGGTACCGCTAAAAGAAGCTTCAAAATAATCCCATAACCCGAAGGTCATCGCCAGAAGCCAAGCTGCGGAAATAAAAGATACCACATTTACGATTTTCCTGAATTTCAAAGATCCTTTCATCCCATCATAAAGAAGTGCGGCCCCAATGGGAACGATCACGATCTTGATGATCTGGAAACACATATCCAGAAAGTTGATCTCCACATAAGTGCCGGCTAGCATTTTCATTAAAAAGGGTGTCATAAGAGGAGCCAATAGAGTTGCCATAGCCGTAAGGGTTATGGAAAGCGTAAGGTTGGCATTGGCCAGGTAAACCATTACATTAGAAGCCAGGCCGCTGGAACAGGAACCAATCAGGATCACTCCCGCGGCAATTTCCGGTTCAAAATCGAAAATCCTGGTAAGCAGAAAACCGATTACAGGCATGATAGAAAACTGGCATATAAGACCGATTAGAACACCTTTACCCATGGTTCTCAATCCGGAGAAATCTTTCAGGCTCATCTGGGTACCCATTCCGAACATAACTAATTGCACCACTATTAAAATCAACCACGGATTGCGAAGATCAAACTCGCCCCACTGCAAAAAGGCAGAGGGATATAGCATTCCACATACGATTGCTACAATGATCCAGGCGGTGTATTGGTACGACTTCAGTGTTTCTACAGATCCCAATCCCAAAGCGATTAATACCGCTGCTACTACCGAAGCGGCCGGAATTAAACCGGCAAAACCGAATATCCAGAATATCAGGATCATTGCTCCGGAAGCAACTCCAAGCCATAAAGCATATCGGTATAATGCTGCCATATTAAAGAACCTCGGCCAGATATTCCATAGCTACCGGCGGGCTGGCCAGAATAGGCACTTTCTTATCGGCCTCATCCAGCTGGTCTACCACCCGGGCCATCGAAGCCTGGGCCAGCAGGATCACATCTACCTTTGTAGCAAGTTCTTTTAATGCAGCAGCCACTTTTTTGTCATGTTCCTCAGGATTTCCACCCATCAATGCTTCAAAAGCACCTTCGCACAATTTGGAAGTAAGCTCAATTTCTTTTCCTGCTGCAATTGCACGGCGGCGTACCAGGTCACTTGTAGGTTCCAGAGTAGTTGGCAGCGTCGCAACCACGCCAATTTTTTTTCCCTGCGCGACTGCTTTATCGGCCATAGGCCTGTCCACTCTTAATACCGGAATGGAAGTCAGTGACTCTGAAGATTCTACCGCTGCCCCTATGGAGGAGCAGGTCACCATTACGTAATCGGCGCCGGCTTCTTCAGCCGAACCTATATAATCTACCACGCGCCTGGAGGTATCGGGTGTAAGTTTATTTCTTTCGATTGTATTTTTGATCAGGCTGTCATCAACGATATTAAAAATTTTGATGTCCTTATCTTTTAAATATTTATCTGCCAGATCCTGGAATATCGGCACTAAAGTCGCCGAAGTATGGATCAATGCTAATCTCTTACTCATAATTCCTTATATTTAATTTTTCTACTCTAATTTTCCTTTCTTCAAATCAACAAAATAAGTTCGGTCACCAACCTGCCCGCCTTTAAGGTTAATTTGCATACCGTCTACCGGAGAGCCTTTGGCATACACGCGACACAGTGGAGCTCCTTTTACCAGCGGGGCGACCATCTCCACAGCTTCAATTCCCAATTCTCTGGCGGTATAACTGGAAGTGTCCCCACCGGCTATAATGAGTCTTTCCAGTTTGTATTCTGAAAGCACTCTTTTTGCAGTTTGCCCAAGAATTTCACCGAATCTTTTTGGAAGTTCTCTTCGTGACTGCAGGCTATCCCAATCTAATTTTCCGGTTATAGTTTTAGTTTTCTGAAGTCTTGAATCGTCAGGACCTTTTGAAGTATGGAAAATGACACTTTTCCCTTGTTCTAATAGTTGAATAATTTTTTCAGAATATTTCTGAATAAAATCTTCCGTTTTAGCTTCTAAAAACTCAGGTTCTACGGCAACTTCAGCAAAACCGTTTTTAATGGCATAGTTAATTTGATCTTCCGTTACCGGACTTACACTTCCTGAAAGCACCAAAATTGGTTTGCTTTCTTTTAGCTCTTGCCAATCTGTTTTTTCTGAAAATTGACCTTTTTGTTGCCAGTAATCACCCAATGCTTTTCCTACTCCTGAAGAACCTACCGTATACAATGATTTCCCTTCTTCTACCGAATTTTCTAAAAGTCCTCCCAGGATTTTCATCTGCTCTTCATAGATTCCGTCGAAAAAAACCACTTCATTTTCATCTGAGAGAACCTTAAGCTTCTGCTGAATTTCTTCCGAAGAAAGCTGAAGATCCAGCAAATTTATAAGTCCCGATCTATAATCGCATTGTAAAGCAAGGTGGTCCCGAAGGTCTCCTTCTTTAGCGGGCGTTACCGGGTGTCTCGACATAGATGGATGCTGATCTATTCGAAAAACTTCACCGCTGCTGCCAATTCCCATTTGGGCGAAGAGATTCCCAAAAGCCATATATCTGCCCAGATGCGGAGCGGCTACCAATATTGGAGTAAATTTATTATTAAACTGCTTAAAACCTTCCCTGATCGCTACCCCGATATTGCCAATTTCAGGGGAGCTATCAAAAGTGGAGCAGACTTTATAATGAACATGCCTGGGATTTAAAGCTGAGATCTTCTTAAAATCCTCTTCAAGCGTTTTGCTCATCGTGGAAGTATCCATAGAACGGGTCATTCCCGCAATTCCTATAGCATCAAGATCCTTAAAATTTTCGAGTTGTTCGGTGGTGGGAGGTTCCATAAAAAGCATTGTTTTCGCTCCTGCCCTGGTCATAAACTCCAGCGCATCGGTAGAACCGGTAAAATCGTCACCGTAAAATACCAGTAAGAGTTTATGATCTTGTGCCATTATTTTTTTCCGAATTTCTGAACTGACTCAGCGAATTCTTTATGTGCTTTTTCGGTTTCTTCCAAAGATTTTCCGGAAACCGCTCCTTCCCACGCCTGTGTTAAAGCTCGAACGCCTCCCGCAGGGCCTGAAGGATGCGCCATAATTCCGCCGCCCGCCATATATAATAAATCTGTGGTATTGGTAAATTTCCAGGTATCGAAAGCCTGGCCGCCCCATTGCCCGGAAGAAACCACCGGCAACAGTTCTTTATGATCTAAAAACCTGTCACTGCAGGATTTAATAGAGCGTATCACAGATTCGTCCGATTCCCAGAACTTATTCCGAATCCCGTTCACGTGCAATTGATCGACTCCTGCCAAACGCCATAACTTCGAATAAGCAGGAAAATTAATACCCAGCATAGGATGCCGGTTAATCATCCCCCAACCATTACGATGGGCGTGAATTGACAGTTTTCCCATATCGGCTATTGCCTTTACGCCTGCCCAGCCAACACTGTTAATACTTATCATGGCACAGGTACCATCATTTTTCACTATGGTTTCGTAATTATTCTTCAAAGTATCCAGATCCCCGGAAATATTAAAAGCATACATCACTTTTTTTCCGGTCTTCTGTTGAAAATCATTAATCTCCTTCATTACCAATTCCACTCTTTTTTTAAATGGGGAATTTGCGGTAGAAGACATTAATTCATCATCTTTAATAAAATCGATTCCCGCTTCTATAAGTTCTTTTACCAGCGCCGCCGTATCTTCAGGAGACATACCGACACTTGGTTTAATAATAGTACCAATCATTGGCCGGTCCGATTTAACGCCTGCTAATTGCTTTGTTCCATCGGCGCCAAAAGCCGGCCCACGGAATTTTCCCATATACCAGTGAGGCAGATCAAAATCATCGAATTTTAATCCGGTAAACTGGCGCAGTTCATAAAGATTCCCCTGCAAAGTGGAAATTAAAGTTGGAATATTATCCTGAAAATTCTCCACAGACCAACTAATGCTAACTCTTGCTCTTTTATATTTTGAATTATTAATATCGCCAGGAATACTTGGATTTTTAACTTCATCAAGCTCCTCAATATTTTCAATTCTGGCGGCAAATCTTTCTTTCAGTTCTTCGGTCTCGCCGGGAACAGAAACAAAAGTTCCGCTGGACTGTTCGCCGGCAAGTACCGCCGCCGCATCTTCAAGATTATAGGGAGTTTCAATTAAATAATGACCGGTAATTCTTTCCATGTAGTAATGAGCATTAAGTCTCGCAACCTAATTTCCCTCGAATGAAAGAATAATGCATCCTGCTCCTTCATGCAAAATCTGCCTATTCAGCTTTTTCAAGCTTAACCGGACCGAGAAGTCCTGCTTCCAACAAATCTTCACCTTCCAGTCTATAAGGAGCCGTAGTCCAGGTAAGCCGCTCTTCTTCAGATAATTTTTGATCCCCAATTAGTCGATTTCTCCAGGTATTGGTAATCTTAATTTCAAGCTTATTTACACCTTTTTTAAGTGCCCCGGAAATATCGATACGATGAGGAAAAGTCCAGACAACACCAATTTCTTTTCCATTCACGCTAACTTCAGCGATATCTGAAAATTCTCCGAGGTTTAACCAGATATCTTCTGTTTTTCCTTTATACTGAAAAGTTTTTGTATATACTGCTGTTCCTGAATAATACTTTATACTGTCTGATTTTGAAGTACTCCAATCAAACAATTGATTTACTGAAAGCGCATCAGCCGGACCATAATATTCCTTATCAAACTGAATTTGCCAGTTTTCATTCAATACTTTTTCAGCTTTAAACGATGCCCAGTTTTTACCATTTTTTGCCTTTTGTTTCTCTGTATCTTCTTTTAAAATAATAAAAAGAGAGCCGTTTTTACTAAACTTTAAAGGAAGCACTGTACGTCCATTTTCAATTCTCCACTCCTTTAGAGCTATCGTCTCATCGGTTACCGGATCATATTGGTACGGCAACTTTCCGCTCACTCTTAGTGAAATTTCCACTTCGCGCTCTTCCCCATTTTGATTACTGATGAAATAGATTTCCTCTTTTCCGGTAGTCCTGTGATGCCAGGCATAGTTTTCAGCAATCTGTCTGTCTGCGCCAGGAAATAAAACATCGGGCGCTACCCCTATTTCATTAAAATTTGGTTCATAATAGGGCAGCTGAATCACTTTTCCTTTTCCAATATTCCAGGAATTGGATTTTTCTGAACCTATATTTTCCTTATAACCACTCCAGATTTCATCAATGATGGATTGCCATTTATTACGGTTTTCTTCATTTGAAAAACCTGAAATTCTTGTCGGTTTCTCCGCAATGAAAACTGTTGCACCAGTTTTTATTAATTCCAGAATTTTCTGAGCAACTTCAGTAGATATCATTAGATTGGGAGACATTTTCCGGCTGCCCGGAAACAATAAAGTCTTATACTCGATATCGCCTTTAAATTTGATTTTTCCGTTAACCACCTTTGCCTCATTCAATAAAACATCAGGATTAAAGGAGTCATATTTGTAACCGTTCATAGAGTTTACCCAATCGGTAAGATCGGTTACATTTTTGGAGTAAGTGACTTCTTTAGGCATTTTGGCCGTGGGCTGGCCTTTATTTTCCAGGCGTTCTTTTTCTGATACTATGCGCTTTTCTCCAAAAATATTCGGGATAAATGGTAAAAGCCTGTCGGGTAAAACCGCACGGGATGGCAATTCTTCACCGGTAAATACGGCAAGGTCTACCACCGGTATTCCTTTTTGTAGTTGAAACTGTACCCTTCTGCAGTATTCCACCCAGGCCTTACCCGGTTCCCACCAGGTCTGGTCCCGCTGAAAATATGTACCTATACCATCCAACGTCATTCCCGGCTTACGATCGGTCCAGGGATTATGAACAAAAACATGGTAGAAAAACCTGTTGATCCCGAGTGCATAATTTCTATCCGCCATCGGCTTCAGCAATTCCGGGTCTTCATCCCAGTCCATGCGCAATTCGGTAAAGGCTTCAGCCTGAATAATATGTTTCCCGTAGATATGTCCACCAGAGATCGCATCCAGCATATCGTTTGGTTTATCATGTGTAGGGCTTCGGAGCCAGAACTCACCCCCGGGAAAATCTACATTTTTAAAATGCATCAATGCATCACTCACCATAGTTGGTGCAACATTTTCTGAACTAAACTTTACTCCCAGCTTATCGGCTTCCGCCTGCATGGTTCCGAAGAAATTATCCACAATAAGTTCTGAGATTGTTTTACGAACATCATACAGAACCTGTTCCGAAGTTTCCTGGCTTTCAATCGGAACTCCAGCCATTACCGGTAAAAAATTTACAAGATCGTAACCGCGGCGCTCTTTAAATTCTTTTCTGAATACCGTCGACCAGTTCTGACTACCGGCTTCCCAGCTGTCAATATGCAGGATACTTAGTACTTCCGGCACACGATTGGCACCTGCAATCTCAGCCGATTTTCCAAACCATTTCTGAAACTGGAATTTGACTGCTTCGGGATCGAATTTATCGACTTCCAGGCCTTTTCCCCCACCCCCGGTTTCATTTTCCTGCCCGGTGGAAGTATGGCCGAAACGCATGATATTCCAGTCGCCATCCGGTGCATTCCAGTTCAAACGACCATTTTCATCTAAATTTTCTGAAATGTTGATCATCTGAGCTTCGGGGATGAAATCTTCTGCAGGAATCTGCGCCGTCTCGGGACTTATTCTCCAGACCAGACCAGATTTGCCCTGGTAATTGTCAATTTTCGGCTGATTAGAAAGTATTATTTTGCTAACCTTTAATGATTGTTTCCATTTTGCGGCGTCCAGATCTTCGGCTCCGGGTTCTGTACCTTCAGGATCGTAAACAAAACGAAAATATTTTGCCTTTGTAGGCTCAATACTGTGTGTATAAGGAATACCCCAATCCTGCCAGCCATGCCGTGGTGCCATAAGACGGCCAAGATCCCTGAAATTCTCACCGTCATCGCTTACTAAAATGCGCAGCCGGTGCGCCTGGTAATTCACTCCTTTGCTTTCAATATTTATGGATTTACAGGTGAACGGCTGATCAAATTCATACTGAACCCAGCCTTTTTCATACATTTTAAACTCATCACTTTTTCCAGGATAGGTGAGAAAGGAAGCATCAAAATCGTTTAAAGTAGAAGTAACTTTAGGTTGAAGTTCAGAAGAGGTAATTTCCTGAGTTTGCTGAGGAATTGCAAAGACTGCGATATCTTCATAATAGCCTTCATAGTTTTCGGGCTGTTCAAGTTGAATGTTAAAGTCTTTTCCTCCTGTTAAAATTGTATCGGTCCAAACCACTTTTTGCATGGAATGTTCAGGCTCGATCCACGGGCCACCGGCAACCGCAAAACCATCAGAGGCATGCATGGCAATTTTCAAATCCAACCTGTCAGCTTCAGTAATGGCAAAATGTACCAGCTCCCACCATTTATCGCTTAGTTGAAGAATTGGCGGATCCATAAGCGGTGGATCGGTTGGACCTTTGATCGACATTAAATAGGCACCCGCAATTCCGGCATCTTTCATCGCCTCGAGATCGGCAGTAATTCCCTCTTTAGAATAAGCACTTTGCATCCAGTACCAGTAAACCCAGGGTCTTGAGCTTTCATAATCTGGTTGAAAGTCCTTCTGAGCAAAAATATTTTGAATGGAAAATATTCCGGAGCTTAAAATGATTATTAATAAATATTTTTTAAGCATTAGTAGCTGAATTTTTCGAGTTTTTGTTCAAGGTTTCCTTCATTGCCGAAAGGCACCAGGTAAAAGCTATATTTATAATCTTTCGCCGGTATCTGATATTTCTCCAGTGGTTGACTAACCGCCGACCAGCTATCGTTACCACCAACCCCCATCTGGATAAGGTCAATATTTAACGTAATGAAGCCTGGATCTTCAAGATCGTATGTATGCTCGGCTTCATTCAGATTTTCCTCAGTGTAAGGCCAGGCACTCATATTTAGAGGTTTTTCTTCCGAAACGACTAGAAAACCATTTTGCTTTTCAGGCGTTGTTAACGCCATCCATCGCACCTCAGTACGGTTCCCGTTTTCCTGTGGCATTACGTAAGATTCTATAAAATCTTCCAGTTTCAGGGAATATTTTCCCATCAGGAATCCATGATTCCGATCGATGTAATTTTCAAGAGGACCTTTACCATACCATGAAACCTGGTTATATTGAATTTTAACACCCATTTGCATACCTACTTTTGGAATATTGGGAAGGTATTCTGAAGCTTTTAATTCATATTCAACTTTTATGACACCCTCTGGATTAATGCTATAAACAAGCTCTACACTAGCACTATCTTTAACGATCTCATATTTACTGGAAACTTCAACTTTATTATTACGTTTTTTAATTTTAAAATCTTTCAATTGAGGTTCTGCCTCATACCATGATCTTAAAACCTTATTTGGTTTCCAACCCTTGCGGTCATTATCGGTTAAAGGCCGGGTAAAATTTGGCAGAAGTGGAGCAAAAACCTGCTCTTCCTCACTTATAGTGAAGGAAGTTAAAGCACCATTTTCTTTGTTGAATTCAACCTGGAAATCTTTCCCACTTACTGTAGCGGTTCCAGGATTTTCTGTAATTTCCAGCTCATTTGTCATATCTGAGTCTATGGAAATTCTATTTTTCTTTTTCAACAGGAATTGATCGGCCGCTACTGGATAACCATTACTAGCCCAGGGTTTATCTTCTTTCAGGCGGAATTCGATATTTAAAAAATATTCAGATTCATTTTCAAATTCCGGTAAAAATGAGGTGATATTAATGATGGTGTCTTTTCCAGAAGCAACGTTTAGCGGCTCCAGAACTTTCTCTTTAACAGGCTCCCCATCCTTCAGCAGTATCAAAACGGCATCATACACCGATAATGGCTGAACAGCATTCCTGTTTTTAATATGCAATTTATTTTGATCCAGAAGTTCACTGGTGGCCGGCTGATATACCCATTTGTTCTCATACATTGCAGCTTTTGGTCTGCCATCTGAAGCAACGATACCATTTATATTGAAGTTCCCACTGTGCAGCTCCTCTCCGAAATCACCCCCGTAAGCGAAAAATTCCTCTCCGGTTTCAGGATTGGTCTTTACAAGACCCTGATCTTTAAAATCCCAAATACAACCACCAATTACCCGTGGCAAAGAGCGAAACTGATCCCACAATTCTTTGAGATTTCCGGTGGAATTTCCCATGGAATGTGAATACTCCACAAACATTATCGGCCTGGTATCGGCATTTTTATCTACAAGATACTTCGGGGTGAAAACCCCAGGATAAAAACGACTCACTACATCTACGTAAGGTTCATCCTGCGGATTTTCAAATCGGTGTGCATGGTCTACTGATTCGGGATAACCTTCATCCAGAGGATCTAAATATCCATCCAGTCTTGGGTTTCCCTGTGCAGGTTCGTAATGAATGGGACGCGTAATATCAAAGCGATGCCCCCAACCTGCCATTGCCGCGAAGGCCGGACCATTACCCGCCTCATTACCCATGCTCCAGAAAACAATGCTGGGATGATTTTTATCCCTTTCAATCATTCTGGTAAAACGTTCCATATGGGCGGTTATCCACTGCGTATCGTTAGCCAGTTTTCCACCTAAACCATGCGTTTCCAGATTTGCTTCATCCATTACCATCAAACCATATTTATCACACAATTCATAAAAATATGGATCGTTAGGATAATGACTGGTTCTTATCAGGTTGAAATTAAATCGTTTAATGGTCTTTATATCTTCTTCAATATCTTCACGGGTTAAGGCTTTTCCTCTTACCGGATGGTGATCATGCCTGTTAACCCCATAAACATAGGTTTCCTTCCCGTTGATTAGCATTTTGCTGTTTTCTTGGGAAAATTCAATAGAACGAAAACCGACTTTTGAAGATTTTACTTCAGTAATATTTCCTGTTGAATCCTTTAGAATTAACAGCATCGTGTAAAGATTTGGAGTTTCTGCACTCCACTTTTTCGGATTGGGAATATCCTTTTCAAAAAAACCAAATCTTACATTATCCAGCCTTGGATAATCTTCATTTATAATTTCTGAAACTGCAGTATCAAGTGCTTTTTCAAAAACAGGCTTATTTTCAGCATCGTAAAGCTGTACTTCAAGCCTGTAATCTTTAATGGTATCTCCGGTAAGATTTTCCACTTCGGGCCTTAGCTGAAACAGCGCATCTTTATAATCTTTGTCCAGTTTGGTTTGATAGAAAAAATCGTTTATATGAAGCTTTGGCTCAGCCATAATAAAAACTTCCCGTTGAATACCACTTAGCCGCCAGTGATCCTGGTCTTCAAGATAAGAACCATCACTCCAACGCAACACCTGCACTGAAAGCAGATTATCACCATCTTTTATATAAGGAGTAATATTAAATTCGGAAGGCAGGAAACTATCTTCACCATAACCAAGAAATTCACCATTCAGCCAGACTTTAAAGGCAGAACTTACCGCTCCAAAATGTAAAGTCACTACCTGATTATTCCAGTTTTCAGGAACTACAAACTTGCGCTGATAAGAGCCAACGCCGTTAGTATCTTTTGGCACCAGCGGCGGATTTACGGGCCTAAAAGGATATACAGCACTTTTATAAATGGGGATATCATAACCTTTAAGTTCCCAGTTTGAAGGAACTTCTATTTTATCCCAGTTTTCAACTTCCTGTTTGTGAAAATCTTTTGGCGCTTCATTAAAGTTAACGGAATATTGAAAATCCCAGCGTCCGTTAAGCATTTTTAAACGGCTCTTCTCCCTATTACCTTCAAGCGCATCTTCAATGCTTGCGTAGGAATAAGCCGTTGCTCTTGCAGGTTCCCTGTTGATACTATTAACTTCAGGGTTTTCCCAGGGATTGGATTCATAAACTTTTGGCTCCGCAGGAATTCCTGCAGGCTCACCTGTTACCGTTTGCCCGTAACCGGGCAAACATAAACAGGTAAAAACTAAAACAAACATGAAACATTTACTCATTTTCCTCTTCAATAGGTACAAAACTCAAATTACTTTTTCCAAGATCTTTTGAAGTAGCCACAGCGATTCCTCTCTGAAATTCCTCATTTACGGCACAATAGAAATGGTAAACCACCCCATCTTCTTTCACTACAAAAGATTTGTGTGCAAAAACTTCATCATAAGGTTCAGAAGAAGCTATCAGATCTTCTCCCTCCCAATCTTTCCAGTTGATAAGATCATTGGAAACCGCAAAACGGTTAAAGGCTCCATCTTTCCAGAATGCGCCAAAATAAAACATTACCCAGGTATCATTTATTCTTTGAATGTAAGGATCACCGGAGATCCCCGTATGATGATTAATAAGAGGCTCCTCCCCGTAACGCTCCCAGTTTTTCATATCGTTTGAAACGGCCATAGCAATCCTTTCTGCTCCTCTTCCAGGATTTAGACTATCCCCCCGGGCATTGTAGTACATAATAAATTCGTGCCCGGTCTCCCCCTGGAAATCCCTGATCACGCTTTCCTTATACATGGTACTGTTATCATACCATGCCGCATCTTCATCATTAGGCGTAAGCACAGGTTCAGGCAAACGCTTGAATTCATGCGGATGCGTGGGAATTGTATCGGTATAGGCCATCCCAATGGAAAGCGTTCCTGCTTCATAACCTTCACTATCCCCGCCGAAATAACTCATCCAATATTTATCATCGTAAGTTGTCCATTCATAACTTCCTCCCCAGGTTGGATCCTGCAGCGCTATATATCCCGCTTTCTGATTTCTATCCCATTGTGTAGTATCTTCTGAAAAAGACATTACTTTGCCTAAATGCTCCCATTCAAGCAGATTATTACTCTTAGCCAGCCACGTCTCGTAACCCCTACCGGCATAGATTAGGTAGGTCATATACCACGTATCTTCATGTTTAAAAACGCTCGGACAATCCATTTTATAAGAATTATCCTCTGGGACCATCACCAGTCCATACTTATGGGGAGTTTTGATTTCATTATAAATCTCCTCCATTACCGCATCGGTAATTTCTCTTTTTTTATAGGATGTTTTTTCAGGCTGTGAGGAACAGGAGACAATCAGTATGAAAACTGCCAAAAATAAAAATCCGGTATAGTACTTTTTCATTTACAGATAAATTAAACTGAAATTTCAGACAGGAATGCAATATAAGGTTATGTTAATTTCCTACTATCCTGTACTTACTTGAATGAAAAAAATCAGAAAATTTTAAGTTTCGGGGCAACAAGGACACTACAGGACAGTTTAGAAGTTTAAATACATTATGTTTATGCAGATGTTAATTTTTTATTAATAATATCTTATTTTTCCCATATTTCCTGAAAACTTTACTAAAATATGGCTTGTTCTATTAATTCAGTTGGCAAAGAACATACTATTAGAACATATCTGTTCCTTATTGTCATTTTTATAGGTTTTTCAGCAATTTCACAAGAGGTCTCATTGAAGGGAAAAGTTGTGGATACGTCCGGCGCATTACTTGGCTCCGCAACGGTTTATCTGGAAAAAATTGCAGACAGTAGTTTGATTGGCTATACCATTTCTAAAGCTAATGGTGAATTTGAGCTATCTGAAAAGACTACGGAAAGAAAAGCGAATCTGTATATTTCCTTCGCCGGTTTCCAGACTTATCAAAATGTAATTGAATTAAAAGAGGAAGTCGACCTGGGTAATATTATTCTCGATATCCAGGAAAACAGCCTTGATGAAATTTTCCTCACAGGAAAAGCCCTCCTATCAGAATAAAAAAAGATACTATAGAATTTAATGCCGATTCATTTCAAACCCGTCCGGACGCCACCCTGGAAGATTTGATGAAGAAACTGCCTGGTGTGGAAATTGACAGGTCGGGAAATATTACCATGAATGGCACACCAATTAGTAAAATTATAGTTAATGGTGAGGAATTCTTTGGTGATGATCCTCAAATAGCTCTAAAAAATTTACCTAAAGAAATCGTTGATAAAATCCAGGTTACCGATACCAAAACAGAAGCACAGGCATTTACCGGCGAAGATGGCGATTCTAACAATAAAACTGTCAATATCACCATTAAAGAGGATAAAAATAAAGGGTATTTTGCCCGTGCCACCGCTGGCTATGGCACAGATGACCGCTATGAAGCAAGTGCAATTTTCAACTATTTTGACGATGAGTTACGAACAAGTATACTGGCAAGTTCGAACAATATTAACAGTTCAGGATTCAGCTATGATGAAACCTTCGGAATGATGGGTAGAAGCGCAGCAGCAATTAGTGGAGGCCCAGGAATCACTAAGTCTGAATCTGCAGGTATAAATGCCGCTAATAAATGGAAGAATAAATGGGGGTTCAAGGAGGTTGAGACCAGTGGAGATTATTTCTTCGGAAGAAATGATACCGAACAGCGATCTGAATCTCAAACCGAATACCTTTTACCGGATTCAAGATATTTCAGAAATACAGAAAGATCCAGCAACTTCATTAATGACAGCCATCGCGGAAATGCCGAATTTGAGATTGAATTCGATACGCTTACCAGGATTTCAGTCAAGCCAAAAATAGACGCAAATTTTGCGGAGTCGTACAGCCAGAGTTTTTCAGAGTCACTGGACGAGAACAGAAATCTCGTCAATAATACCGAAACAGCCCAGAATGGAAAATCGGAAAGTTTAAGATTTGAAAATCAAATCGGTTTTATTAAAAAATTCGGAAATAAAGGAGCTTTTTTTAGGCTGGGATTCAGCAATAAACACGAAAATCAAAATAGTGAAAGTCTTTATTATTCGGAAACTACATTTTTTGAAGAGGAAAATAACAGGATTCAGGTACAGGATCAATTCATCGATCTGGAAAATAAGGAAGACGCATACTCCCTTGAGGCCAGGCATAGACTACCTGCTTCAGAATCGCTTTCTTTTGATTCCTCCTACGATTTCGATTATAGTTATGCTACAAATAAGCGATATGTATATGATTCTGAAAATAACGATGGGAACTATAATAGCATTAATGATACGTTAAGTAATGATTTCAGTGTACTCAATAGAATACATGCTCCAAGATTTGGATTGAATTACGAAATAATGGATTGGGAGATTGAAGCCGATTTAGGCTTACTGCTCACACACCTGGAAAACGACAATTTGTTTCAGGAAACAACTTTTGAGAATGACTACACTAACCTCAACGTGAGTATGGAAATTAAATATGAGCAACAAGGAGAGCCTTATTACTCACTTGATTATGAAACAAGCACAGAAATTCCCTTCATTCGCCAGCTTCAGCCCGTTGTAGACCGAACTGACCCTTTAAATATTATCATTGGAAATCCGGAATTAAGGCCTACTTATAGGCATCAAATCAATCTGCAATACCGTAATTTTAATTATAATACCAGCAGCGGTATTTCCAGTTGGCTTTGGCTTAATTTTATTGAAAATGATATTGTTTCAATCAGTACTATAGATGAAGATCTGGTAAGGGAAACCCGCTTTACAAATATTGATGGCTCAATAAATGCACACGCCGGTGTGTCCTACAATAAAGGAATAAGAAAAGAAAATAAGCAATATAATTTCAGTTTAAGCCTTAGTGGATCCTACAATAAAAATTTGGGCTTTACCAATGGAATAAAATATCAGTCTGAACAATATTCTTTTAATCCGTCTGTACGGCTCACTTATGTAATAGAAAAAGTTTTAGAAATCAATCCAATATACGGATTGACCTATCGCAGTTCCGTTTATGATATTAATGCTGAAAGAAACGAGAATTTTATTAATCACCAGGTAGGTTTAGATTTTACAACCTACTGGCCTGAAAATCTAATTTTCGCCAATGATATCTCTTACCGCTATCTTGAGAACGTGGCCCCTGGCCTTCAAAATTCTTCTATACTCTGGAACCTAAGTTTAGGCTATCAGTTTTTTGAAGATAAAGCTACCATAAGGTTTAAGGTTTATGATTTATTGGACCAAAACATACAGGCGATGAGAATAATAAATAATGATTATATAAGAGATTCGAACGATTTGATATTAACCCGATATGCCATGCTGAGCTTTTCCTATAAACTAAGCAGTTTTGGCGGAAGATCAAGACCATAAGCCAAGTTCTTTGTTAATATTTAATAGCAAATTTTAAAAATTTCTGCCCCTTCCATCTTAAAACAGAATGATCAACTTCAGGAAATTAATATTTTGAAGAGCTTTTTATTTTCAAAGTGCAACCCAAATAACCCTTATCTAATTATTTCCTTTTAATTGTAAGGAATATTAATTTTTCGCAGTCTTGTACTTAGTTGAGAATCTTCAAATTTGTGCATTTACTTTCCGCAATCTCTATCTAATTATAAAACTTATACCCAATTCGTGAACATCTAAAATTATTTCAAGTAGGTACAGGATACTTTAGAGAGAAATTGGGGTTAAATTGATGCCTTCTATAATACTCCAAAATTTAATATTAATCCCCTGTAAATAAATAAATACTTAATGGGATACGTACCGTTTACTTCGACCAGCATATATTGGGCATTAATATTTTCAATAATTTTATTTCTTACCTCATCTGTCTTAGCTCAGGAGGTCACAATCCGCGGGAAAATATTAGACGAGGAAGGAGCCGCTCTGGAATCTGCAACCATTCACCTTGAGACGGTAAAAGACAGCAGTATGATAAGCTATACCATATCCAAGGAAAATGGCGAATTTCAACTAAAAGGTCGTACTACCGAAAACCAGGGAAATTTATTTATCTCCTTTGCAGGGTTTAGCCCCTATCAATCTACACTAGAACTAAAGGAAAATGTCGAAATTGGTACTATAACATTAAAAATACAGGAGAACACTTTAGATGAGGTTATGATTACCGCAGCAAGCCCTCCTATTAGAATAAAAAAAGATACCACTGAGTTTAATGCTTCATCATTTCAAACACGTCCCGATGCAAACCTTGAGGAATTAATGGAAAAACTTCCCGGAGTAGAGATCGACCGTGAAGGTAATATCACTATAAATGGAACTCCTATCTCTAATATAATTGTGAACGGGGAAGAATTCTTTGGAGATGACCCGCAAATTGCACTTAAAAACCTGCCAAAGGAGATCATTAATAAAATTCAGATTACAGACACAAAAACCGAATCTCAGGAATTTACCGGAGAATCGGGAGATTCCAACAATAAAACCGTAAATATCACCATTAAGGAAGATAAGAATAAGGGATATTTTGCCCGTGCTACTGCCGGAATTGGTACCGATGAACGCTACGAGGCAAGTGGAATTTTCAACTATTTTAAAGATGAATTAAGAACCAGTGTCCTTGCAAGCTCAAACAATATAAACAGTTCCGGTTTTAGTTACGATGAGACTTTTGGAATGATGGGCCGCAGTGCCGTAAGAAATGATGGTGGAAATGGAATCACAAAATCTGAATCTGCCGGAGTAAATGCTGCCAATGAATGGAAAGAGAAATGGGGCTTCGAGGAAGTAGAAGCCAGTGGGGATTATTTCTTCGGAAGAAATGATACAGACCAACGATCCAGTACTCAAACCGAATATCTTCTCCCAGATTCAAGATACTTCCAAAATACCGAAAGATCGAGTAACAATATCAACGACAGTCACCGCGGAAATATTGAATTTGAGATTGAATCTGACACGATGACGAGATTTTCTATAGAGCCCAGGATAAACGCCAATTTTCGGGAATCGAACAGTCAGAGTTTTTCAGAATCCTTGGATGAGGATAGAAACCTTGTGAATAATACCGAAACAAATCAAAATGGCACCTCTAAAAATCTCGATTTTGAGAATGAGATCGATTTCACCAAAAGGTTTGGTAGCAGGGGTGCGTTTTTAAGCCTGGAATTCTCAAATAGCCATGAAAATCAGACCAGCGAAAATTTTTACTATTCAGAAAGTACATTTTTTGAAGAAAACAATGAACGCATCCAAATCCAGGATCAGTTTATAGATGAAGAAGATAAACAGGACTCTTATTCATTTGAAGCAAGGCATAGATTACCTTTTTCAGAATACCTTTCTTTAGATTCGTCTTATGATTTTGATTATGATTATTCTACGAACAAAAGATATGTGTATGATTCTGAAAATAATGACGGTAATTATAACATTATCAATGATACGCTAAGCAACGACTTTAAAGTAATTAATCGCAGGCATGCTCCCCGGGTGGGTTTGGATTACGAGAAGGATGCCTGGGAATTGGAAGCCGACTTAGGCTTATTGCACACACAGTTGGAAAACGATAATCTGTTTCAGGAAACCTCCTTTGAGAATGATTATACAAACCTAAACCTTAATCTGGAAGTTGAATACGAAAGAGAAGGTAAATCAAGTTATTCTATCGATTATCGAACCGATACTGATATTCCATCTATTCGGGAGCTGCAACCTGTAGTAGATCGTACGGATCCTTTAAATATAATCATAGGAAATCCGGAACTGCGACCTACATACAGGCACGACATTAATTTGCGATACCGTAATTTTAATTATGACACCAGAAGTGGCGTTTCGAGTTGGGTTAATTTCAATTTTATTGAAAACCATGTGGTATCGGTAACCACTATCGATGATGATCTGGTACGGGAAACCCGTTTTACCAATATTGATGGATCTATGGATGCAAACGCCGGGGTGTCCTATAGCAAAAGATTTAAAAAAGAAAATGAAGAATTGCGGTTTCGTGTTCGGCTTAGTGGATCCTATGATAAAAATCTCGGTTTTACCAATGCCACAAGATTCCAATCTGAACAATATTCATTTAATCCTAATGTGCGTTTCACCTACCTGATAGAAGATATTCTGGAAATAAATCCAGTATACGAATTATCCTATCGAAGTTCTGTTTATGATATCAATGCAAATAGAAATCAAAATTTCACCAATCACCAGGCCGGATTGGATTTTACCACTTACTGGCCTGAAAATCTGATTTTTGCCAATGATATTTCTTACCGTTATCTGGAAAACGTCGCTCCGGGCCTCCAAAATTCGACGATCCTTTGGAACTTAAGTCTTGGATATCAATTCTTTAAGGATGATGCTTCTATTAAAATAAAGGTTTATGATCTTTTAGATCAAAACATTGAAACCAGACGAACTATAAATGATGATTATATCAGGGATTCCAACAATTTAATTCTCACACGTTATGCAATGTTTAGTTTATCTTATAAACTCAGCAATTTTGGAGGAAGGTCGTGATAAGGATATTAAAATTTTAATTTTTTAAATGGCTTTGGTTTAAGACATGATGCTGGAATCTAGCCTTTTATTATAGAACTAATCCTCTTTCATTCTTGAAGGAATTTCATATTTAAAATATTCTATTTCCTTCTCATTTTGGTTCCAAACATTTCCTTCTACCAGGTTTCCATTGTTATATAAATCTTTCCTTTTTAAGTTACCATTCTTCCAATAATCCACTAAAGGACCATGAAGTACAGAATTTTTCATTTTGATTTTTAAGCTGAGCTGACCATTATCATAATATTCTATATACTGTTCTACTTCAAATTCCTTTGTTTTCTTATAAATCTCATAGTTAAATAATTTCTGGGATTTTAATTTTCCATTAGAGTAGAAATCTTCTTGAATCAATAGTGGATATGGATCCTCCCCATCAGTAACAATTTGAGAATATGAAGCTGATGATACTGTTATCATTAATAAAACACATATTATTTTCATTGGTCAATGTTTTAAATTAAAAATATAGATTTCTGGAAGCTAATAATTTACGAAATATATTGTGTTCAACTCAAATAATGTTTCACAGTCGTATTTGTCCCTCTCTCAAAATGTAATAGAACTTAAAAATACGAATCTCCTATTTCAAATAAAGATCGGCAAATTTTAAATATTGCCGCCAGTCATACGAAGTAATATCATGGCTCCCGACACGAATATGGTATCCCATCCCGTCCTGCATTACTGGGCGATCTACCTTCGGAAATGAAACTTTTCTAAAAGCTTTTCTTCCGAAGAGATTATAGACCGGAGAAGCATATTTAGCGGAAAGAAATTCCCCTTCGGGATCTGAACCGGGGTCGCCCTCTGCACTTCCAATATAAACCGGTCTTGGCGCAATTAAGGATATAACCATATGCTGATCGAAAGGCAAAGCTGCTTCATTGTTATTGAACTGTTTAAAGCTTTGACTGAACCAGTGCGGGTTTCCATTATTCAGCCTTGCAATATCTTCCCCTACCTTTCTTTTAGACAACGCAGCGCCACCCCCACCCGATTCATTGCTGATCACCATAGCAAACCGCTGGTCTTTTGCTCCTGCCCATAAAGCTGCTTTTCCCATTCTGGAAAATCCTATTACTGCAATTTTGTTCGCATCGATATCCTTATCAGTTTCAAAATAATCCATACATCGGCTTAAGCCCCATGCCCAGGCTCCAATAGTGCTGAAATTATCCTCCCGATTTTGCAGTTCCGGATATAATGCATGAATGCCATTTTTAAAATCATCGTGATAATCGGGATCAAGATCACCTGCATAAACCGTTGCCACTCCATAGCCTTTTTCCAAAATCATTTCAATAGGCCAACGGTTGTTAACCGCACCGCGAGACTTCTCGGTGGAATGATTTTCTATGGAACCTCCTGCTCCAATCCAAACCCATTTATCTGAAAGCCGAATGGCAGGATCAGAGTTTACCGCATGATTTCCCTGGAAGTTCAGGCCGAGAAATAATGGCACCGGTTTTTTGGCATTTTTCGGTAAATAAAGTAATAGGTCTAGCAGGTGATAATCGGTTTTTCCTGAAATATAAATCGCCACCTGCTTGCGAATAGCTTTTCCATTTAAAGCCTCATCAGATTCGTCAAATAGAATAAATTTCAGATTTTCAGGAACATCAGGAGCTGTACCATACATTAACTCCTCTGTCATTTTCAGAATTTCCGGCCTGCGTTTATTTAACCATTCTCCTTTAGTTGAAATCGGCGATCCATCATCAGCTAGTAAAAGATCGGGTAAGTTATATTCTGCAGCCTGTTCCTTCTGAGAGAAAACAGTTATAAAGTTCAGAAGAAATGATATTAAAAATAAAACTTTCATATAAGTCCCTTTTCTTCCAATCTTCTCTTCAATCTTTTATAGTTTTCTAAATCAACTTCATCTTTTGATTTCTTTTCCTGGCGCCTAACATTCACTGGCTCAGAATTTTCAAATATATCCTTTACCCTTATAATAATTTCATCGCCTATTCTCAATGAAGAACGGTGCCAGTCTATATTTTCATTATAATTTTCGTTTTCAGTATTTAATCCGGCAAAATCGAGTTCAAGAAGATCTTTATGCTTCGTTAGAATAACTGTTACCACACCTTTTTCCAAAGCTGCCTGAAATGTTTCTCCCTTATTAATTACTTCAAAGCCTGTCATTTATTTTTAAGTTAGGTTCAATTATAAGAAATCATTTTACCAAGCATTAATCATTAATAGCTAAAATAAATTATAAAAAGCACCATCATATTATTTCCGTTTGCCCTGGTTGTTATAAATATTTCTTTCCCAGTTTGCAGGCTTGGTGGGCTCTGTATTTTTAAACTGAATATTCCTGATGGAGTCACCTTTCATTTCAGCAAAAATCTCTCCGCCGTTTACATTAAATTCGACATCCTCAAAAAGCACATTTTGAAAATTCTGAAACATCATTAGGGAATCATTGCTCGAAACCTTTATATTTTTAAAAACAAGGTCATGTGCATCAGAAGCCGTAAAAAAGTCGTTGGTATGATTTACCTGAATGTTTTTTAAGGAAACATTTTCCAGGGGTGATTCAGGAATCCCGTATATCTTCACAAAAGTTTCGGCATTGTCAACTAAAATATCCCTGATTTTCACATTTGAAAATTTTGGTGTAAGATCATTTACTTTCCTTAGCGGTAGCCTATTGGCCAATTCCCCAACATACATTTCCTGACCCAGCATATCCCATTTAAAGGCAGTTCCACGAAGGTCCATCCTTATACGTTCATAAATAAAATTTTCACCTCCCCCACCGCGAGGTCGTCTTGTCTTAAACCTGATTCCAACCGTGGTGTTATCGAAAACGCAGTCGTGCATGTATATATTTCTAATTTTTCCGGCAGTTTCACTTCCAATGGTTATCCCTCCATGACCTTCCTTTGCCAGACAATACCGGATTACTACATTTTCAGTAGGTTTATCAACTCGAATTCCATCTTCACCCCTACCCGCTTTCATGGTAAAACAATCGTCCCCGTTATTTAGGGTTGAATATTCTATCAGGACATTCCTGGAAGAAACAATATCAATCCCGTCACCTTTAGGAATCCCCACCGAGTTCACAGTAACACCCCGAATAATAACATTTTCACAATAAACGGGAACAATGTTCCAGAAAGCCGTGCGTTCCAAAGTCACCCCTTCAATATAAACGTTAGTGCATTTTGTGGGAGATATAAATGAAGGCAATAAAATTGATTCCCCATTATAGCCTTCATAAACCCTTTCTTCTACCGGTTTTTCAAGCGGTACAAATTTTTCAATCACATTTTCAGTCATCTCCTGATCACGGATAGAGCCTTCACCAGGACCATATAAAGTTCCACTGCCGGTAATGGCGATATTATCTTCTTCATAAGCATAAATACAGGCTCCGAGAGACATCACTTCCACTCCGCCATGACGGGTAAAAACAGCAGGTCGAAAATCTTCAATTTCTCCACTGAAATATAGTTCAGCTCCCTTTTCCAGATGTAGATTCACATTGCTTTTCAGAATAAGCCGCCCGGTTTTCCATTTTCCTGACGGAACGATCACCTTACCACCGCCTTTTTCACTAACCTCATCAATCGCGCTTTGAATTGCCCCAGTACTTAAAATTTGCTCCTTCGCCCCGTTTTCAGAAATATTGATGCTGAAGTCGGGGAATTCAGGTTTATTAAGTTGAGGCATTTCAAAGGGTGCTGCAATGGGTGCAATGCTATCCGGTAAAACTTCCGCTCCAACCTGATTTTTAGTCAGCAGTTTGTCTAAAGGAAAGTTTTCTTCTGTAGTTTTTTTTTGCTCATTTTCTGCACATGCAAAAAATATAAGAGCTAAGAACACTATTAAAAACTTAAAATATCGGACGGTCAAAATCATCTTTTTCAGTTTAAATTTTTTCGGGATCAATTCCTCCTTCAGCACTTGAAATATAAGCAGCTTCTACTGCTGCCATGGTGTGGATACAATCTTCCACACTATTATCGGGAATATAAGAATTGTCCTTTTTCACCTTAAACATTTCCTCCATGGAGCCAATGAAGGCATGCGGAAACCAGGTGCCGTGAATTTTCTCTTCCCGCCAGCCTTGCTTATCATCAAAAATGATATATTCAAATTTATCATCCTTCCCCTTTGGATAAGCTTTTAAAACACCAATTTCCATTCTTACAGCCCCTTTAGTCCCTTCAATTTTAATAAAGGAACGCTGGTACTTTTCGGCATATCCGTGATTATGATTGGTGAGGATATTGGCTCTTTTAAACATACCGTAATCCATTATGATATTGCTACGAACTGAAGCAAGTTTCTCACTGGCCGGGTGCTTAATCGTTTTGGCATAAACTTTTTCAGGGTTGCCGAGAAACGACCGTACCAAATCCATATAATGAATGCTATGATACAAAATCTCCATCCTGGGCAGCGATTTTAAAAAATCCCAGAGATGCCAGGGTGTAAATACATTTACATTAATTTCGATATCGCAAATCTCACCAAGCTTATCTTCCGAAATTAATTCCTTTGCCTTAAGAATAAAAGGTGCGTACCTAAGCTGAAAATTGATACCTGCCTTGAGCTTTTTTGTACGACATAATTCCAGAATCTGCCGCGCCATTACCAGATCTTCGCCCATCGGCTTCTGAATAAGGATCACGGAGTTGTCGGGGATTTTATTCAGTACGCTCAAAATTTCCCGTCCCGGAACGGCAAGATCGAACACTGAATTTTCAGAAGAAGCCTTTATAGCTTCTTCCAGTGACTTGTGTACCTGCGGTATTTTATATTCTTCAGCTAGTTCTTTTGCTTTTTCAAAATTCAGATCAAAAATACCAGCAACCTTAAAACCGGCAATTTTATAAGCCGGGAGATGCGCATCTTTCACGATTCCACCTGCGCCGATAATAATAATGCTTGGTTCCTGATTCACGTTTTAATATTTTAAGAAAACCATATTTTGTTCTGCCATTGATAACTTCCGGGTTTTACTGTTATAAAAAGGCCTTTTTCTTCCTCAACCCTCATCCGTATAACTCCAGGCGCAAATTCCTGTTCGGGAGAAAATTTGGTGTAATTAATTTCGCTCATTATAGCAAAGGCTGTTGCTCCGCCTTCGATAACCAGTTCTTCTAATTTCAAATTTTCTAAAACCATACACACCAGCCTGGCAAATGCCTTCTCGATAAGATCGGGAAGTTCGTCCTTTTCACGAAATTCTAACCTATCCACCGCTGCAATCACAGAACTATGTTCCTTAATGTCAGAAATAATTTTATCAGTCCAAGTCTGCATTTGCTTTTCCGTTTCCAGATGATTAAAAATCCTTTCCGGCATATTATGAATTATAGCTCCCTGTCTTGCTGCCTCTTGAATCGCATGTTTACTATTTGGATGGGCACTCCCACAAATATAAAGACGTTTTTCACCAAGAAATTTTGAAAAATGTCTGTCATTCTTATTCTTTATTCCAATTCTCTTGATAAGTGCTTCAAAAAAATTTGCACCTCCTGCCAGAAGATTTTCATTATTTGAGGTATTAGCCCAATCATCTACCTCTTTTACAGTGGAAGTATTTCCAATAACAATTCCCTGTGATACTGATTCATTTGATGAAGCCACCGCGATTTTATCATGCTCTTTTTTTTCAATTAAATCATAGACGTGGGAAGTTCGATTTTCTTCCATCGACTTCGAAAAAAAACCGGAATCCAGTAAAGGTTTTTGATGATAATAATAAATACCTTTTTGAATCGTGCGATTTAAGGAAGGATTGGCAGGAATGAATATGACCTGCTCCTTTTCCAATAATTTTAAAGCTGTTTGGAGTGTTATCTTAACATGGCCCCGAAATACAGAATCCAATTTTAAAAAAATCATCGAATTTGGCAAATCTTTCACTTTCAACAGAAAATCTTCCAGAATTCCCATGGCTAAGGATTCATCCTTAGCCCGCATGTTAGTTGCGAAAATTACCATATCACCCTTAAGGTCATCACTGAATGCGGTATGCAGATTAACTTCATATCCATATCGTAGACCAATACCGCCAATTTCTGCAGCACCCGTAAAATCATCTGCAATAACAATTATCATCCCTTGATTATCTCTGTTTTGACTGGTGCAATCGAACGGCATATTCAATAGCAAGTACCATGGCATCAGGACTGGCAATATTTTTACCGGCAATTTCCATTGCAGTTCCATGATCCACTGAAGTTCTGATTATAGGTAATCCTAGTGTAATGTTAACCCCACGAACACTCTTCATTTGTGCTTTCTCCTTATCCCAGTTAAATCCATGCACCTTAAAAGGAATATGTCCCTGATCGTGATACATCGCCACGCATCCATCATATACTCCTCCAATGGCTTTCGGAAACAAAGTATCTGGTGGGACCGGGCCTTCAACATCATAACCTTTTTCCTGAGCTTCTTTTATGGCAGGAATAATTTCTTTTTCCTCTTCATCTCCAAATAATCCTCCATCGCTGGAATGTGGATTTAAGCCTGGCACACCTAATTTTGGATTTTCAATACCTATACTTTTACAGGCATCATGAAGTAATTCTATAGTATCCAATACGCGCTCTTTTTTAACCATATCACAAGCCTGACGTAGAGAAACATGTGTGGAAACATGAATGACGCGAAGATTTTCTTCTACCAACAGCATAGCATATTTTTTGGTATTGGTATAATGCGCATAAATTTCTGTATGCCCGCTGTATTTATGACCGGCTTTATTAATGGATTCTTTATGAATGGGTCCCGTTACCGTAGCATCAATAGTCCCCTCAAGAGCAAGATCGATTACTTTCTTTACATTTTCAAAAGCAGCATTTCCAGCCATAGCTGAAATTTCACCCAACTGAAGTTGTTCCAGATCAACATTGTTCATATCAAAAACATTCACTAAATCCTGTTGATCAAAAATTGCTGCCGAAACATCATTTATTTTATGAAGCTTCAAATTCAGTCCGGTGATTTTTCGCGCATTTTGCAATACATCGGCATCACCAAAAATAATTGGTTTGCATATTTCAGTTACTTCAGCTAATGCAGCAGCTTTTAGTGAAACTTCGGGACCAATACTTGCAGGATCGCCCATTGAAATTCCTATAATTGGTTTATTCTGAATCATTATATTTTTTATTTACTGGTGTTGTATTTTGAATATTTTTGGAGGACCTCTGTGTCTATTTTTTCCTGTAATTCATCAGAAATTTGGATCATAGGAAACTCTACTTTGTTAGTGCACAATCCGAAAGTTTTCATCATCCCTTTTAAACGTGGTATGGCCTCACTTAATAAATTGCCAGCCTGATAATACGAACTTATCTCATTAGTGATTTCCTGTAGTTCTTCTGCTTTTGAAAAATCATTTCTCTTTGCCGCTGAAAATAATTCAGAATAAAGCCCGGGCACCAGATTTCCCGTACTGGGCACTATCCCATCAAGGCCATTCCTTACTCCATATGAGGACTTTGCAGCCCAGCCTAGATGAAACACGAAATCCTCACGGTCTTTCCATTTCTCCAGTGATTTATCCAAACGCTCCTCTCCCCGCTCCGAATCCTTAAGGCCAATAATATTGTCATGATGACTTAATTGATCAATGATTTCTATTGAAAGGGAATGATGTGTTGTAGCCGGCATATTATAAAGAATTAGTGGCAGTGGAACGGCATCGGCCAATGCTTCAAAATAATGAAGCATATGATCACCAGACAGTGGATAAAATGCAGGTAAATGAGCCACTACAGCGTCAACTCCCATTTCCTGAAATCGCTTGGCATTTTCCACACTTTCGTCAAAACAATTTCCTGATATACCTGCGTAAACAATCTTTCGTCCATTAGCTGATCTTACTGCCGCCTTAGCCAGATCATATTTTTTTTGATGACTAACCGATAAGGCTTCCCCGGTAGTACCCAGAATAAACACAGCACAATCATTTTTTACCAGATTATCAACGATGCGTCTCGTTGCTTCCTGGTCTATATCCAATTCCTTTGTAAATGGCGTAATCATAGGAACAATTACCCCTTTAAACTTTTCCATATCTTTTAGATCTACATTTTTCATTCTTTACAGGGCGGATTGGTATATGAACTTCGCATCATGAAGAGAAATTTCTCTTAAATTATTTTTTAGTAAACGCTGAACTTTAAGTGCATTTTCGGCCAAGTTATCTATTGCAGTTTCCGGAATTTCCAATTCCGAAAGCTTTGAGGGGATTCCGCAATCAACATTTAATTTCCTTATCATCTCAATACCCCTTTTTGCCGTTTCTTCCGGAGTGTTTCCCTTTTCAGCTCCAATAGCAAGTGCTATTTCGGAGTATGGCTCGATTGCTTTAGGTAAGTTAAATTCCATTACATAAGGTAAAAGCACCGCATTAGACAATCCATGAGCAATATGAAACTCTGTGCCTAAAGGATATGAAAGGGCGTGGACTGCAGCAGTATTCACCGGTCCCAGGCACATACCCCCATAAAGGCTTCCAAAAGCCACATTAGCCCTTGCTTCCTCATCACTTCCGTTTCTATAAGCCACCGGTAAATATTTTGCAATTAACTTAATTCCCTCCAGGGCGAATACATTCACCATTGGGTGAGCGAAATTATTCGCGTAAGCTTCCAGACAGTGCGTAAGCGCATCAATTCCCGTCGCCGCAGTTACAGAAGGTGGCACGCTATGTGTTAATTTAGGACAAATATAAGCTGCATCTGGTACTAAAAACGGACTCACAATCCCTACTTTATTACCTTCTTCATCTATAAAAATAGCATTTGGTGATACTTCACTTCCGGTACCCGAAGTTGTAGGCAAACAGGCCATATATGTTTTTCGCTCCGCTAAATTTCCAATTCCTTTAACTTCCTTCAAAGTTTGAGTATTCTTAAGTTGTGCGGCAACAAGTTTAGCCACATCGAGTACGCTCCCACCCCCAATACCAACTATACTATCAGCGTCATAAGATCTGGCATTTTCAAGAATTGTTTCAAATTCGGAAAAACTTGGTTCTTGTTGTATTGATTTATCTACATATATTTCAATCCCCTCCTGTTTTAATTTTTTTATACTTTCGTCAAGCAGATCTTCAACATGCTCAGTAATGAGCATATACAATCGGCGATTTCCCGTCATCAAATAATCCTCTACAAAAATCTTTAAGGCATCATCTCCAAAAGATACTTTAGCGGGATTGAGTAAATTTATTGTTCTCATTACATAAAATTTATTGTTTCTTCTAATTAAATTATTTCATCAAGCTGAAACTGAATTTCCTATTGTTAATGAAAGTACTGCGGTGAACAAAATAAATATTGCCAGGATTAGCACCAAAATAGTTTTCCTTTTTGCCTGCACCCATTCTTTTAATGCAAGACCCGCCACCATACTAAAAAGTACCAGCATAATCATATGAATTGCCCAGCTCGTAAATTTGTAATCACCCATACGCACATGGCCCAACCCGTAAAAGAAAAACTGGGAATACCAGAGCATTCCGGTGATGGCGGCAAGAATATAATTCATAGTCAATGGTGTGGCCTTGACGGGATTATATTCTTTCCAGGTCTTATTCTTGTTATGAAGGAAAATGCAATAAATGGCAGTAGTTAAAAAGGCACCCGTATTGGAAAAAATATAGACCACATTGGTCTGGAAATTCCTCGCTCCATGTTCATAAGCGATATCGGCGATTGGCTGACCCTGATCTATCGCAAAACCATATAAAGCCGAAAGCACACCGGCCAGAATACAAAGGGGCAAACCTTTTGCAATTGAGAAATTTGGATCTATTTTCCCGAGATATTTTGCAAGATCCAGTTCTTTAAATCTTCCGGCAAGTCCGCATAAAGCTATACCAATTACACCAAGAATCATCCCCAGGATGATATATTCAGATCCTGATTGAGATAAAACCTCTCCCAATTCACCCTTAACAAGGGGGGGTAATAATGTTCCTATTACACAAGATAATCCTATAGAAATCGCATAGGTAAGTGAAAATCCCATATACTTTATAGCCAACCCAAAAGCTGTCCCTCCAATTCCATATGCGGCGCCAAGAGCAAATGCTTTCCACATAGCATCGGTGGGAGCCTCGCGCAAAACACTACCAAGTTCCGGAATCGTAATCCAAGCCACCAAAAGCGGGAGGAGAAACCAACAGATAAAAGCCTGGGCCAGCCAATATGTTTGCCAGGACCAGTTTATAACCTTTTTTTGCGGGGTATAACATAACGCAGCGAAAGCGGCTCCTACAGCATGAAATGCCACTCCTCCAATTACACTCATCAAGTATTAAGATTTAAATTATAAAATTGATTAGCATTACTGAAGGAAACCATTTCCATTTCCTTTTCAGTTAAAAACACTTTCAGCGTTTCTACGTATTGGTTCCAGGTATAAGAATATGTTCCAGCCAGTAAGGAAACAGGCCAGTCTCCACCGAGAAAACAGCGCCCTTTCCCGAATTTCTGAAAGGTAAAATCTATGTAATCCCTGATTTCATTTTCACCCCAGCTTCCCGGTTTTCCGGAAGTGGTTCCCAAACCTGAAATTTTCATGTGAAAATTGGGGTTTTCTGAAGCTATTTCCATTAACCTGCCCCATTTCCCAAATTTAAGATTATCCTGAATAGGTGGCTGATTTAAATGATCGAAGACCATTCTTAGACCGGGAACTTTTTTCGAAACTTCAATGGCGGTTTCAATATGTTCGGGAAGTACTCCTACCAGATCAAAAGGAAGATCATGATTAGCCAATACTTGTAAACTTTCGAGTACTTTTTCCTGTAGTAGCCATTTTGGATCTTTTTCATCATGAATAAGATGTCGCACACCTTTGAAGTATTTATTTTTTAGATATTTTTCTTCTAAAGAAATTTCACATTCTTTAGGATCCTGAAGGGGCAGCCAGCCTACAACTCCCTTAATCCAGTTGCTTTCTTCAGCAACTTTCAGCATCCAGTCGGTATCCTGAAAGTTATTAGCCGCCTGTACCAATACACCATATTTTACATTGGTTTTTTGCCTTTCAGGTTCCAGTTCTTCAATAGAATAAGTTTTATTTAGAATGGATGCATCACCTTCCAGCCAGGCATATCGGGCTTTCTCCAAATCCCATATATGTATATGCGTATCGATAATTTTCATTTTCTAATTTTTTAAACCAAATTCCACAACAATGGCATCATTATGTTCACCCAAAAATGGCGCACCTCGTTCTGAATTCAGCTTCATCCCATTAATTCTTACGGGGCAACGGGTAGTTTTTATTTGTTGCCCTTTACTGGTGTTTACCGTCATCTCCATTTCTAATACCTTATAGCCCTCCTCAACGGTAAGCTCTTCGATATTTAAAACTTTTGCGCACCATATATCCGCCGGTTCCAGAATATTAAGCCAATAACTTGTTTTCTGATTTTTTAGATGATCTGCCAGGATTTTTTTGATTGCATCTCTCTGTTTAAACCAATTTTTAGGATTATCATATTTTAATAATGGGGAACAACTAAGTAGTTCTGCAAGTTTTGGTATACTTCCCATCGCCAAAGCTAAAAACCCATCTGTGGTTTCGTAAACTCCATATGGAGCTGCGATATAAGAATGCGCATGATTTTTCTCACTTCTTTCGGGTAATTCTTCTCCGTCATTTAGAAAGGTGGTAAAAACTTCAAATTGAAATTCCAGTGCCGATTCCAGCATACTTACCTGTACCAGGCTTCCTTGTCCCGTAGCATCCCGTTTTACAAGTGCTGCTAAAATTCCCTGGGCTAGATGCGTTCCCGCAAGAATATCTACCACACTTATTCCCATAGGAGTGGGAAGTTTAGTACTCTCCCCATTTAAATATGGTAAACCTGAAAGGGATTGTAGTAACAAATCCTGTCCAGGTAAATCCTTCCATTCTCCTTCTTCACCATACCCACTAATTCCTGCATAAATAATTTCCGGGTTGAGCTTTTGAACTTTTTCATAAGAAAAACCCAGCCGATCCATCACCCCGGGACGAAAATTGTGCATTACCACATCGGCTTTTTTTATTAGTTCTAAAACCTGATGTTTATCTCTTTCATCTTTAAGATTGGCAGAAAAACTCTCCTTATTCCTATTAATGGTATGAAAGAGTGTAGATTCATTGGCAACTTCAATTTCTGAAACGTACAATTGCCGGCAAATATCACCGGTTCCTGTCTTTTCGATTTTAATCACCCTGGCACCAAAATCGGCTAAACGCAGACTCGCAGAAGGTCCTGATAAGAATTGCGAAAAATCAACGACGGTTATTCCTTCCAACAATTTCATAACAGTTCTTCGTTTAATTCAAACTCCCTTTTAATCGCTTTGGAATGTTCCCCCAAATTAGGTGCGGGAATTTCACCCCACATCACTTCACCATCAATCCTTATGGGACAACGGTTGGTTTTAATCGTTTTTTCTTCTGAAAATTTTATTTCCTGTTCAAGCTGTAGCTTTTTATATCCTTCAGAATTTTTTAACTGCTCCCAGTTTTTAAGATCTGCCGCCCAAAGTCCATTAGCTTGTAATTTTTTCATCCAAAAAGCTGAGTTCTCTTTTTTCAGAATTTCGACCAAAACAGATTTAATTTTATCTCTTTTTGAAAAAACCATCGACTGGTCGAATTCATCTAATTCAGTACTTCCCAAAGTTTCTTTTAAATCCTTCAACGAAATCATTGCCAGAGCAATATGGCCATCATGTGTTTCATAGATTCCATATGGAGCACCAAGCAGCGGATGTGCATTATTTACTGCCGATCGTACAGGCAGTTTTCCACTTGTAAAGTAGGTTGTAAAAATTTCAAATTGAAAGTCTATCAGAGACTCCAGCAGACTTACTTCAATTTTCACCGCTTTGTTTTTTCTTTTTCTGTAAACTAAAGCAGCAAGAACAGCCTGCACCACCTGCGCTCCACATAAAATATCGCCAATAGCCAAACCAAATGGCGTAGGAGCATCTTCACGATCCCCACTTGCGTACATGAGCCCGCTCATTGCCTGTAATAACAAATCCTGTCCGGGTTTCTTGGCCCAGGGCTCTTCCTTGCCGTAGCCGCTTATTTCCGCAAAAATGATTTCGGAATTGCACATTTTCGCCTGCTGAAAATCCAGTCCTAATTTCTCCATCACACCGGGACGAAAATTATGGAGCATCACATCGGCTTTCGAGATGAGTTTTTTAATTTCTGCAAGTTCTCCTTCAGACTTTAAATTGGCAGTATAACTTTCCTTATTTCGATTGATCGTATGGAATAGCAAAGTATTTTCTTCTACCCATTGATCTTTAATTGGTAAGATTCGGCAAAGATCACCTTTTCCGGGATTTTCAATTTTAATTACCCGTGCACCAAGATCTGCCAGGCGTAGTCCTGCCGAAGGACCCGATAGATACTGGCAAAACTCCAGAACCAGAATCCCTTCCAAAGGTTTATTTTTATTAATTTTTGTCATTCTTCAATTTCAGACTTTCGAGATAGATTTTATTCATTTTATCAAGAGCTTCTTTTGCTTTTATTTTTCCTAATAAAAAATCCTGAACAGGATCTCCGGCATGATCCTGAAAATACAGATAGCCGTTATAACGAGGGCGTAAATAAGAATCGTCCAGTGATTTCAAAGATTCTTTAAAACAATTATTATTTAAAACATTATTCTGCTCGTCCAGCCATGCATTTCGATGCCCGGGCTGTCCGCCATGCATAACAAATTCGGTTGTTTGATAATTTTCAGAAGCGACCATTTCAGCAAATTCCAGGGCTTCATTTTTATGTTTACTAAAGGCAGAAACAGATAAGCCTGTACCACCGAGCGTGCTTCTTAAAGATTTCCCATTGAATTTTACGAGGTCGCCATAATGCAGCTGATAATCTGCATATCCGCGCCGGGTATAATTAGAGTAGCCATACGCAAAGGGACAATACCAGAAATCATTTGAACTGGACATCATTTCAGCCACTTTTATGGGATTTGCTTTAAACATCCTTTTATCAAGCAGGGAATAAAATTCTTCCATCGTCTCGAAGGCTTTTAAGGCCGTCTCTTCGCTAATAACTTCCTCTTCAGACCTAAAAGGAACTTCCCCATGAACCTGACAGAACATGTAAAAATTCATAAGCAGGTCAATAGGAATTGCCGGAGCCGCCACTTTACCTTTTTTTGCAAGATCAAGAACCTCATCCCAGGTTTCAGGAATTCTAGTTTGATTTTCATCGAGCAAATCTTTTCGGAAACTGGGAACCGGAGCAGCAGCATCTACTGCTAAAGCCCATTGATGGCCGCCATAATTATAACTGTCATGCGAACCTCCAACCTGGTTCTCTTTCTGGTTTTTTATATATTCCTCTGAAAGATGCTCATCAAGTGGAAGCACACAATTCGTAACTGCTGCGCAACCTACCCAGGGATGATCTATTATAAGCAAATCATAACTTTCGGTAAGTTTTTCAATGGGATAATCGGCAAATTCCTGCAGGGTTCTTTGCCGCCACTCGATATGAACATCAGGATACAATTCCCGAAATCTTTGAGCGCAGGCTTGCAGTGGTACAAGTCCGCGGGTATGTCCCCAGGTAATGCCTTTTAAAATTTTTGGAGAACTGGACATTATACTTCTTTCTTTTCGGTTAATAATAAATGCTCGCAAAGCATCACTAACTCTTCATCCTGATTAAAAACCTCGATTTTCTCGGTAACCAGACCAAATTGAGGTTTTTTGTGATCCTTTTTATCTGAAATACTGATCTTTACTTTAATGGTATCACCAATAAAAACCGGTTTTGTAAAGCGAAGTCGTTCATAACCATAAGTCATAGCTACTTCATTGATTACGTTGGCCGTCATTCCTATTGCTACGGAAAAAATTAATGTTCCATGAGCAATTCTCTTTTTAAACGGTTGCGTTTTACACCATTCTTCATCCATATGATGTGGAAAAAAATCCCCGGTCTGCCCGGCATGCATCACAATATCAGTCTCAGTTATAGTGCGGCCTATTGTAATTCGCTCATCGCCGACTTCAAATTCTTCGTAATATTTCTTTATAAACATGTGTACATTTTTAATAAGGAATTTTTACATTTTTCGTTCTAATAAGCATTAGCTATTGTTCCTATTTTTGGCTTCTCTCCAGCAATCTCGAACAATTTCTTTATAAAGAATGGCTTGTTGCCAGCGATCACCTTCTTCAACTTCTTTTAATTCGTTATTCAATTGAGTTCGGGCATAAAAAATTTCAGCCTGTAGCAATTCCACCGTAAAGGAAAGAAAGTCACCTGGCTGAGCAGATTTTAAAAAGCCTTCAAAAGATCTTGTCCACATCTCATTAAAATGTCCTACATATTCTTTTGAGTCATCTTCTATGTTTACCTGAATACATCCAGGATTTCCAATACGCCCATGCATAAATCGAACTCTGTCAAAAACAGGCTGAATGAAGTCCCATTTCATTTCAATACCACCATATACCATTTCCTGTCCTGTGTACCAGTGAGAAAAGTCGCCGTTAAACCTGATTTCAGGAAAACGTTTAATTAATTCAACGGTTCTTTGCATATCCTGAGTAATAGTTGCTCTATGAGTTTCCAGGTAAAGCGGGAAATTTTCAGTCGTAGATTTATTCAGGATATATTCCACTAAATTATCAACTTCAGCGTCAGACTCTAATCCCCATCCGGCATGCAGACTGGCGCAATCATAGCCTTCCTCTTTCCATCTCGGAAGTAATTCGTCTAAGTCACCAACATTATTTATTCTTGCATGTGCGGTATAATTAAGCCCAAGAGTACTGCAGATAGCCGGATCTCCATCCTGAATTCCAGCAAATCCCGCGTTCTTTATTGCGTTATGTTTTTTAAGATCATCTCCCCTCGGTCCTTCTGAAAATTCCGGAAGGTCTTCGCAGCCCAGATAATTCATATCCACTCTTAAATAAGGCTCATTCCCCTTACCATCATTAGTATTTTTTATCATAGAAAAATATTCATTTTAGTTTTAGATAGCCCGATAAGAAATCTTGTATTCTAGTCCGGGATCTATATTCATCTCATATTCGTTCTCACCAAGACTTTTAATAGCTGCGGAACCACGAGGTTTAGATTTACTTTTGAAAATTAGCTTTCCTTCACCTTTCACTCCGGTAACCCTTATTTCTTTCTGATTTGCGTAAACTTTAATCTCACCATGTGGAGTAGGAACTTTACCTTCTATCCACTTGAGCCCGCCAAGGTTTGGCCTAATCTCATATTCCGAATAACCTGGTGCCGTTGGTTGTACTCCAAGATAATATCTACCAAAGAGATAAATTGGGCTCGCACCCCAGGCATGACAAAGACTTTTACCATAAGGGCGTCCATACATAGATAAATGTTCAACTCCTTCGTCTGAAGGGTCATATTTTTCCCAGAACGAAGTTGCTCCCAATTCCAACATTCCGCCCCAATAATCCCGAATTTCATCTAACACATATTCCTGCTCTCCCATGGCGCAAAGCGCTTCGAGTTCATAAAAACGCATATAGGGCGTGGTAATCTGTAAAACATCATCATTCAATAGTACATTTTCTTTTACACTTTGCTTTTGTTCTTCATTAAAGTAGTTAAAGAAAATACCGAACATATTTGCATAACGCGTGACCATATCCTGCATCTCCCCGTCAACTCGCTGGTGCAGCATAACCTGATCCTGTTCATCCCAAAATACATCGAATAATTTGTCTTGCATTTCCTCTGCTAGGGCTTCATAGGTTTGCTGATCTTCAGTTTCATCGGCTATTTCAGCACTCACAGCCATGGCTTCCAGGCTTCGGGCAAGCAGCATTTGTTCAAAACTTACTTCCCCGGTCTTTGGTAAACCATCAGCCCAGTCTATAAATACCCAATCTCCTTCCAGTGGTTCAAGAAATCCGGCTTCGTTACGCCGACCCAGAACAAATTCCATTAAACTTTTCATCCGCGGATAAAAAGTTTCAATAAAATCAGTATCCCCGGTGTAGAGATAATAATCATAAATACCCACAAACCAGTACAGCGAATAATCCATTATTGTATTGATATGTGCCGTTACAGGTTCTTTTCCGCGAAGTGCAAGAAGAGTACGTTCTACGGAAGCTTCGTCAAAGAACAGGTAATAGTTCATCATATAACTCTGGTGCGCATCTCCAGACCAGATCCAGCGGTCGCGTTTGATACCATCGATAAAAAACTCCCGTGATGTTAAATGCATAGTGTATGCCGACACATCCCAGATTTCGTTCAGTAATTTATCAGAGGATTTAAATTCACCCCGATAATCCAAGGGCAAATATTCGTACAGCATGGAAATGGAATCATATTTTAACGTTGGATCAGCCTGTACCTGCACATAGCGGTAGGCTTTGGATTCGTCATGGGTGTAAGTAGAGGGTTGGCTGCCTTCGAACTCAATATAATCAAGAGTTTCAGAGCGGGCAGAGTCAAGAGCCTCCTCCCGGGATTCTCCATAAAAGAGCGAAAGCTGTCCTTCTCCTTTCAGCCCATGTACACGAATATAACCGAATGTCTCTTTACCAAAATCTACTAATTCCCCCGAACCAACTGGTTCCGTGCTTTTTGCAGCCCAGGGCTCAGTCTCCAACTGAAATTCGGAAGGTCTGTCATCCGGCGAATGAAATTTCCAGGAACCTACAGGCATCCATGGTGTTCCGGATTGTTGCGCATTGCCTTCTTCATCGATCCAGAGTTTATCTTCATTTGTCACCATCCAGGTCTCATCGGAATTAACATAGGTGCCATCAATATAAATAGCCGGTAGAAATTCCTGATTATAAACCTTAAATGAAATTTTATGTTTTCCCGGTTCGATCGTGATTGTTTTTGGTTGTCCGTGAATTTGAACACCATCCACCAATAATTGGAAAAGTCCTTCTGAGTAAATATTTATCTCATCTTTTTCCGGAATGTTCACTTCTGTTTGAAAGGTGACTAATGGAAAAGGACTGTAGTAGCGCCAAAGTGGTGGAAATACTGCCTCCCGCTCGGTACGCCGCACCTGCATTTTATTACTCAGCCATATTTCATAATCTCCCGGATACCAAATCCAGGTAGCTGTATTATCCTCTTTGGTTTCCTGCGCGCATAGAACATTGAAATTCAACCCGGTAATTACAAAAAATATCAGCGGCAGGCTTTTTAAAAGAACAAACTTTAGGGATTTTACCATCATTTTATTAGGTTAAACCCGGAAGATGATAATTATTCCGCTTGAACTTATCCTGTACCTTCCTGTTAGCAATTATTCGAACAACCAGTCAATAGATTTTTTTCCATCGCCCATGATACCTACATCACGGCTTTTAATATTTTGACTGGCTTCAATAAATCCTAAAACAAGAACTTTTCCCTTTTCCAGCTGAAGTTCATTCTCGCCATTTTCAAATTCATAGGTATGAATATTGACTTTTGGATAATCGTCCAGCTTCACTGCATTTGCAAGAACAATATCTGCCTGTCCCCTGGTATTTCCAGCAGCATTGGTTTCCAGAGTGGGAGGTGTGAGGTAATCTTCTTCTTCCGTATCAAAATAACCAACTACCAGTTTTACAGGCCTTGTATTTTTGAATTTAAGATTAGTTCCATTTTCTATTTGTTCCTGCTCTGCAAATTTCAGCGCATTTAAATTATTCAACTCCGGTGCGACCTCTAGAATTTGCGCATCCATTCTGTCGTACACCAGCTGCCCGGTCTCCACAGGAATTCTTGTTCGGTCAGGACCAAGAATTTGAACAGTTGCCGGAATCCAGGATTCGATTTTTTCCTTTTTACCGGAAGTCTTGCCCGGAGCGTCTAACATCTTAATGTTATTTTTGAAGTTATTGAATTCTTCTTCAAACAAAGGAAGCATTTCTTTCCAGGTTTTGAAATTTCCATCATCCCCACCTATAGGGATCCGTCTTTGTCCTGTTTGCATACTGTTAGCATAGAGATATGCGTCTTTAGTAAGCGAAACCAGTTCTTCATAATAATCCAGACTTTTTTCCAGATGAGCAGAAGCTTTTTTTAAAGTAGACACATCTCCTGAATAATTATATTCAAGTACCAGCATGGCTGCTTTCACTTTTTCAGCGAAGAAATTTGCAAAGGCATGATAGGCATAAATATCATTTTTTAACCTTTGAAACTCCTGTTCATCTTTTTTAACTTTATCTGCTGCATTGTCTATGGCTTTTACGGCCTCTTCAGCATGCGCTACTATTTCCCTAATTATTTGCGGTGGAGTTTCTCCCACATGAGGTTCATTGTTCCATTCTTTTCTCGCATAATCAATTAAAATTTCACCTTCGGGGCCAGTAGACTCATAAAATCCGGGGTAAACCCTCCACTTATATGGATTTACAAGCTGACTCATGAACATTCCAAGTAATAATGTCTGTCGATTACCTTCTGTAATTCCGAAACGTCTCAGTGTTTTTGGAGCTATTTCACCGGTTTCCTCATAAGCCTTCAGGATATTCTTACCGGTTTGTATATTGCCACCGTATTTATCAGCCAGTTTTTTGCCCCAGTATTCGATCTCCTTTTCCCGATCACGCTTTTGATCCCAGGCGTACCTTCCCCAGGATTCATACCAGATCCAGTCCCGGTTCATTTCCAATAATCGTTCATCGGTTTTATCGGCAGTATAAGGCCAGTCCCAGTACGAAACCTGTGGATACAGGTGTAAGGCGTTAGCGCCATGAACATTATGCATGGCTTTTACACTTTTCTGAATAAAGTCTGGTGAACCGTATCTGAAAGGCTCCAGATTTGCAAGAATATGAACATTAGAAATGTGAATAGAAGCCAGAGCGCTTAAATCCTTATGAATCTTTGTCCATGGACCCCGCGGCTCATATGTAGTTAGCGACTCGCCATTATACTTATGCATTGTATAAAGATTTTTATACAAGGGAAAAGCCTCTTCAATAACTTCGGGCGCATCGGTATCATGAGCCCTCAAAATAATTGGCGGCTCATCAGTCCTGTTTAGTTTTTCAAGACCATCCTTCACGCCAGGGATTACAGTGTTGGTAAACCAGTTGATATCATTTTCAATACCACTCATGGCTTCTCCTAAAGCAACGAGCAATCCCACATTTGGATATTTTTCAATAAAAGCGGCAACAGACTTGCGGGTATAATCTTCCAATAGAGGCGTGATTACCCTTCCCCTGTCCTGAGTTTTTATATCATGATATTCAGCAAATGGCTGGGAAACGATGATATTGTAAAACATCTGGATTACCCAGATTCCTCTTTTATTAGCCTCTTTGGTTAAAAAATCGAAGATCTCTTCATTCTTTTTAAATGTGGCTTCATCAACCTCAAGGGCATAAGGATAATCTTCAAGTTTAACCAGGGAAGCGAAAGGATGCCCGTTCCATAAATAAAGGGAATTATATCTGTTTTCAACAAGTACGTCCAGATATTTTATCCATAGTTCCTTATCGTAGAACCACGGAAAATTTTCCGGGGTATAGGGATATTCATAAACAGACCTTCCCGGCAACAGGGTGGTTTTTTGCAAACCAATGGCGGTACCCCGTATAACCATTTCCGGCCGATCTTCGAAATCTATATCAAACGGCAAGGCGCTTCCAGCATTGAGCCTTTCTGCAAGTTCCATTGCTCCGTATAAAGCCCCGGAAGCGTCGTGGCCAACGACAAAAATTTTATTCTCTTTTGAATAAATTCTAAAGCCTTCTTCTGCCTCAGGTACATTTTCCCTATAGCTGGCACCTATGTGTTTTATATACCATTCTGAATCCTTTTCAGCAATGTAAATAACTTGTTCTATGCTATTATTACCTGGAACTTCAGTAGATATTTGCACCTTGAAACCCGAATCAGAAAGAGACTCATTAAGTTCTTCCGATCCAAATTTGACCCGGGGAGATTGCTGATCACTAATAATTGCAATCTGAGCATTCAATCCCGCAGAAAACAATATTGTTATTAAAAGAAGAATTATATTTTTCATATCAATATTTTTATCTTTTTCGGAAATTTATTTGCTAGATCTCAGTATCCGAAAGCTCTTGCTCCACCATCCACACTAAAATCCTGACCTGTTATATACGTGGCGGAAGGGGAAGCTAAAAAACACACCATCGCAGCCAATTCCTCTTTTTCCCCAAACCGGTGTAAAGGCATTCGGGATAAAATTTTTATTTTTCGCTCTTCATCCATTACCTGCTCAACCAGCTTAGAAGGAAACCAACCCGGAGAAACAGAATTTACCAGGATATTATCGCTGCTCCATTCTACGGCCAGTCCACGTGTAATTCCCAGTACAGCAGTCTTACTGGAGCTGTATGGAACCACCTTAGAAAACCCAAAATAAGAAGCCATAGAAGAAATATTGATAATCCTTCCTGTGTGGGTTGATTTTTTAAGCCAGGAATAGGCAGCTTTACAACACCTGTAAACCGCATTTACATTTACTTCATGAATTTTTATCCAGCTTTCCTCAGTGACTTCTTCAGCTCTTTTTTTCATTGTTATTCCGGCATTATTCACCAGAACATCTATTCCTCCAGATGCTCCAATTTCGTTAAAAACTGAAGTAACCTGTTTGGCATTGGTCACATCGGTTTCAATAAAACGTAGATCTAAATTTGAAGGAATTGAAATATCCTCTTTTGTCCTGCCGGTTCGGCTTAACGCAAAAACTTCTGCGCCCAGTTCAGCCATTAACAATGCCTGGCTAAGTCCAAGTCCACCGGAAGCACCAGTAACGATTATCCGAATTCCTTCGAGCGAAAAAAGAGTTTTCAGTTTCTCCATCTATAAAACCTCTTCAAGTTTTCCATCTTTAAATTTAAAGCCCCATCCCGGGCCTTCATTTGGCTTCGCTATCCCATCTTCTACTGATATAGGATTATCGATTAGAGTATCTACCCAGTTAAAACTTTCAGAACCAAATCCATTTGTAATTGTACAAAGCAATGGCACATCATATTCTTTATAAAAGTGAGGGAGCACACTTGCGTTATGGATTCTTGCCAGGCTCGCACTCTCTCTCCAGCGCTCCACCCCTCCTATCCTTAGAATATCGGGTTGCCATAAATCTAACGCATTATTGTTCAGAAGATTTTTTAGGGTATGCAATGAATATTCCCGTTCTCCCATGGCAATAGATATTCCCGCTTTTTCCCTTAATATTTTATAGCCCTCAACATCACGTGAATCGATTGGCTCCTCAAACCAGGTGATATTCATATCTCTTGCGGCTTCTGCCAGTCGAAGCGCATTTGCCAGGCTCATTCCCTGGTTTGCATCCATCATAATTTCTATTCCTGAGCCCAAATTCTCCCTTACAAGCTTCAGCCTTTCGAGATCTTCCTGCCAGTCGGGTTTTCCCACCTTGATCTTAACCGCCTTGAAACCTTTGTTCTTATATGTAGAAACTTCATCTAATAATTCATCAACAGAATAGGATATCCAGCCGCCGCTTCCATAAACAGGAATCCTGGTTTGAGATGTCCCAAAAATTTTCCACACGGGCTGAGACAATACTTTACCCCATGCATCCCACATGGCTATATTGTAAGCAGCCATAGCCCATTGGTTTATTCCTTCACGCCCAAAATATTCATTTTGAGCCTCCAGTTCCTGAAGGACTTTAGCAGTTGCATTAACATGTTTTCCTACTAAAAATTCTCCTACATCTTTTAATGCGCCGATGATTGCATTTCTGCTATACTGAAAACTTAACAAGTATGCTTCTCCTTCAATTCCATTCTCCAACTGAATTCGAACAATGAGAAAACTAATCTCAGTAAGGCTATGTGTACTATCTGAAATAGGCTTATCAAGTATAGATCGTGAACTGAAGATTTTAAAGGAAGAAATTTTATCTCTCATTTTACCAGACTTTAGTTGCCGTTAAAAATCATGTAGAGAGCAATCATCACTACAAATAACGCACCCCATAAAATTTTAGCTGATCTTGTGAGCTTCGGTATTTGACCATAATTAAGTACACTTACAAATTTCTCTTTGGTTCTATCGGCAATTGAAATAATTACAATTAGTATAGACAGAAGAACAAAGATGTAAAAAGAAAGCATTAAGAAATGAGGCCAAACCTCATACTGATCTGCCGGAAAAACCCAGAGATATAAAATGCCTATTCCAAGGCTAATAATAGTCCCAAATAATAAGATAAAATTTGCGGCCCTCGTGGTGGTTCTTTTCCATAAAACACCAAATAAGAAGACCACCGACATTGGCGGAGCAATGAAACCTAAAATCGACTGGAATACATCGAAGAGATTTAATCCTTTTATGCTGTTTATAGCAAGAGTAATAAAAATCGCTATACCCGCCCCAAGAACAGTTACAATTCTTCCAATTTTTATTACCTGCTTCTGGCTGGCTTCTGGCTGAAATTTTTTTACGTAAATATCCATTGTAAAAACCGTACTGAGCGCATTTAATGCAGAATCTATAGTACTTACCAGGGCGGCGATTAAAACAGCCATCACCAATCCCGTCATTCCCACCGGGAACATTTTGGTTACCATAGTCATATAGGCTTCATCGGGATTCTGTAATTCAGGATATAAAATAAAACAGATAATTCCTGGAAGAATAAACAAAGGAACATCTAAAATCTTCAGCCAACCAGTAAAATTGGCTCCAAGTTGCCCCTGTTTTATATTTTTCGCCCCAAGAACCGACTGTACCATAGACTGATCTGTACACCAAAACCAAACACCCATTACGGGATAACCTAATAAAATGGCCAGCCAGGGATAATTAGGATCATCAGCCGGAAGAAATAAATTCCAGTATTCCGAAGGTGTTTCAGCAATAAGAGTTTCAATTCCTCCTATTTTATAAATTCCGGTTATGGTAAGCGCAAGAGAAACCACGATGAGCAAAATCATCTGAAAAACATTGGTATAAGCAATAGCCTTAAGGCCTCCGGCAATCGTAAAAAAAGAAGCTATTATAATGAGGACTATAATCGACATCCACATAGGTATTCCCAGTATCTGCTGGATCAAAATTCCACCGGCAAACAGGGTGAGCGACAACCAACTTATCAGTATTGTTACAATTGTATACCAGGCAAGTATATTTTGGGTAGAATCTCCAAAGCGCTTCCCCATAAATTCAGGAAGGGTTTGTACCCGTGCGCCCATATAACGAGGTGCAAAAACAACAGCTAGCAGGAATATAAATATGAATGCGTACCAGGCAAAATTTCCAGCTACAATTCCCGTAGTATAACCAATACTTGCAGAGGCTATAAGCATAGACGGCCCAACATTGGTACCCCACATAGTAAGGCCAATGCTGGTCCAATTAAGGGAATTCCCCGCAAGAAATAAATTTTCATCGGTTTCCCCTTTATTCCTGAAACTTGCCCAGTAACCAATCCCTACCAGAACCAAAATATACAATCCTACAACTACAAAATCTGTAATGCTTAGCAATTCATGTATTTCCATAGGTGGTTAGCTTTCTAAAGCAGGTAATCTTTGAGTTGATATTCTTTAATAATGTCTGCAGTCTTTTCCGGTTTACCTGAGGCCAAAGATCTTTCCATCGCCTTCAATAAAACAATTGTTCCAATTCCTTCAATTAGGTTTGGATAAGATGTGAATCCCTCACGAATACTGTCAGCAAAATAATTCAGGTAATTCTCATATTCTCCAGCATGATGGCTTTTCCCTTCAAAACGGAAGAAATGCTTCAACTTATGTTCCCAAGTGACATGCCGCTCCTCACCATCTTTATCGGTAATAGCATAGCGTAAATCCATATAATCGCCCTGGCTACAACCTAAATCCCCCCGGAGAATGCAGCTCATTTCACTATCGCGTTGTACCGGTTGCACAGGACCCGAATAGGCTCCACCTACCCTCGCAATTCGTCCATCTTTGGCCTTGTAGATAAATTGCATGGTATCCACATTTTTTAATCCGCCCTTTTTGCCATTTTCGCTAAGCATTCCGTAACCCATCACTTCTTCAATTTCCGGCAAATACCAACGGATAAAATCTACAGGATGGCTTAATCCTCCATACAACCATTTAAAGGAATCTTCAAGCGCCCAGGGCTTTTCCAAAAACCAGCGATGATCGGCATTATAATAGGATTCCACGGTTACCAGATCGCCAATAAGTCCGGCTTCAAAATCTTTCCGCTGGCGTTTCATCGGTTCAAAAAACCGACTGCTCTGGCCTACAAATAATTTTTTTCCGGTTTTCTTTTGAAGTTCAATTAATTCGGCAGCATCTTTTAGATTGTCTATTAAAGGTTTAGTACAAACCACATGTTTGTCATGTTCTAAAGCCATTTTAATATGCGTCGCATGAAGATGATCTGGTGTATAAATGGCGATCGCTTCAATAGACTCATCATTTAAAAGATCTTCAAATTTTGTAGTGTATTCATGAAAATCGAACTCCTTTGCCCTGTTCTTACAAACCTCGATATTGAGATCACACATTTTCACCAGTTCAACCTTCGGACTTGAAAGCGCAGCAGAAATTGTGCTTCTACCTTCGCCAAGCCCTAGTATTCCCAACCTTAATTTTTTGTCTTTCATATTAATCCCTTAAATATTGATATTCAGGCTCAAGACCAGCTTTTTCTTTTATTTCTTCGGATACCTCAGGCCCGTTATTCTCCCATTCATTGCCAGGTCCTGGAGAATTAGAGAAGAATTTATCTTTTTCGGTCCAGTTATCATTAGCCCTGATATATGAGGAAGCTTCGTCAAAATAAATGTATTGGTGATGATGCGGCATATGAGCATAAGGCGCATCCATAAGATCAAAAATCGCATTTTCACTAATCTCCATATTTGGCTGAGCAGATAGAGTGTATATCCCCCCTACATCATACATTTGCTTGGCGAACCTATGAATCTTGTTTGCATGAATACGATTATTCTTTGAAGCCGAAATGGTTTTAGTCCAACCCCATCCTAAAGAAATACCAGAATAATTTACATCCCGAATTTCATTATGCTCAATATTAACATCATGAGCAAAACCCACACCTATCCCTACAGTTCCCCAATCTTCATTGGTAACATTGGTAATAAGATTATTCCTTATCTCAATATTATGAACCAGCTCCCTCTCATCAGCCGGATTATATGGTAAATGCGCTTCAAAATCAGGTCCTCCGAAAAAGCCCAACTGTACTGCTGTACCTCCAATATCCCGAAAAATGTTACCTATAACATCGCTAAATTCAACTCCACTAACTAAATCTAGCCCTGTTGCTGCCATGTGCTGGAATATGCAATTTTCAAAACGTATATTAGAAGCATTTTTCACCATCACTCCAGCTGGCTGGCGACCAGTCCAGGCCTGATTTTCTAAACTACTTTTATCGGGAGTTCCCGGTTCTTGCAACTTATAAGCCTCTAAAATGTAAAAGCCTGCCTGTAAAGGTACATGCCCTCTTTCAGAAGGTCTCATCCAGGTAGTATGTTCAAAGCCTATTCCTGAAAATCCAAAATTCCTCACAGGATTCTCAAGATTCCCTTCTATTTCCACAATAGTTTCCAGAAACGGAACAACCACCTCAGCCCCATTCAAATCTTCTCCATCTTTTGGCCAATAATAAACTTTTCCTAATTTTTTATCGAGATACCATTCTCCTGGCTGGTTCAGTAACTCAATAGCCCCCTGGAAGAAAAAAGCAGAATTCCCATTATATTCATTTTCTTCATCTATAAAAGGAGCAGGCCATGGATGTTCAAATTCAATCTGGCTTTCAGGTTGATGAAAAGTAAGTTTGGTTTTATCCCCCTGCACTTCTATATCTTTTACCCGAAGATTTGCTATTGCCCACCATTGGTGTATTACAAATTCCAAATCATCGGGATCATTAAAATCCTGGGAGGGTGTTGGGATCCACATTTCCTGATTCTCTCCATCTACAGAAAGAATGCGATCCAGCTCTCCATCATCCAGATTAGTAGCTCTAACTGCCTTTTCATCATTAACCCACATTTGCCTAAATTGAATTTGTTGTCCCCCGACTACAGGAGCACTGGCAACCCAAATATGACCTTTCGCTTCTTCTGGCAAGCCATGAAGTTTTCCATTGAATTTTTGCCAGTCTTCAACTTTTACCCCACCCGAAAAAACAGGTTTAGCATTCCTTTCTGTCATTATCACAGTAGGGTTTTCAGTAGTACCAGCATCTTCAGGCCTTACCTGAAGCGGCTCATTAAAGTAGTAAACACCACCTGCTACATATATCTTTATACCTTCCTCAACGGAGGGATCATTAAGCCTTCTTAATTCTCTTGCCTTTCTCAAAGCCATATGAACCGTTGCAAAAGGTGCTTCTTTAGTTCCGGGATTAGAATCTTTCCCGTTAGGGGAGACCCATAATTCTGCTGCATTTGCTGTGAACCCTAAAAGAAGCACAAAAAGAAAGGAAATTTTAAACAGAAATCTTGCTGACATGTGGAGATTAGAATTATTTTCGCTAGTTGCTAAAGCGCATGTTAATTTTTTCAATTATCAATGATAAATAAATTATAATTGGACACTATCCTGTACTTGCAGGATAGGGAATTAAAAATAAGAAAATGAAAAGCATTAATATCCAGGATTCTGATTCAAATTAGGATTAGCTAAGACATCTGCCGGTGGAATTGGATAAATTAGATACTGTGCAGTAGAAGGTTCCTTTAAAGTCCAGGAACCCAAAAATTCTCCATATCTTATCAAATACTGACGCCTGTGTCCTTCCCAATACAATTCTCTCCCGCGCACATTCAGCAATATTTCAAGATTTAAGCCTGATAAAGGTTCCACATCTCTCACCTCTCTAATTTCATTCACAATCTCTAAAGCTCCAGTTTCTTGCCCTGTCCGGAACAAGGCTTCTGCTTTTATTTATCCTGGACTTTCCTGCAAATTTTAACTTAAGTTTTAAAACTAAAGACTACTTGAAAAATTAAAGAACAGCGTCATTTTTTTACTTCTGATGCGCCAGTCATCAAAAGTTCCATAATCAAAAAAGATATTTTTTCTACCTGATGGGCCGAGCCTTTCAGGGGGATTGGTTTTACTGCCAATCGCAGGTATCGCCTGCATAAATGAAATATCATGCGATGGAAAGGCCGGCGAAGTGCGGGCTTCATATACCTCCTCAGGATACTCCGGGGTATACAGTCTCAGAAATACATCTTCAGTTGAAGTTGCAACTAAAAAAGATTGCTCTTTTGACTGAATTTTGGCCCAGTATAAATTAGCATGATAGCCTTTGAATTCTGGATAAATCACGGGTGAAACCCCGGTAATTGTATTATTATAATCTTTTTGATGCACATCATACTCCACGCCCTGCATCCGGTTTTTCCAAACCCTGTAAGGCCCTTTTCCCAACCACTTTACACCTTTAACAAGTTCTTCCGGATACGAGAAATCGACTCCCATATAATCAAAATCCACATCATACTCCTCGGGTTTGTAAAATATTTCCAGTTTTGCCCAACCCGATGGATAGAAAGTCCATGTAGTTTCTTTCATCCGTGATTCCTCTTCAAAAGAACTGATAATAGAAACGGTATCACCCATTCGTTGGGTTTCCATAGATTTAAAAATAACCTCTCCCGCGCTGAGATGAGGACCATTATTAAATGGAATTTCTCCCTTTTCATTTACCACTTTTTTCAGTAGGCCGTTATTTTTGCCAATCTGGAATTCTATTTTTCCGGTATTGATGATGATCCTGTCCCCGGTTTCTGTCATGGTCACTGAACCCTTGGTATTACCTGTATTATCAGGCATAAGTTCAGCAATTACGTCTTTGGGCAATTCTATGGGCCAGCTCCAGGTATAAATTTCTCTTCCGAACCTATCAGTTGCAGTCAAATATAACACATCATAATTTTGCCAGTTTTCAGGTAGCTGAAGCTTTAATTCACCTATGCGTTTCGGTTTAATATCGGGTGAAGATGACTTTCCGGAGATAGTTTCAGCTTCCTTATTTTCATTTGGTAATGCTAGTTTTTTCAATCTCCAGCTAAAATCAACTTGCTTCAAATTAGTATAGAAATAACGATTTTCAATTTGAAAAGTTCCATCGAAATCTTTGGTAATATTAATATCCTGAAGATGGACCGGTGCCCATATTTCTTTTATCGCGAAATAACTGCCTTCCTTTTCGTGAAAGGGGCCAAGAATCCCATCGGCTGCAGAACCATTATAAGTATCAATTTCACCGGTATCGGTTCGCTTCACCCCCTCATCAGCAAACACCCACAGAAAACCTCCTGCCGCTTGTGGTTTATCCCAGATCATCTCCCAATAATCATTTAATCCAGCTCCGGCACCTCCATCATACATCCCGTGCAGAAATTCTGTTGGGAAAACTACATCTGGTCCATTCCAGTAGGTTCCTACCCCATAATTATAAGGTCGATAATGTTCATTTGACATACCATTGAACGATTGCCACGGATGTATCACTTCCCTGTTTTGAATATCATATTTTTGAAAAAGACTATCCAAATCGGTGTTATGACCACCTTCATTCCCATTGTCCCAGAAAAGGATTGAAGGATGATTCACATCACGGGTCACCATTGCCTTTACCAGCTCACTTCCTATTTCGGTATCATAGGCATCATGCCAGCCAGCTAGCTCATCAAGCACAAAAAGACCAAGGGAATCGGCAACATTAAGAAAATGCTGATCGGGTGGATAATGTGACATACGCACCGCATTCATATTCATACTTTTTATCAATTCCACATCTTCGATACTCCGCTTTTTACTCGAAGTCCTTCCGGTAGTTGGCCAAAAAGTATGGCGATTAACCCCTTTAAATTTTATTTTAGTCCCGTTTACATAAATCCCGTCCCGCTCCCGTAATTCTACTGTTCTGAAGCCAAAACGTTCGCTGAATTTATGGATCACTTTCTTATTGGACACCAGCTGAAGCCGGATTTTGTAAAGATTAGGGCTCTCCGGGTTCCAGGTTTTTATATCTTCAAATTGGGATTGTAACTTAACGGTATCCTGATCTTTATTTACTTCCTCGGAAAATGTCGACCCAACGGGTTTATCTTCCAAGTCGAATACCTGAGCATTTATTGTACCCCGGGTTTTGATCCCATCAAGAAAAACATTTGCTCTGAAGTTTCCATCGGCCTTTGCATCAATAGCCACTCTTTCTATATGTTGATGTGGTTTCGCCTGAAGGTATACGGGACGAAATATCCCACCAAAAATCCAGAAATCGGCATGGCGTTCAGCCTTATTTACCGATTCATTTTCGGAATGTTTAGCCACACGGACTTCCAAAAGATTGGTTTCCCCACCATACTTAAGCAAATTTGAAATATCATATTTAAAACGATAAAACGCTCCCTGATGAACTGGCCCCGCAAGCTTACCATTAATTTTCACCTCAGTATCAGTCATGGAACCTTCGAAAACGATCTCAACCTGCTTTTCCCGCCAATCGGCTGGAACGGTAAATTCGTATTTATAGAAGCCTACTTCCTTCCCTCTTTCCTCATCTTTTGCATGACCGTAATTATAGGTGCCAAATCCAAATTGTTCCCAGTTAGAAGGAACAGGAATAGTAGTCCACTCTCCTGCTTTTCTCCCGTCGTCTACCATGAATTCCCAGTCTACCGTATCATCGCTTCCAGTTCCGGAGAGGTATTTAGTATCTGTTTCCTGGGCGAAACTTTGCAAACATACTATAGAAAATATAACAAGTGTAATTGAGATCTTTAAGTACTTTTTCATTTAGAAAATCTAGAGGGTTTTTAATGCAATTGAAGAGATTTTAATAAGCTATAAATCAATAATATTTATGTTCTAGCAATTGTTTCCAGACCTTATAGCTTTTATCAACATTCTTTTTGGATTTTGGTTGAAATACTTTTCTGTTTTCCGGCTTCATTCTCGGAAGACTATCGATTTCTTTCCACAAACCAGCACCCAAACCGGAAATTAAGGCCGCGCCATAAGCTGAAACATCACTTATACCTATATTTACAACATTTTTGCCCAAAACATTACTTAGATATTGTAGAAGAAATCTGTTCCCGGTCATTCCCCCATCTACTTTTAATTCTTTTAAAGAGACGCCTTTTTCTTTTTCAATAGCATTAATGACATCTTTAATTTGGTAGGCAATAGATTCCAATCCTGCTCGAACTAAGTGTTCTTTCGTTGTCCCGAAGGTAAGACCATGAATAGAAGCTTTCCAGTTTTTTTCCCAATATGGAGCGCCCATTCCACTAAAAGCCGGAATTATATAAACTCCTTCGTTGGAAGAAAGTCCTTGGGCCATAATTTCTATTTTTGAATCTGCCGAAAAAGTATTCATTTGATTTTTAAGCCATTCCAAAGTGGAACCTGCACTCACTATTATTCCTTCGTAAGCATAAGACACTTCTTTTGAAGTACTCCAACCGATGGTAGTCATAATTTTGTCATTGTTGGAAATTGGTTTTTCGCCCGCATTCCAAAGTATGGAAGAACCCGTGCCTAATGTGGCTTTTGCCATGTTTTCCTTGTAACATTCTTCCCCAAAAAAAGCGGCGTGCGAATCCCCAATCATTCCGGTAATAGGTAGCGGAGTATTAAAAACACCTCCAAAATCTGATGCTCCATAATGACTTGCTGAGGATTTAACCTCGGGTAACTGAAGGTTTTTCAACTCAAAAGCCTCCAGTAATTCGGCATCCCATTTAAGGTCATAGATATTATAAAAAAGTGTTCGGGAGGCGTTGGTATGATCGGTATAATATTTTTTCCCTTTGGTCAACCTGAAAAGTAACCAGGTATCGATAGTGCCGAAAAAAGCATCTTTATTATCTACCGCATTTCTGAAGTTTTTATGATTCTGATATAACCAGACCACTTTGGTTGCTGAAAAATACGGGTCTATAATCAATCCGGTTTTTGAACTGATCGTATCTTCCAACTGTCGTTCTTGCAGTTGAGTACAAATTTCGTTTGAACGCTTACATTGCCAGACCACCGCCTGATGAAGCGGTTTCCCTTCCCCGTCCCATACCACAAAAGTTTCCCGCTGATTTGATATGCCACAGGAAAGGATTTTATGATTGTCTTCCGGAAATTGTTGTCTAAACTCAGAATAACATTTTTCAACCGCAGCAAGTACATTCCTATAAATCTCTTCCGGATCCTGCTCTACAAATCCCGTTTCAGGATAATGCGATTTTAAAGGTTCGGTAGCTTTAGTTACAACTTCTCCGTGCGTATTAAAGATTATCGCTTTAGTACCGCTGGTACCTTGATCTATTGATAAAATATAGTTTTCCAAAATGCTATTTTTATTCTTCATTAGGATGGTTTATCCTATCCATAATCACTGCGAAAAGGATCACAAAACCTTTGATAATCTGTTGCCAGAAAGGTGATACATTCAGCAACACCAATCCGCTGTTCAAAACTCCTATGATAAGTGCACCCTGAACTGTGCCGATTATGGAACCTCTACCACCCGATAACGAGGTACCGCCAATAACCACCGCGGCGATGGAATCGAGCTCATAAGTTAAACCTGCATTTGGTTGAGCTGAATCAAGCCTGGAAGTAAGTATAATTCCTCCAACGGCAGCTAATAATCCGGCAATAGTATAAACCCATATTTTGATCTTGCTGATATTGATTCCGGATAGCCGGGCAGCACTTTCGTTACCACCAATAGCGTAGATATATCTTCCAAATTTGGTGCGATTGGTTATAATCATAGCAATGATCACCACTACAATAGTAATCCAGACTGGCATGGGAATTCCTAAGAACCATCCTGTACCGATAAAAGCGAAATTTGAACCCAGGCCTGTGATTGGAAATCCACCCGTCCATAACATCGTGGCGCCCCTGGCGATTGTAAGCATGGCCAAAGTAGCTACAAATGATGGAATTTTAAACCTGGTGATCACCCATCCGTTAAATGCTCCAAGAGTCCCACCCACCGAAAAGCCCGCCAAAATAGCCCCCAGAATAGTAAAGCCTATATATAAGTCCATTGAAGGTATTTCAATACCCGATTTATATAAGCCGGCTGCGACTGCACCGCTAAATGCTAAAATAGAACCTACGGAAAGGTCTATTCCCCTGGTTAGAATCACCAGCGTCATCCCAACAGAAATACACACGTTAATGGAAATCTGCCGCATGATATTCCACATGTTTTCTGAAGTCAGAAATTTGTCAGACATTAAAGCGAGAACAATGCAGAGCACCAAAAGAGCAATTATCGACTGAAATTTTTTCAGAATATTTCCAATGTTTCCTTTGGCAAAATCTGTCATATTTTAACTGTTTTAAGCTGTAGCCGCTTTCATAATATTATCTTCTGTCGCGGTCTCTTTCTGAAATTCCCCCGTAAGTTTAGAGTTACTCATTACCAGAATACGATCTGAAATAGCCATTATTTCCGGTAATTCCGACGATACCACAATAATTCCCATGCCTTCAGCAGCAAGTTCGTTGATCAGGTGATAAATCTCATTTTTAGCATTAACATCAATTCCACGGGTTGGCTCATCCAGAAAAATAACCTTAGGTTTCGTGGCCAACCATTTGGAAAGCACAACTTTTTGCTGATTTCCTCCACTTAAATTTTTTGATTTCTGTTTTTCTGAAGTTGCTTTAATCCGCAAATCTTTGATATAATTTTTAGCCTGGTTTCGCTCTTTTTTAAAATCGAGCAAGCCATAGTTGCTGTTCTTATCGATGCAGGCCATACTCACATTTCGAGCAATATCCATATTCATTACCAGCCCGTCCTTTTTTCGATCTTCCGGAACCATGGCCAAACCAAATTCTATCGCTTTTTTAACTGATTTGATTTTCACCTTTTCTCCATTCATGAAAACCTCCCCCATAATTATTTTGGGATGCAGGCCAAAAAGCGCTTCAAGCAACTCCGTTCTTCCAGCGCCCATAAGCCCAAAAATTCCAAGAATTTCACCTTTATGTAATACAAAATTTACACCCTGAACCAGGTACCTACTTTTGCTTATATCCTTTGGAAGACTAATATTCTTCACCTTCAGAATTTCTTCGGAAGAAGCAGATGAATTTTTTCTATATGTATTTTCAATATTCCGCCCAACCATTAATCGAATAAGGTCCGGTTTATTCACTTCCTGAACCTCTTCAATAGTTCCTACCATTTCACCATCCCTTAACCCGATATATCTGTCGGCGATTTTAAACAGCTCATCCAGTTTGTGAGAAATGTAGAGAATTGCAACGCCTTCTTTCTTAAGTGAAGAAATAATCCTGAATAAAACTTCAACTTCGGTATCAGTAATTGCTGAAGTTGGTTCATCCATAATTAAAACCTGCGCATCCTCAAGCAGGGCTTTGGCGATTTCTACCAGCTGCTGCTCACCAACTCTTAGCTTTCCGACCCTGGTTTTTGGACTAAGATTACATTGAAGACGTTTTAGAAGGTCGGAAGCCTGTTGATTCATTTTCTTAAAATCCAGCATTCCAAGGGAATTTTTCAATTCCCGACCCAGAAAAATATTGGCGGTAATGCTTAAATAAGGAATAAGATTGAGCTCCTGGTGGATAATGGCAATACCTTTTTCCATTGCTTCCTTTGGATTCTGAAAGCTAACCGGTTTACCTTCCAATAAAAGTTGCCCCTCATAGTCCGGGTAAACGCCAGAAAGAATTTTCATTAAAGTTGACTTTCCAGCTCCATTCTCTCCTACAACCACATTTACTTTTGCCCTGTGAACGTCCAGATTAATATTTTGCAAGGCTGTTACCCCTGCAAACTTTTTGGTGATCCCATTTGCTTGTAATATGACTGTACTACTCTCCAAGGACTAATTCTTATTTTTTTTTGTATTCAGCATAATAGGGATTATTCTGAGCTTTCCATAATCTGGATTCCTATCGTTAATTTTTAAAGCGCCTTTAAACTGAAGTACATTGCCCTGCTTAACATCAGATTTTACAGGTTTTACAACTTCACTTCTTATTAACTTATTCAGCTCAATCGATATCGTATTGAAATCCATAGTATTCTGAAAATCACCAATTTTTGCCATTTCTGATGCTTCCCTCACCGCATTCCCATAAATAAAACCAGTGGCAATATCTATTTTTCGATCATTACTAAGAATAACTGAAATGTTTTCTTCGGAAATGGATTCGACAATTCCACTACCGGCAACCATAAAATAATAGTTGTGACTAATACCGAGCTTTTTCCCAGTAGGAACATAGCCTTTAAAATTACTATTTAACGAATCCAGGAATTTCTCAACAGGAATTGCTGAAATAGTTTCTCTGCGGTTTTCAATAAAATCAAGAGAATATCCAGCGGCATCAAATTCTTTCACTTTGACTTCAGAACGGAAATCTTCCAGCGACTTAAAATAAACCGAATTGTAAAGTACAAATCCGAAGATCAAGACAAACAAAACAGTTTTAAGAGGCTTTTTAATATTATTCGCCATTTCCGTAAACTCCAAATTCATCAATATTTTCTTTGGTAACAATCTCCACGGCGATTGGAATTTTCCTTGGAATATCCTTGTCACCTTGCAAATATTTATCTGCCATTTCCGCAGCAGTTTTGGCCATTAGTTTTGGAGACTGCATGGCTGTTGCAGTGATTTTTCCGTCTTTAATGGCATCCATCACATCTTCAGCTCCGTCAAAACCGAATACTTTTACTTCTTCAGCTTTCCCGGAAGCTACCAATGCCTGGTAGGCTCCCATTGCCATGGCATCATTTCCACAAAAAACGGCAGAAACATTTGGATTTGCCTGTAAAACAGATTCCATTACCTCCAGGGCTTTACTGCGATCAAAGTCAGCACTTTGCTGAGCCACCATTTTTAATTGTGGAAAATCATCCACCACACTGTGAAAGCCTTTAGAACGATTCCAGGTATTATTGTCTCCAACCAGCCCCAGCAGTTCCACATAATTACCTTGTTTATTCAATTCCCGTACGAAATACTGCCCCAGCTCTACACAACCTGAAAAATTATCTGAAATGATTTGGGTAACTGGTCCGTTAAGGGAATTCACCTCCCGGTCTATACAAAATGTTGGTATTCCAGCTACTTTCGCACGCTTTACGTTACTAACCGAGCCTTCGGCATCTGTAGGATTAAAAAGGATCGCATCAAAACCAGAAGCGATTATATTTTCAAAGTGTTCCGCCTCTTTAGCAGTGTTATTCTGAGAATCGAAAATTGTTGCCTCATATCCAAGTTCCCGCGCCCTGTTGGCTGCCGTTTCGCCTAATACAACAAACCAGGGATTATTAAGTGTAGAGATAACCACAGCCATCCTTTTTGGCCCCTCTTTTTCATTGCCATTACAGGCTACCAAAACAATTGAGCATAAAGCCAATATTATAACGCGGAAATGAGATTGCAAATCATTCATACTCTTAACCTGATAATTTTTAAAGCTGTTTCTGCAAGACCTTCTTCGGAAATTCCATAGTGTTCAAAAATTTCCATTTGCGCTCCTGTTACAGTGTACTCATCGGGTATACCCACAATTTTAAAGGGAATATTTATACCTTCTTCCATTAAAATTGCTGCGCAGAGTTCACCAAGGCCGCCGTAAATACCGTGTTCTTCAACAGTGACAATGGCACTGCAGGAACTGGCAATTTCAAGCAAAAGTTCTTTATCGAAAGGCTTAATAGAATGCATACTCACTACACTGCAGGATATACCTTCTTTCTCGAGTTTCTCCGCGGCTTTAAGCGCCGGGTAAACTGTCTCACCGGTAGCCACAAAGGCTAAATCTTTACCATTTTTTATCTGAATTCCTTTTCCCAACCGAAATTTTGTTTTGCTGTCGTGAAGATCGTACATAGGCCGCTTCCCAAATCGTATAAAAAAAGGCTCCTCGGATTCAGCAGCAATTTCTATTGATTTCTCTGTTTCAAAATTATCTGCCGGCACCAGAATATTAATATTGTTTATAGCCCTAAGAACAGCGAGATCATGTGTGGAATGATGTGTAGAACCAAGGGAACCATAGCTTACTCCCGCACTAATCCCTATAAGATTTACAGGATTATCAGAGTAACAAATATCATTCTTAATTTGTTCCAGTGAACGTGCTGTGAGAAAACAAGATGGAGAAACGGCAAACACTTTTTTTCCGGTTGAAGCCAGTCCGGCCGACATCCCTACCAGGTTTTGTTCAGCGATACCTACTTCCACAATCTGCTCTGGATATTCTTCCCCAAAATTAACTAGTTTTCCTGAGCCTCTGGAATCACTGGTAACCACCATGATATCAGAGTCGATTTTGGCTAACTTTTCAAGAGTTTTGGCAAAGGTTTTAAGATTTGGCTGTCCAAGATTCATACACTCAAGGTTTTACTGTTCAAAATTTCTTCAGCTTTATCAAGTTCCTTCATTGCTGTTTGGAATTCTTCGTCGCTGGGAACTCTGTGATGCCATGTTAGCTGGTCTTCCATAAAAGAAATTCCTTTTCCTTTTATCGTATTTGCGATAACAAGGCTTGGCTTACCTTTTTTCAATGGCATGGAATTTAAAATTTCCTTCATTTTCTCAAAATCATGCCCATCTACTTCAATCACTTCCCAACCAAAAGCCCTGAATTTATCATCCAGAGGATCGGTACTGCAAACGTTTATAGTTCTATTAGTAATCTGAAGTCCGTTATGATCTACAATAGCCACAAGATTATCAAGCTTATATTGAGCTGCAATAAGTGCAGCTTCCCAATTTGAACCTTCAGCAAGTTCTCCATCGCCCAAAAGAGTATACACTTTATAATCTAATTTATCCTTTTTCCCCGCCAGTGCAACTCCGGAACTAATTGCCAAACCATGTCCCAAGGCCCCGGTGTTTTGCTCGACGCCCGGAATTTTACGTGTAGGATGGCCTACGAAATGAGATTTATACCTACATAAGGTTTCCAGTCCACTTTCTGGGTAGAAACCCTTATCTGCCAGTACTACAAATAAGGCTTCCACAGAATGTCCTTTACTCTGTATATAACGATCACGGTTAGGGTTCTCAATATTGGAAGGTCCCACATTCATCACGTCATTATAAAGTACATTTAATACATCTATACATGAAAGACTTCCACCCGTATGCCCCGCATTAGCCTGCTTGATATAGGTTAAAATTTTCTTTCTGTATTCTATAGCTTTCTTTTCCAGTTCCTCTTTGGTCATAGCCTTTTTATTAATTGGTTCAATGCATATTTACTTCCCATTCCATATAATTACCTAAAGCCTCTTTCAGGATCGCACCGGTTTTGGAGGCATTCATCACTACATGATGCTCAAAACCATTTTTGCAAATAAAATTCATAAGCCCTTGTAGGTTAGGTATTTTTGCAACCGCACGGTTACCAAATGTTTTTAAAGGATCATCGGTAAGATCTCCTTCCCCAAAATAAGCTTTCATAATTCCCTTAGGATCGTCAGTACTAATCCTTCCATAGGTGAGTGGCATTGCCGGTGTACGGCCATCAAGTGCTCCATAGGTGTTTTCCACACCCACTGTGGTACCAAGTATAGGCGCAGTACCCATTTTAATATCAGGTAAAAATGATTTTGCCCAGTTACCGCAATGAAATAATACACATTTTTCCGGATCGTCGGCGTAATTGTTATTCCAGTCTACCAGTGCACTGGGAGAACCCGATGCCAGCTGCATGGCGTACATCGTCAGGGTTCCCGTAACATCCACCTCACAAGCTGATGGCAGCATATTTTCAGACATGATACTCATGCTGGTACATACGTTGCAACCGAAATTTTCCTGGAGCGATGTCCAACATTGAATAGCGGTGGCGTCCAAAGCCTGTTCATCCATAAAATCCTGTAATACTACATCTAGTTTCGCAATTTGAAAAAGAGCGTCGCTTGGGGTTTTTCCGGTAGGAACATAAGTGTTTATCTTTTCAAGATGCTGTTGGACAGCCTTATCAGTGTTCTGTAATCTTTCAGCCTTTCCGAGAATTTCAGAAAGATCGACTGTAGTGACTGTGATTCCATTACGCTGAAGAATTTTTTCAGAATAACGCACCGTATTAAAACCACCTGGTCTTGCTCCTACGGCTCCAATACGAATATTCCTCAAACCTTTTACCACTCTGCACACGGCAATAAAATCGGTAAGGTCTTTCTTAAAAATATCGTTTGATGGAAAACAAACGTGCTGACTCGTAAGACTATATTTTATACCATACTGATATAGATTATTACATACAGAAATCTTCCCGCACCAGGAATCCCTTCTGTTCACCACATTCATTTTTTCAAGTTCATCGGGATAGGCCTGAACAAGCACTGGCACATTCAATCCTGAAAGTTTTAGCGTATCTGCCACTCCTCTTTCATCTCCAAAATTTGGAAGAAAAACCACTACCCCAGATATTTCATCCCGGTGTTCACGAAAAAGATTTGCACAGGTTTGAGATTCTTTGAAGGTTTCGACACCTCCTAATTTTGTATCGGTAGTACCTAGAATAATAGGATTGATTTTCATTTCTGAAAAAAGATCAATAATCTCCTTTCTGGCTTGTTCTACCAATTTATCAGGGAAAAAATCCCTGTTTCCTATAATCACTCCAATACTTGGATTGTTATCTGCCATTATTTTTATTTTGAAGGATAAGTCTTCCTCATCTTGATTATTTAATATTATGAAAGACAGATATTAATTTCATCCTGTACTTACATGAGAATCAGAAAGAATTTCCAGTGTTTTAACAAATAAATTTTATTTTTCCTCCTGGAAAGGACTTGAATTTTCAAACTTGATATTTCCAGTCAGACTCCCCTTCTTCTCCAGGTAAAGCGTATCACCCGGAATATCAAATCTGGCATCTTCGAAAAGAATATCGCGACTATCCAGAAATACCATTAAGGAATCCTGACTGGTTACCTGAATATGTTTAAAATTCAGATTCTTTGCATCATTAGCTACGAAAAGTTCCTCGCTTTTCTGAACCACAACATTCTCCATCTGTAGGTTTTCCATCGGTGTTTCGGGTATTCCGTAGATTTTAAGGAAGGTTTCTGCTTTTTCTACCAAGATATCTTCCATGAAAATATTCTTGAACTGAGGGGTTAAGTCATTGATTTCCCTGGTGGGCTTTCGTTTGGCAAGATCACCTACATACATTGGCTGTCCCAGCATATCCCATTTAAAAGCGGTACCATGAAGATTCATTCTTAAACGCTTGTAGTACAGATTTTCACCCCCACCGCCTCTGGGCCTTCGGGTTTTAAACCTAATTCCCACACCGGTATTATCAAATACACAATCATGGATATATAGATTTCTTATTTTTCCAGCAGTTTCGCTTCCTACGGTAATAGCGCCGTGACCCTGTTTTGCAAGGCAGTAACGCACTACTACATTTTCCGTTGGTTTATTAACCCTTATACCATCTTCTCCCCTTCCTGCCTTCATTGTAAAACAGTCGTCACCGTTATTTAAGGTGGAATATTCAATTAGAACATTTCTCGACGATTCGATATCAATTCCGTCTCCCCGAGGTATCCCTACAGAATTCACCGTAACTCCGCGAATAATCACACCGTCGCAGTAAACCGGCACAATATTCCAAAAAGCAGTTCTTTCCAGGGTAACACCTTCAATATAAACATTAGTGCAGCTGGTAGGAGAAATAAGCATGGGCAGGAAGATAGATTCGCCGTTATAGCCCTCATAAACCCGTTCTTCTACAGGCTTTTCTATGGGTACAAATTTTTCGGTGACATCTTCGGTCATCATCTGACTTTTTACTGGTCCCTCTTCCGGGCCGTAAATGGTTCCGCTTCCGGTAACCGCAATATTATCCTGCTCAAAAGCATATATACAAGCCCCAAGGGACATTACCTCAACCCCTTCGTGCCGTGTAAAAACTGCAGGACGATAATCTTCCAGTTCTCCGCTAAAATATAATTCAGCTCCTTCTTTAAGATGGAAATTTACATTGCTTTTCAGGGAAATTCGGCCTGTTTTCCATTTACCTTTTGGAATGATAACTTTACCTCCGCCTTTTTCACTGGCTTCATCAATAGCCGACTGAATTATTTTAGTAATCTTTTGATTTTCCTTGGCACCTTTGTCTGTTATATCAATCGTTAAATTAGGAAAAACCGGCTTTTTGAATTCAGGCATATCGAACGGAGCATCTACCGGAGCAATTTCATCCGATAAATTTTCAGCGCCTACCTGATCTATGGTCACCAGGCTGTCCAACGGAAAATATTCTTCTTTCTGCGCAGTCATTTTATCCTTTCCGGAAGAATCTCCGCAGGACAAAAGCGCAAAAGAAAATAGTGCTGTGATTAAAAATCTTAAATTTCTGCTCATGCTTTAATTTTAAAAATTTACTTTCCTGCAAGTTTTATCTTAGTTCTGTTCTCACCTCCGTTAAGCAAATACACCAAAGGCAATGGCCGGTCTTCACCTTCTATAAAAACAGGTCGTTCTTGCCATGGAGTAAGCGACAAGGTATTGGTAAAATCCATCCAGTATTGCAGCCTCGCCGGTTTTAAGTTCCACGTCATATGAAAATGATTTGCTGGAGCATACTGCTTGTATTCCACCATTGAGGCATATTTAGGAACAACAAATGTGTGCGGCCAGGTTGGATTGGCTCCTTCGTAAACCTGCCTGGCAATTTTTTCCGGAAGCTCAACTGTTTCAGCCTCATCCCAAAGCATTGAGAACATTCCGCTTAACGAAGAATAAGAAAGTCTTGCTGCGACACCTTTAATTTCTCCCGGGGAAACGAAATGAACCGAATTCCCCAAATAGTAAAAATAGTCAACCGCTTTTGGAAAACTGATCTTACTCAAAACCTCTTTTTCTGAAGCTCCAGGTTTAGTGGCCCAGTTAAAAGATGCCGAACCGGAATTAACACCATCCACAAATCCTTTTTCAAGCCATTTATCATCCTCTTTCGCAGAATATGACTGACTTTCAGCAAGTTGTTTCGCATCTTCAGTTCCGTAGACCTTTCTGAAATCCATAAACAATGGCGGATTTCCTCCTGAAAGCCAGGTCATGAAAAGTTGGGTAAGCAATCCCTGCACATCGGCTTCGGTTGCAAAAGGAATTACCTCTTTTTCACCATTATGATCAAAAGTTGAATTAAATAAGGATTCCATAATATCGGCCACGGGAAGTTGGATTCCGCGATCATCTGATCCCCATTCCAATTGACTCATAAAACCGCCGCCTACCGCACCGAGTTCTTTCATCAGGTCACGAATAATTAGATACAACGCCAGGCTTTTTTCAAGTAGTTCTTCATCTTTCTCTTCGGAAATTTCTATTCTATCTTTGGCATGTGAAAAAAGCCAGTTTTTAAGCTTTTGAAGTTCTTCTTTATCATACGATTCTTTCTGAAGCATGTCGGCCAGTAATTTCATATCCAGTCGGGTGATCTCAATTCCAAACCTGTTCCTGGTTTCCATTACATGAGGCAAAGCAGTTTCCATTCCCATAGAATCATGGCCAAATACAATAACTCTTTTTCCTTTTAACCCCTGAAAAGTAGCCGCTCCATAACACCAATCGATTAAAGACTCCTTTGTTTCATCGCTCATCTCGGGATTTTGACCTTTATCTGGCCAGGAGCCGATATTGATATGGGATAATTTTCCATATTGTGCAATCGCACCATTTGTTGCATGCGTATAAACAACGCCGGGCCTTGTGGCACTGTTTCCGGTGGTAAAATTAATGGGAATATCCTTCGGGAAATGAGATAATAAGGAAATCGTGGTTAATTGCGGAAAGGACCAGGTATCTGGAATACAAACCAAAATATTGACCCCTGCTTCCAGAAATTGCTTGGCAACTACGTCTGCCTGAGGTTCAAGATCGACCAGAACATCAGAATAAACCACTTCAGCTGCCGAACCATCAGGAAATTTTATTGCTCCTGAAAGCGAATCGGCCACATGTTTTACTAAATTATTACAGCGTTCCCGGCTTTGATCGTCTATCCTGGGATCGCAGGGAGCGAAAACTCCTATCACAGCTTTGGACGTATTGGGATTAATCTCTTTTGATAATAACCTGCCACTCATAAGTTTATTTTTATATTGTTGCTTTATTATTTCTGCGGAACATTAAATTCAGAAGAAATCCTGATAAAAAGATAACCGTGGTCCCGATCACAATTGTAAGATTAGTATGTAATGGATTCCGGAAGCTTACCCACTCCTCAGCAGTTACCAAAATTGGGGTAAGGCTCATCCAGGCGATCACCAGAATTCCAATAATTACAGCAATTCCAGCTTCCATTTGTTTAATTTTCCTGGAAAAGAATCCCAGGAGGAAAAGACCTAAAACACCGCCACTGAATACAGACGATAATGCCCACCAGGCATCCAGCGCACTTTTTACCGAAGTCATGGCCAGTGCCACTAAAATGCTTAAAATCCCCATAATTGTACCGGATACCACCAAAACCCTGAATTCTATCTTGCTTGAAATTTGTTTTTTGGAATAGGTTTTAAAAAAATCGGTTAAAATAACAGTAGAAGAACTGTTAATACTGGTAGAAATGGTACTCATGCCGGCCGCGAAGATCGAGGCGATAAGCAATCCGGTAACACCTTTAGGCAATTCGGTTACAATAAAGAACGGAAAGATCTTATCGGCTTCAACAATACTCTGCAAGTTTTCAGGCAAAAGCCCAGGCTGTACTTTATAATAGGCAAATAATGCTGTACCTATCATAAAAAATAATAAGGACACCGGGATATAAAGCATGCTTCCCATCCATGTAGATTTCTTCGCCTCCTTTTCAGTTTTTGCACTCATATAACGTTGCACATAATTCTGATCTATCCCAAAATTCTGAAGATTGATAAACAGACCGTAGATAAGAATTACCCAAAAAGTAGCCTCTGTAAAACTAAGGCCATAACTCCCAAGGCTAAATTTATCAAATTCCCGACCTACTTCCACAATTTGTCCCGGCCCTTCAGGCATTGAGAACATGATGGTGAGCAGACACACCAGCGCTCCCGAGATCAAAACAATACCCTGAATCGCATCGGTCCAGATTACGGCTTCAATTCCACCCATTGAGGCATAAATAATCACAAATATTCCCGTAAAAATGATGATGCTACTAATATCCCAACCTAGTAAAGCATTCATAGGTAATGCCAAAAGGTAGAGTATAGTACCCATGCGGGCTAACTGGGTCAATAAATAACAAATGGAAGCATAGTTCTTGGCCCACGGGCCGAAGCGCTCCTGGAGATAATAATAAGCTGACTGACTTTGAATTTTTCTATAAAGTGGTACGAAAAATTTAACGGCGACCAGAGCGGCAATCGGTATGGAAAGACTAAAAACAAAACTGTTCCAGTTGCTGAGATAAGCCTTACCGGGTAATGCTAAAAAGCTGATACTGCTAACGAAGGTAGCAAAAATCGACATCCCGATTGCCCACGAAGGTAAGCGTTGCCCTCCCACCATATAATCATCGGTAGTCCTGCCTTTTTTGAAATAAAAAGAGATCCCAAAAAACAGAATAGCTGCCAGATAAATAATAAAGACTAAAAGATCAATAACCGGCAAATCCATTTAATGTATTTTCTTTTGAATTTCTCTTAGGTTGCTTTCTAACTGGTCTTTTTCCTCTTTTTCGAATTTATGCAGTGGCGAGGCCATATAATCATTACAGATTCCCAGAAGATTAAGGGCTCCCTTCAAACCTTTCAAATAACTGGACCCAAAACGTCCCAGGGAATAAATACCTGCTGAAATTTCCATCACCAAAGCATGAAGTTTCTTCACTTGTTCAATATCTCCGTTTATCGCTGCATTGTAAAGATCTACATAAAGTTTGGGAAACATATTGGCACCGCCGTTCACGCCACCTGCACCACCGAGTAGAACCGTTTCTGCCATAATTTCTTCGGGACCTACAAACAGGGAGAATTCAGGAGTTTCTTTCATATGGAACAAAACTTTATTAAAATAAGCTGTATTCCCTGAGCTGTCTTTTAAACCAATAATATTATCGTGTTTAGAAAGCTCTTTTACTGTATCTGGCTCTATATTGATCTTAGTATGAGAAGGCATATTGTAAAGAAACAAGGGCAAAGGAAGCCTATCTGCCAGATAATTATAATATTCTATCAATTCAGGTTGACCCAGACTAAAATAGTAGGGCGGGGCAGCTACCAGCGCTGAAGCTCCTGCATCCCTGGCAGTTTCTGCCAGCCTAATGCTTTCAGCGGTAGCAGTATCGGTAACTCCTACCAGTACAGGAACACGGCCATTTACATGCTTACACGTTTCTTTAATTAACCCATGGCGTAAGGCATAAGATAAACTGGTAGACTCGCCCGTAGTGCCAAGAATAAACAGGCCATGAACCCCGCCATCAATTACATGATCTATAAGTTTATGCAATCCCTGAAGATCTAATTCATCTTCATTCTTTAAGGGAGTTATCATTGGAGGAATTATTCCTCTATACTGTGAATTTTCAGGTTTCTCAGTCATATGTTTAATAGCTGTAATAAAAGGTTGCTATCAAACTTATTGTTAATAAAGTATTAAACTATCCTGTACCTACTTGGCAGTGATTAATTCCTTTCTTCCCATGCCCGCGCTGTTTGCTTTGAAGTTCCAAGACCTTCGATGCCAAGCTCGATTTCATCGCCAGGTTTTACGTAACGCTGAGGTTTTAGTCCCATTCCAACACCAAAGGGAGTTCCCGTAGAAATAATATCTCCAGGTATTAAACTCATAAACTGACTTAAATAACTTATGACAGTAGGTACATCAAAAACCATATCACTGGTATTGCTTTGCTGCTTAATTTCTCCATTGAGTTTAAGCCAGAGATTAAGATTATGAGGATTTTCAATTTCATCTTTCGTCACCACGTAAGGCCCTAACGGAGCAAAAGTATCACAGCTTTTTCCTTTTACCCACTGCCCGGCTCTTTCAAGTTGAAACTCTCTTTCACTGTAATCATTGTGAAGTACATAACCGGCTACATGATCCATTGCTTCATCTTTAGAAACATAACTGGCTTTTTTACCAATCACAATCCCTAATTCTACTTCCCAGTCAGTTTTTTCGCTATTCTTCGGAATAATTAGATCATCGTTAGGTCCAACGATTGCACTCGTCGCTTTAAAAAAAATAACAGGCTCATCGGGAACTGTTGCGCCACTTTCTTCAGCATGCCTGGCGTAATTTAAACCAATACATATTAGTTTGGATGGCTTCTTAACAGGGGGAGCGAGACGAACATGTTCTGAAATTATTGGACATTCGTTCTGATGTTTCTCCAGCCACATCCGTAGATTGGAGATTCCATTGTTTTCAAAAAACCTCTCGTCATAGTCTGATCCGAAAGCAGACACATCAATTCTGGTTCCATCTTTTAATTCAACACCCGGAAATTCAGCTCCGGGAGCACCACATCTTATTAACTTCATAAGAAAAATTTATCCATTTAATTTTATAAATCCGCCGTCAATGGGGAAATTTGTTCCTGTAATAAAAGAAGCCTCATCTGAGCAAAGGTATAACGCCAGAGCAGCCACTTCTTCGGGTTTGCCCATACGTCCTATAGGCTGGGTTTTTGAAAGCTGATCAAATTTTTCTTCAATCTCATCAGGATAATTCTTTTTAATAAATGCATCTACAAAAGGGGTATGCACTCTTGCCGGAGAAATGCAGTTACAGCGAATTCCATTTTTCAAATAATCTTTTGCTAAAGAATAGGTCATTGTTAAAACCGCTCCCTTAGACATGGAGTAGGCAAAACGATCTTCAATTCCTACTACTGATGCTATACTTGCCATGTTCAGGATCACGCCGTTTTCGTTATTTTTCATATGAGGCACCACCGCAATTGAACAATTGTAAAGCCCCTTTACATTCACCTCGTATACCTTATCAAAATCTTTTTCAGTAGTATTTTCTATATTACCCACATGTGCAATTCCTGCATTGTTGATCAAAATGTGAACAGGCTTTTGTTTGGTAATTTCTGCAAATATTTTTTGTACCTCATTATGTTTTGAAATGTCACATGAAATCACTTCTACTTTCTCCGGATTTGAAACAGATTTTTTTAGCTCATTAGCCTTTTCTAAATTCATATCCAATATGATCACGTGAGCACCATGAGCCACAAATTTCCTGGAGATTGCTTCTCCAATCCCACTTCCTCCGCCTGTAATTACAATATTTTTTCTTTCTAAACTGAATTTAGATTTCATATAGTTTATTTATCCCGGTTTACATAATCTTTATAAAGCTGACGCCAGCTCCTACCGTTGGAATTCAGGTAATTTTCTGCTTTGGTTTTATAAATTTCGAAAATAGCAGAAATTTCTTCCATATTCTTATAATCCACGGCCCGTTCACGAGCCTCTTCCAAAAGACCGCGTATATGCTTTGCTTCTTCTTCGGTAAGATCGGGAACGATAGCATGGTAGCCTTTCATAGTGAAATCTACTTTTCCAACAGTGTATTTATCCAGAATATGAATTACCTGCTCTTCATTTAAATGCTGTCTTAAGCCATTCATAAAGTCTTCATGAACAGAACCGGGCTTGGCCGAATGAGCTATCATTCGTCGGTCTAATTCACTTAAAGACTCCCCTGTTCTGGGATTGATGCCCGCAGGAACCATAGTATAAGGATGCTCATTATGCCAGTCCCGAACCGTCTTTAGATGAGTGGATATTACTTTTTCTACAGCCAAAATGCTTTCATGGTCTAAGAGACTTAATTCTGAAACCCATTCTTTTGCTTTTGCCTCCTGATCCCTATTGCTTTTCGAAGTTCTTTCTGAAATTTCTTCGGAAGATTTTTCAGTCTGCGCGTAAACTCCTGAGGAAATGCTCAAGCAAAACAAAAGAGTCCCCATTGTCAAAATTTTTTTCATCTTAAATAAGTGATATGGTTTAATATTATATAAACTCCGTTTTCAGGAGTTGTATCCTATATTCACTAGGTATAGAATGTAGGTAAAGGGACTATTTATCTATCTAGTGCTAAACTTGCCAAAATAAAAGGACCCGTACCTTTTGGATCGTTAGACCTGATTTTTTCGTTCACATAATAATCATAACTACCATCCCGATAAGGATCTCCCCCAAGTCCGGCAACAGCACAAACCTGGTTTAAATTAACAATTCCACTCTCTTCTACGGTAATTAGATTATTTAAAATACCCTCATAAGCTTTTTGAGCAGCGTCTTCAAATTTCTGAGGCAGATATCCCTGATTGTAGCCTTTTGCAAATGCATAGGTAAACATAGAAGAACCTGAGGCTTCCAGGTAATTATCCTGCCTATCACCTTGATCCACTACCTGGTACCACAATCCCGTTTCCTTATCCTGATACTTTAATAAGGCCTCCCCAAGATCATTAAGATAAGTCACAAGTTTTTCTCTTTCTGGATGATTTTCTGGCAGATAATCCAAAACATCAACCAAAGCCATAGAATACCATCCCATAGCTCTTGACCAGAAATTTGGAGATGTTCCAGTTTCGTTGTCAGCCCATTTCTGCTGCTTACTGGAATCCCAGCCATGGTAGAGCAAGCCTGTTTCTTCATCTAAAGCATGCTTTTGTATAAGCTCAAACTGATGAATTATATCCTCGTAATTTTCCTCAACGTTATTCAAACTATCTGAAAATATACTAGTATAATGGGCATAGAATGGTTCAGCCATATAAAGCCCATCCAGCCACATTTGTTGGGTATATCGCTTTTTATGCCAAAAACCACCTTCCGGCGTTCTTGGCTGCTCCTTAAGTTGTTCCATCAGCTTATTACTGGCCAGCCTAAACCGTTCTTCTCCGGTTTCGTTATAGAGATAAAGTAAATTATCACCGGATTTAATCATATCCAGATTATATTTCTCCTTATTGTAAGTTTTAATAGTGCCATCTTCCTCCACCAGGGCATTGGCATAAGCATAAATGTACTCGTAAAAAATATCCCTACCAGTTTTTTTATACACACCCTCGCAGGCGTTTAGCACAAGCCCATTGGTATAGCTCCACCGGGCCTGATCTACAAAATCCAGTTTAGAAGCTTCGGGAAAACGCTCAATTTCAGAAAGCATCATTCTAACTGACCAGTCCATGTCTTTAGAAATCAATAATTCCTGCTCTGCTCCCTGCTCTCTTGAAGCAACATCATTATTTTTATTGTTTTTACAACTAATTATAATAAAGATATTAAGAAGAATGCAAATGACTTTTGAAGAAAATTTCATAGAGAAATATAATTATTTATAATTGATAGATCTGCAATTTGCCTAATCTCTCTTAAAACAGCATCCTGTAGATACCTGAATATAAAATAGGATATTATCGAAAAACAACTTTATGATTGAAGTTATTTGTTGATTAAAAACTTTTTATTGAAGATTTGCATTAAAGACAAGGGCCGTATAATTATGGAAGCAGATTTGCCCGCTAATGAATTAATGTAATGGAACTTAATTCTTTTTTTTTGTAAAACCAGACATTTACAACTATCAGTGTTGAACCGTTGCTTATTTAATGAAAGATATTTTAGGAACTAACTTTGTTTTGGTTTTTTGATCAAGTCGCCAAGTATTCATTAATATAATATATATATTGAATAAATACATAAAGATCCATACAAATACGTGCTCAGAATGATTGTTATCGATCTTGTTCAAATCTGAATTTAAAATTGGTTCTATAACCATAATTGCTGTATTTATAATTGTATATAAGGTTGGAATAATGATAACTGGAGAAAATGGAAGTAATATACACCATGTTAATTGAAAGTTTAGCAAGTGCTTGATCACATTTTCTTTTTCTTTTAAATCATTTTTTTTCCAAATCCAAATAACCGTAGGAATGATAGCACCTAATAAAGGAAATATTATAAATGAAAGGCTCGATAAATATACCAACTTAGTTAATTGCAATTTAGCATTAGAGTCTTTCTCAATTTCAGATATAATATTGCTATTTAAAGCATTTGAGAGTCTGGCAATACTATCAGGAGTTGGTTTAACTTTAGCTTTTTCAATTCTCTGAATTGTTCTTACACTTAATCCAGACAAGTCGGATAATTGTTCTTGAGATAATCGCTTTATTATTCTGAGTTCTTTAATTTTCTGACAAATATTCCTATTTTCCATAATTAATGAATTATTTCATAAATATATATAAATCAAGTTTCTACAGTCACGACATTGTTATGACATCTTACGACAATCTCAATTAAGCTTTGCCCAACCAACCCGTTATATCTGCTTAAACATATCCTATTCTAGCCGAAGAAGAATTGCCGGTAGAAATATTCACTTGAAGAACATTTCAGTAAATTCTATTAAGGGTGAAAAATTGATTGATAAAATATTTAAAATTTTAGTATGCCTGATTAATATAGTAGATCAAAAAACCTCTACTAATTTTTAACCTGCAATCCTCTTTTCTAAAAGCTACAATAAAATTCCGCAATTTCTTCACTGCTCAAACCACTGTGGATTAACAGCTGATTCCTAAATGTAAGGCTTCCTCCTTTTTCTATACTTACTGTATTTCTACCCGGAAAAGCCATATTTTGCATACTGCTGGCACTCCTTAAAATCCATCCCTGATACGATGGCAATTTTTCTGGTTCTCCCATAATAACAACTCCTGAAGGTTTATCTAATGAGGGATTAAAATGTCCTGAAATATTTATCCATGGTCCTGCCTGTACCGGTAAATTTTGTGGCTTCACTTCTCCTGTAACAGAAGTAAAACACACATCGCCGGGCAGCTTGAGTCTTGGGGAAAACCCGCCATAGCCTTTTGCATCTTCAGAACCTCCTATCGCCACACCATCGACTAAAGCAGTCAGTTTAATGCTGAAATCAAGGCTAAAAATATCATTTCCATATCTTTTAAATGTTAGGAGCAAATTTTCTTCTATAACAGCTTCAGAAGTTGTTTTGTTAATCCACAAAACTTCGGAAGCAAGTATTGCTTCCTTTTCCTTTACTTCAGTTTCAGTTTTTATAATTTTCCATCTAATATTCTCGTTCATCCATGGATCGGCTATTCTTTCACCTCGGGCGTATAATTGATGCCAGGCCCAGAAAATGCCATGGTGATGCAGATGATCATCAGGAAAATCCTCGGTTAGTACTTCACCCTGGAGACCATAAAGCGGATGAATATAATTTGTTCTTGCAAAAGGACTGATGGTATCCACAGGAGAAGTCCGGTAAAAATATCTTGGCATACCGTTTTCCAGAAGAAGAAGCCCACCATTTTTCTGTTGAAATTCAAGCTCCTGTGCAAAAGAGATTAATGAGGAAAAAAAAAGAAAAATCAAGCCAATATTTTTCATGTTATATTAAAAACCATTTTAAAAATTTCAAATTATTTGTTTTGTCAGTAGCTCGAAGCACGCTAACAGGTATAACCTGAAAGGCACCACTAACCGGGTTATTAAAAAATCCGATAAATGATGCCTTTTAAATTAATCCCTTTCTAAACAATTAAGTTTAAAACTCAAAAGCTCCCAGATCTGGTGCAGATCCATTGTATTCCAAACCTACATCTACTCCTGCATCAATTAAATCACTATCAGACTCTAGATGAAAAAAGCTAACATCAGGAAGACTTCCATCGCTATTTCTAGGAGCCGTAAGCTCTGTATAATCTATGCTTTCAAAATCATCTACAGTAGTTTCAAAACCTTCCATCCAGCTGTTGTTGGTAACATCCAGGGTGGTTGCATTGATACTGCCCACATCTCCAAGCACATTACTGTTCTTAATAGTTAACTTTTCAAGAGGGTTTGTATTACCAAAAGCATAGTTTCTACCATTTTCGTAAGCAGAGCAGTTGTAAAGTATAACTTCTCCCCGGTTACTGTTATGATCAAAACCATCTGCTGCATTACCTACCGCCACACAATTTATATAAATGGCATTATGTTTTAGCTCCTTATCATCGCTTCCTCCGGTTTTAAACCCGTTTCCATCACCGCCGCTAGCAGAGCCATCCCCTAAATAACCATTTTTAATAGCCCAGCAATTTTCGTAAGTGGTAGTAACATTATCTGCTTCTCTCAAATAGCCATCCCAACCATCATCAAGATTTTGCCATGCTCTACAGCCAACAAATTTATTACCTGTACCTACATCTAATTTGGCTGCAAAACCATCAGCATTTTCAAGGGAGGAATCGGCATTAAAAAAGGAATCACAATTCAGGATCGTATTGTTAGCAGCACCATTGTCTAACTGAAGTCCGGTATCTGCACATTCTGAAAACGTACAGAATTCTATCATATTGTTATTACCTGTCACCTTCATCCCGTTATCACCGGCTTTGTAGAAATCAATGCCCTTAATATGCCAATAACTGGCTTCCAGTTCAATCCCTCTATTTGAAGAATTTTCAGCCATCGATGAAAAATCAAATCTCGGCCTGGTCTCATCTAAAGGGTGAGCCAATAGGGAAATCATACTGCCTTCACTACCATTGGTATTAATTTCTATGGTGGAATCGAACGTATAATCTCCACCGCGGATATAAATGTTTTCTCCCGGAACAGCCACTCCAATGGCGTCCAAAATTTCCTGTGATGTACTTACTACCTTACCTTGTATAGAAGATGTATTCTCTCCGGTCCTGAATGAAAAGGTATTACTTATTGCGGTATTCTTCCCATCTGTAGTTTCTACATGCCAGTAATAAATACTGTTAGGATCTACATCAATTTCCATGGAAGTTTCTGTTAGTCCTTTCCATTCTTCAGGTGGTTCCTGATCGCCATCCACCGTATCAGCAAATAAAGTATAGGTCAACGCATCACCATCTGTATCGGTTTCCGCGGCATCCCATTCAAGGGTCATTTTACCATCAACAGAAGATAGCATAGCTCCGGAAGCAGGCGCCATAAGAGATGCTGGAAAAGGCACATTATTAGAACCTGGTTTCCCGGCTACATAAAACCTGTAAGCTTCAGAAGCGGTAGTTTCTTCTCCATCATTCTTTGACATAACGCTCCAGGTATAGGGATTTCCCCTTTCCAGCCTAACCACAATTGCAGTAGTGTTCAAATTAGGTCTTTGCTTTACTTCCTGGGTATTCAGATTGGTGATTACAAGGTCATAAGTATCGGCATCACTTGCTTCACTCCATTCAAATGCTACTTCAGCCATATTGGCCACTATATCTCCTACTTCACATTCGGTATTGTCCTGCGGAAGAACTAACGAGGCTGCTCCCGGAACCGCATCATTAATTACCCCGGCATCATCGTCGCTGGAACAGGATAATGCTAGCATGCCCAGAACAAAAATCAGGAGCAGTTTATAGTAAGGTATGTTTATATAATTTTTCATGATTTTATAACTTTTAAAGTTTTACTTACCGTAGCCGATTTCAATTGAAGGAAATATATTCCGTTTCTATAATTGGTAAGGTCCAGATGAATAACCCTGTCTGAAGGAATTTCCATTTCTTCTGAAATGAACTTCGTTCCATTAAAATTGATAAGCAATACATTTATATTAATATCTGCTCCATTGATATAAACCTGAAGGTTACCCTTTGTTGGATTTGGAAACAGCACAACTTCTTCTGACATTAAAACCTCCTTATAAAATGTACCCTGACACTCCGAGTCTGTAGAAATTGTAAACTTGTTCTTACCCTTTTTAAGATCTAAGCTTATTCTGGATTGGGAGGTAGTGGTAATTTCACCATTATGTTCTATTATGTAAACTTCAGCCCCATCCAGGGAAAAGGTTACTGAATTATTTGCATTATTTATAGAAGAATAGGCTTCCAAAGGTGTTGGTCCGTCTATGGTCACATTAAAACATTGCTCATAATTGTCCTGCCCGTCAACGGTTACACATATATCATAGTTCCCTGCAGCAAGGTTTTCAATATCTGCTGAAAATCCATTTGAAGATGATAACGTGGCATCACCGGTTCCCGTACCAGATACCGCTACATTATACGTGTAATTTGTATCTGCGGCACTAATGTTAATGTACCCATCACCGTTTCCGTTACAACTTACATCATATACTGCGATACTGAAGTTATCTGCCGCGAGGTCAAAAACCTCACAACCAAATACGTCTACCATGGAACCTTCGGGAGTATCGGGACAGTTATCTTCATAATTGATGATCCCGTCTGCATCATCGTCATCACATACATCTCCAATTCCGTTTTCATTAATATCTGCCTGATCTGGGTTTGGAGTTGAGACACAATTATCTTCGGCATTCAGAATTCCGTCATCATCAATATCGCCAAATGGCCCATCGGGTTCAGCTTCAAAAGCTATATCAGATGTACTTTCAGCTGTTATTTCCAGAGTATTTTCAGGAATATAATATCCATCCACACCCTTGCTTTCAATAGTATATTGCACATTTGGTTCAAGTTTCACCGAATATGTTCCTGCATCTGCATCAATCATTGGCTTCGGAACATAAAGTGCATCTGCAGCGGGAGCTGGAGTAAATGCCAAGGCTAAATCTCCAATTTTCTCATCAAGACCAGTGATTGAACCCGTAACAGAGTAAATTTCAACTTTCTCTATAGTTATATCATGGGCCGCATTATCGGTTAAATTCAGCAAAGCACCATCAGAAATCACGTATCCATCAGCTCCTTCAAGAGAAATATTGTATTCGAAATCCACTGGCAGCTCAACCTGATACGAACCATCGGTTGGCGTTATGTTCCAGGTTTTTCCTTCTTCAATAGAAAATACTATGGTATAATCTTCGGGAATTCCCGGAGCATCAATAACATCTACATTACCTGATAAATTCGCATAAGTGGCAGATTTTCTGGTAATTCTGAAATAACTTGGCTTATCGGCCGTGTCATAAATATGATAAGTTCCATTAGCCTTTGCCACAAAACTCACTTCCTGAAGCTCACCACCCACATTTACCACGTCATTCTGTAATTCAGGATTTGCGACATTTTCAAAATGAAGCTCCACATTTCCATCCTGCCCGAGCACCCAAAGAGTTACTTTATCATCTTCATTTAAATTCAAACTGATAAACCGATTGGTTGCGCCTCTGGAATTGATATAAATTCTTCCTTTAAAATCTTCAAATTCATCAATATTATCATCATACCGGGTAAGGTTTAGATTTGAAGTACGCAATCGATCACTTCCGCCTCCGGTAAAGCTGAGGTCACCAGCTGTGAAATCTGGCAAATTATTACCTGCACTTCCAGGAGTTACAGATTCTTCATACCAGGAATTAATAATATCTTCAGATAATTGATTGTTATATTGAGACGCATCGAGTTGAGTGCCTCCAAAATCCCAAACATCAACCAGGCTTCTTGTAATAACCTTACTAATTGTAAGATCGTATGAAGAGGTGCTTTCATCTACACTTAATGTTGTAGCATTCGATATATCAAAACCATCGGCTCCTTCCAAAGAAATGCTATAGTCAAAACCTACAGGTAAATCTACCTGATAAGCACCACCTGTAACGGCTGCAGTAAATGTCTCACCGGTTTCATTGGTAAAAACTATGGAATAATCACCAGATAATCCTGATGCATTGGCAGTATCAATATTTCCTGAAACCGAAGTTAAGGTCGTGCTCGTACGTAAAATCCTGAAATAACTTGGTTTCCCTGTATCGTCATAGATTTTATAGGTGCCGGAGGTTTCTGCCGTAAATTTTAATTCGGTAATTTCCTTTCCTACAGCAACAATATCATTCTGAAGTTCTGAATCTGCAGCATTTTCAAAATGCATATTACTATCACCTTCCTGAGAAGAAACCCAAATTGTTATTACGTCATTTTCCTGCAGGTTAAGACTGAAAAATCTTCCTGTAGCTCCCGAAGAATTGATATAGACCTTTCCTTTAAAATCTTCATACTCATCAATATTCTCATCATAACGAGTCAAATTTGTATTAGAAGTACGCAGGCGATCACTCCCGCCCCCGTTAAAGCTAAGATCACCAACTGTGAAATCTGGTAGTTTAATGTCGGAAGAACCCGGCGCTATGGACGCATCATACCAGGAATTTATAATATCTACAGTCAACTGATTATTGTATTCAGATTCATCCAACTGCGTGGCACCAAAATCCCAAACATCGGGAAGGTTTTCTGAGCTTTCCTGTGAATAGCCCTGTAAAACTCCCAGTAGAAGGAACAGGCCTAAAAATTGTAATTTTTTCATCATTCCATAAAGATTTAATTTGATTAAAAATGCATTAATATGAAGATTACTTATCTTCTATGTAAACTTTCAATTTATATGAAACCAGGATAGGCTTCTTCAACTATAACTATCTACCATTCCTTCAGCGTTTACCCTTAAGTATCTCAATAATTGCCGTATTTGAGATCGTGTATAATCGAAATCGTTTTCGCTTGTTTAAAAAAATAAAGGGGCATGTGTCATTAAAACGCATACCCCTTTATTATCTATTTAAAGTTTAAAATCATATTATCTCCAACGAGGATCACCCACGTTATTATCAATTAATGTTTGATTAGTAACAGTAAAGTCTCCTGTAGATGGATCTACAAAACCTGGATCTAAATTAAAATAATTACTATCGTCATAAATGTACTGAGACGTATCCAGGAATCCTGGCGCATTAAAATAATTATTATTACTAAAAGTTGGAGATTCATCTATGCCCTCTCTGTCCGCATAACCTTCAGATTCTGTATTTACAATTAGTGTATTTCTAACTGTTACATCATTGGATACAAACCGAATATATAATATCCTGCTACTATCATTATCAGAAACGGCATATAAAGTACAGCTATCTATAAGGATATTAGCAGTTACACCGGTATCATTTGATGTTCCGCTGGCATCCATTCTTATGAAGTCACGAGCTGGAGCACAATTGTAAAAAGTACTTGTTAGAAGATTTACATTAAGTACATCAGAGGCTCTAAAATCTATAAAATCACCTCCATCAGTGAAGAAATCATGTATAATGGAATTTTCCACAGTTAAGTTCTGTAAAATCGCATCGGTTGTACTTCCTGCAACAAATGCTCTTGAATAATTATGAATATTACATTCACTAATTAACAAGGAATTATAATTGCCTGCCCCTGTATATTCAAGGAAGGTGTTTAGACTGGAGGATCCTATGCCTTCACCTTGTATATCCAGATCAATAAATTCCACATCCTCGGCACCGGCAACAAGTTCAAACGAAAGCTTGAGCATAGGTTTGTCAAAACTCCTCAAACCTCTAATAGTAATAGATTTGTCCAGAGTTATAGTTCCCGTCTGCCCTGTATAATCTCCGGGTTCAAGAACCAGTACATCGCCTGCGCTGGCATCGGCAATCATTTGTAATAAATCATCATCTACGGTTACTAATATTCCCGTACCTATATCGATTCCGGTTGTAAAGGTTCTAACACCCCTAATCTCGCTACCATTGAGTAAAGTTGCGGTGTATTCCGTTTCGCTGGTAAGACCTGTAACTGTAGCCATACCATCTGCTTTTTCTTCCTGGGTTATCGTGTGAGTAATATTACCAGGGCTTAAGCTTATCTCAGTGACTTCGCTATTAGGAACCCATCTAAAAATGGCCTCTTTAGCTTTGACATCATCGGGTTCGCCTTCAATAAAAAGCTGTTCTGTTAAAGTTCGAGCTGTAGTAGTTGCCCAAGAAGAATCATCATTTCCTCTTTCACTAATAGCTTTAACTCGTATAGAATATAAGGATTCACTTTCCAAAGGAACCAGAACAGGTAATTCATCTGGACTAACTTCGATCGACTTTACAATATTGTCGAATCTTAATGAGTCGTTTGCAAACTCAACAATATAACTATTAACATTTTCATTAACCGTCCAGTTAAGTTCTACATTTACCTGATTTCGTACAAAGGCTGACAGGTTTACGGGGGCAAATTCTCTCTCTACCGGAAGCTCTTCGATAATTTCCTTATCATAGTCGCAACCTGTAACGGTAGCCGCAAGTAGAATAGCTATCAGTAAACTTTTAAAGATATATCTTAGTTTCATAACTTATAAATTAATTCTGTTTTAGGTTCTAATAACCGTAATCATTTACCAGTTGACCATTACTGGCATCAATGAAGACTTGCCATATTGGCCAAAACTGCTTATTGTCCGGATCAACACCAGGTCTATAAAGTGTATTGATTATTTCCTCCAGCGGCTGATCCCAGTTAAATGCTGACCATTCAGGACCGGGGTTTGAAGTTTCTCCTCTTTCCAAACCATAAATATCCAGAGTATATCCATCTTCTTCATATTTATAATAAAGTGTGGTAGGTACATTGGCGTAATCTCCTGTTCTATTTTCCAGATTGCTCAGTTTTTCCTTTTCTTCATCTAGTTTTTCACTCAGAAGATTCCATCTTATAAGGTCCATTTTTCGATCCATTTCTCCGGTATATTCGTACTTATATTCCTCTACAATAGCATCAAACATCTGCTCCCTGGAAGATAGAGCATTAACATAAGCATCTACTTTTTCTGCATACAGATCTTCGGGGAAAGCTCTTCTACGGATTTCCTTAAGATAGGGTGCAGCCGCTGCAGGTCCTTCCAATTCATTAGCCGCTTCTGCAGCAGTAAGCAGGATTTCTGCGTACCTCATGTATATTAGATTTACACCATCATCATTTGTTGAGGTGACATAACGATCCATCCATTCATACCTGTATTTACCAAAATACCAGGTGTCAATTCCCACAAGCTCCTGTTGTGCGATACCGTCTATTGCAGTACCCCATTCATAAGGCACAGCAGTAACGTCTCTTCGGGTATCCTCTTCATCATAATCATAAAAAACTGTAGGTGTGGGACCCGCAGTTCCACCCCTGGGCTGAGCGGTAAATTGATCTGCACTACGGTGACGTACTGCAAATGAGAATAGCACGCGGCCACGGCCATCTGCAAATGGAATTTCCCATAGAGATTCACCACCGGCAGTTATATCTTCCTCGTTATATTTTCTCCATAATCCTTCAAAAGAAGGTTCGAGAGAAGCTGTGCCACTACTTATAATTTCCTGGCATTCATCCAATGCTAATTGATACATTTCCTGAACCGAAAGATCAGGATCATTACTTCTCCTTACGCCATCAGGATATTGTTGGTAACCACCTGCCACCATGGCAAGTCTTGCTCTTAAACCTTTTACAAAAGCTTTATTGATACGCTCTACAGTTGAGGTTGAAGCAGTTTCATTTGGCCATGCTACCAAAGTTGAGGCCTCACCCAGATCACTGATGAGTCTTTTGTATATACTGTCCCTACTTGTTTTGGGCAGATAAAGAGTTTCTGTAGTAATAGGCTCAAACCGTGCCGGAACATCTCCCCAGGCCTTCATAAGATCGGCATAATAAATTGCCCTGTAGGTAAGTGCCGCACCCAAAAGCTGACCAAATTCACTTTCCGGTTCAGGATTTCCATAATTACGTAATCCACGAATTACAATATTTGCACGCTCAATACCCTGATACATTAGCGCCCACGCATTATTATCAGTATTCATACGGGAATTACCAGGCTTTGCATCATAATAAACCAGGTCAGCATCGGAACCTTCATCCCCTGCACTATAATTATATTCCACATCGGTATTAAATCCGTAGTACGGGATAAAACGCCCCCTGTATGAATTCGTTTGACCAACCGGTTCCAAAATACCATCGACGGCTCCTCTGGCCAGACCAACTGTTGAAAAAATAGTAGATTCATCCAGCGTTGATTTTGCCGGTGCTTCCAAAAAATCTTCTTCTAAAAAATCTTCCTCGCAAGACACTGTTAGGGTTGTTATAAGAAATATCGAACAGATTTTTATTAAGTTTTTCATTTTCATTTAATTTTAAAAATTAAGGTTTAGGCCGAATACTACTTGTCTACTTCTTGGAAAAGGAGAGTAATCTACTCCCGGAGTAAGCGGGGTACTCCTCCTGGTAGAAACTTCAGGATCAAGGCCAGAATAATTAGTTAGGATAAATACATTGTTTGCTGTCGCATAAAATCTTAGCTTGGAAATACCGGCTTTAGACATTAGGGAATCAGGCAGCGTATAACCCAATGTAATTGTATTCAACCTAAGGAATGATCCATCTTCTACTGCCCAGTCACTAAATACATAATTTCGCATGTATGGTGACCACATGGTTGTATTCTCGTTAGCTGCCGCAAGTGCGTCAGGATCTGTAATTAGCTGTCCAGTTTCAGGATTTAGATTAGTCCATCTTCTCCCATCTTCCATTATAGTACTTAAATTTCTATACTGACTATTTTCGTTGGCTGTAGTGTACTGAACCTTATTCGCATTATAAACATCATTACCCACGCTGTAATTAAAGGCTGCCGAAAAGTCGAATCCATAAGCATATGCATTAAGTACAAAACCACCTGTAAAATCTGGATTAGCATCCCCAATAAGAGAGTTATCATTAATATCCACTATCCCATCGTCATTGATATCTTTCAATTTTAAAGATCCTGGCATTACTTCACCTACAATATCACTATTATCTACAACTCCTGATTTTAATGTATAAGTATTTGATGTGGCGTCATAGTCAAAATCGGATACTTCATACCGCCCATCATTTCTATAACCATACATCGCTCCTACTGGCTGGTCCACCCAAACAGCGTAATCGCTGCCTATTTGGGAGGAGGCCCAGCCTGAATATTCCTGATAATTTTCTAGCGACCCCAAGGAATTAATCTTGTTCCTATTCGCTGATAAATTAAAAGAGAAATTTAGACCATAATCTGCTTTGGTGATGGCTCTAATATTTAAAGAACCCTCTACACCAGTATTTTGGATCTCCCCTAAGTTTCTATATTGAAATTCATATCCAGAGCCAGGAGTCCGGAAGGCAAGCAACAGATCTGTCGTAATGTTTTTATATGCTTCAACACTACCACTTAAAATTCCATTGAACAAATCAAAATCAAGACCAATATTTTGAGTAACGGTAGTCTCCCATTTAAGATCAGGATTAGCCAAAACTCTTGAGGCAGACCAATAGGATGGAATTTCATTTAAATAAGTTGTTGTATTAGATTGAAAGCTTTGTACAGTTTGCCCTGGTGGAATATTATTGTTACCCGCTTCCCCATAGCTTAATCTTAACTTTAAAGCAGAAAGCCAGTCTGTATCCCTTAGAAAATTTTCTTCTTTTAGCTTCCATGCTACCGCTGCCGAGGGAAAATATCCCCAACGATTATCTCCAAGAAACTTGCTGGAACCATCAGCCCGATAAGTAGCCGTTACTAAATATTTATTCTGAAATTCATAATTAACACGGCCAAAGAAAGATAACAGCTTATCATCCGGGCTATAGAAATTATCCACGCTCTGCGGAGTACCCTGAGTAGTTAATTTTCTTGTAGTTTCAAAATCAAAATCCCTCGGAAAACCTTGAATTTCTGTAGTTTCTTCATTGTTTTGAGTAACAATCATCTCTTCACCTAAAAGTAATTTTAGATTATGATCATCATTAAGGTATGTATTAAAATCAAAATTAATAGTATTAGCATTCCTAAAGCTTTCACGCTTGCGGTCCCTGTAAACAAGAGATGGCAATCCCTGATTTTCGGCAGAAGGCCTGTTGCTTGAATAATAAGTGGAACGTCCATAGAAACGATAATCCTGATCGTAGCGGGTGTCCAATCCAAAGTCAGATTGAAACCTAAGGTTTTCTATAATATCCCAACCAAAACTTCCCAGCATATTAAAATTCTTTCTTAATTGCTGTCTTTGGTTATCCGCAGTAGCTACAAAAGGATTTATTAAGTAACTTGCTACGGCTCCTTCTGTATCTGTATTTGTAGTGGTAAGACCAGAAATTGGAATTGGAGAATATTGAACACTGTATTTTAATCGGGAATCGGAAGAAGATATTTCATTTTGCTCATTGGCACCACCACCGTCAACTTCTGTATCTGAATATCTGATGGTAAAAGATAAATCTACCTTTTCACCTGCCTGGCTTTTTAAAGCAAGGGACAGGTTGTCTCTCTTATAACCGGAACCCACCATAATGGTATTTACATCATAATGAGCATAATTAAAGTTGAAGTTCATTTTTTCTGAACCACCCCGAATTGCAAAATCATGGCTTCGTACTTCACCCATATTTCCATAAATCTGCTTTTGCCAATTATTACCTTCCACTCCATCGTACTGATCGTAATCCTGCCACAGACCGAAATATCTTTCATATGAATCTAAATTTTCCGGATCGCTGAGTAAAGCATATTCATATTGCCACTTTACAAAATCTTCCGGAGAAAGCACATCTATGGTATTTGCAATTTTTTGAAATCCGAAGAAGGAATTAGCATTTACGGTTACTTTACCACTCACTCCATCCTTTGTCGTAATTATAATTACCCCGTTTGCTCCTCTGGAACCATAAATAGCGGTAGAGGAAGCATCTTTAAGTACAGATATGCTGGCAATATCGGTTGGGCTTATATCGCTCATGCTGTTCACAGGAAAACCATCTACAATTATCAATGGTGAGCTATCCTGTGTAAGTGAGCCATTCCCTCTAATCCGAACGTTTATTTCAGCATCAGGCGACCCTTCTGTAGAAGTTACCTGCACACCCGCAAGCCTTCCCGTTAATGTTTCAGCCACACTGGATTTAGCCTGCTCCGTTAATTCATCTCCCGAAATAGAAACCACCGAACCCGTTAAATCTGACTTTTTAGTAGTTCCATATCCTACCACGACAACTTCATCCAATGAGTTTTGATCTATTTGAAGTGAAACATCAATAGTACCTCTTTCATTAACATTAACTTCAAGAGTCTGAAAACCAACATAGCTAAACACCAACGTAGCATCTGGACCAGACACATTAATGCTGTAGTTACCATCAAAATCGGTAACCGTTCCATTTGAAGTCCCCTGCTCGAGAACCGTAACTCCGGGAAGCGGTCCCCCACTATCCTCAGCAGTCACCGTTCCGCTTATGTCTGTAGTCTGAGCGTAGAGTGAATTACCTGCAAATATGATAACGAACAATAGCAAAAGACATAAAGGAATACCTTCAGGCTTTCCCACGGAAAATAAATTTCTTCGGAAAGAAAATAATCTGTTGTGTAAATCTTTCTTCATAAATACTTCATTTAAAAAATGTGATTAAACATATTGAGTTTAGTAAAATTAATTTAGCCAGTACAACCATAATCGAAAACGATATCGAAATGTTAAATAGTTCAAACAGGTTTTCCATTGTAATACCAATCAACAGCCGAAACCAATCCTGATATTTAATTTTTTAAGAATGTAATCGATTACGTAAATATATTTATTAATTATGAATTACAAAATTTTTCTATCTATAAATTAAAAATTTATAATTATATATGAACGATGAATATCTATATGATGAAATGTTAGGTTATAAATCATGAATTACGCAATTAGGAAATTCTTCATTAAGGATTTTCTAACAAAACACAACGTTAAATGTAATCGATAGCATTATTATTTGAAGTGCAAATAGTAAATGCTCCTAAGTCCTTCTACCTTTGGATGTGGCATAACAAATAACTAAATGTAAGGAGATATGAATTCAAATTCAGAGTGAAGTGACCGAATTATACAGACAGAGAAACGTATAATACTACAAAAGCTCAGTAAAATGAATTTTACTGAGCTTTAGCTTTAACCAGTGAAAGTGACCCCTATGGTACAAAATTCGAACCGATTAATAGAGGATTTAAAGCTTTTGGCGGATATATATTAGCTGCGTAATCACTAATGGAATTTAAAGTAGCTGACAATGAATATTTTATTCGTAATAGGCAAATTTATGTCCCCATGTATCCCGTATTACCTCTTTTACTAATTCTTAAAAGAATTTATTATAAGTTTTCATATCCTACTCATAATATAATAAGAGTGAAAAAAGTATTATTCTGGCCCAAGTAGAATTACTATTAAAATATGCTGAACGCTTTTACAAAAGGCAATTTATTACCCGCGATAAAATAAATAATAGCATTCTAACAAAAACAGAAACCTTACTATCAGATTATTTCAATCAAGGATTATCATTAGAAAATGGATTACCAAGTGTAGAATATATTGCAAATGAGCTACATCTCTCCCCCAATTATTTAAGCAATTTACTAAAACAAATTACCGGCAAGAGTACCCAAGTGCACATTCACGAAAAGCTTATCGAAAAAGCCAAAGAAAAACTTTCCGGATCTTTATTAACGGTAAACGAAATTGCATATGAATTAGGCTTTGAACGACCTGAATCTTTTAGTAGACTTTTTAAAGATAAAACCAATATATCACCTTTAGAATTTAGAAAATCTTTTAAATGAAAAATCCTGATATATCTGCAATATTAGTGAGCTAGAATTGGTTTAGAACCCTGAAAATACACTTATATATAACCTAAAATTATCTATTCATAGATTTGACTAAGTTTTCCATAGATTTAGAAAAGTGATAAACTTCTTGTTACACCAATTTTGTATCATAATTTTAAATTTAAGAACAATGAATACAAAAAAAGTATGGTTTATAACAGGAGCTTCGAAAGGATTAGGGTTAACCCTAACTAAAAAATTACTCGCTCAGGGTTTTAGTGTAGCTGCTACTTCAAGAAATAAACAATCCCTGATTCAAGAAATGGGAGAAGAAAATGAAAATTTCCTAGCCTTGGAGATGGATTTGACCAATAATGAAAACGTGAAAAAAGCTATTGAGACTACTAATGCTCATTTTGGTAAAATTGATGTGGTAGTCAATAATGCTGGTTACAGTCAAATTGGAACTTTAGAAGAACTTTCTGCATACGAAGTAGAAAATAACTTTAAAGTGAATGTATTTGGTTCTCTTAATGTTATTAGGAATGCTGCTCCATATTTACGCAAGCAACAATTTGGGCATATTTTTAATATTTCTTCGATTGGTGGTTATACAGGAAATTTTGCCGGTTTTGGTATATACTGCTCTACAAAGTTTGCTGTTGCCGGTTTTACAGAAGCATTGGCAGAAGAAATGAAATCCTTTGGAGTTCATACCACTTTAGTTTATCCTGGATATTTTAGAACCAATTTTTTATCAGAAGGTTCTGTTCAAACTCCAGCATATGAAATTGAAGATTACAAAGCTGCTCGTGAAATGGAACAAGTTCATTTAAATGAAATCAACGGGAATCAACCCAATGACCCAGAAAAGGCAGCGCACGTATTTATTTCATTAAGTGAACAAGAAAATCCACCTTTACATTTCTTTATGGGAGAGGATGCATATCATTATGCAAATCTTAAAATTGAAACCATCCAAAAAGCGATGAAAGAGAACGAGATTTTGGGAACATCTACAGGATTTAACAATTAAATTTAGGGGAAATGACGATAATAGAATCAAAGGAATATATTGGAATGTGGGTAACAGAGGATGGAAATATCCGTCACGAATTATTGCCTAATAACCGATATGATGAAGCACGAGGCAATAGAAAAAGTGCTTATCAGGGAGGTTATAAAGTTTTAGGAAATCATATTGATTATAAAGATGATACAGGTTTCACAGCTGATGGGGAATTCAGAAATGGAATCCTGTATCACGCAGGAATGGTATTATACAAAGAAAATTAATTCTTACTTTTAAAAAATGAAAACCATACTTCGATTTAAATCTCTTAGTGAATTTCATAGCTATAGTAATTTAGCCAAGCCAGAGCACCCCTTAATTAGTCTGGTAGATTATAGCCACGTAAATTATCCATCAGATACTGATGAAATTAAATGGATACAAGATTTTTATTCTATTGGTTTAAAACGAAATGTAAGCGAAAAGTTCAATTATGGGCAGCAAAACTATGATTTTGACGAAGGTGTTTTGTCTTTTGTTGCACCCCAACAAACCCTGAACATACAAATAAATCAAGATGTGAAAGTAAATGCATCTGGGTGGTTATTATTGATCCACCCAGATTTTTTATGGAATACACCCTTGGCTACCCTTATTAAAAAGTATGACTTCTTCGGTTATGCCGTTAATGAGGCTCTATTTTTATCAGAAAAAGAAGAAAATAATTTAGTAGCGCTGTTTAAAAACATTCAAAAAGAATATCAATCGAATATTGATAAATTTAGTCAGAATATCATCATTTCACAGATTGAATTATTACTGAATTATGCTGAACGTTATTACGAAAGACAATTTATAACAAGGAAAATTACAAATCACCAAATCCTCACAAGATTGGAAGAACGTTTAAATTACTATTTCAACAACTCGGAGATTTTAGCTAACGGAATTCCCACGGTAAGCCAAATTGCAAATGATTTAAATCTATCTCCTAATTACTTAAGCAGTATTTTAAAAATAATTAGCGGACAAAGTACGCAGCAACACATTCAGAATAAACTTATTGAAAAAGCTAAAGAAAAATTATCGACCACAGAACTAAGTGTAAGTGAAATTGCTTTTGAATTAGGCTTTGAACATCCCGCCTCATTCAGTAAATTATTTAAGAATAAAACGAATAGTTCACCTATTGCATTTAGACAGTCTTTTAATTGAAAAATCCTGTTGAAATAAAGTTATTAAACTGATAATAAATCAGCTTAAATATGCTGTGTTAAAAAAATTCTCGGATGACCAATAAAACAGGTTTTTTAGCCGCATTATTTTCTGCCGTAGCTTGGTCAACCACAGGTATATATGTTAGATTTCTAAATGGTTTCTCCTCCCTGGAAATCGTAGCTGGACGTTGTTTGAGTGGGCTGTTATTTATTGTTTTATTTTTGGTTTTCGCCGTCCAGGCTTTTCAAAAAAAATATGGATATCCAAGTAAGCTTGGTTTTTACGCCTTTTAATGGGCAGTAATTTTGTATTGGTAGCAACTGCTTATCAAATCGCTCCAGTTGCAGATGTCGTTATTCTAACAAATACAACCCCATTGTTTGCACTGTTCTATAAAAGATTGAAAGGATTATTAATTACGTCCAAGCAGGTTTGGGGAGTATTGCTGGGAATGATCGGAGTTATTTTAGTGGTGATATCAGGAACTTGTTCTAATCCGGATTCAGCAAATAGTTTACATCTTGTCGGTGATTTAATGGCCTTGATTGCTGGAGCAGCAATGGCGGTATATTCCATTTTTTACAACACAATATCTTCAGTTAAAAAGCTTTCCTCGCAAGTAGCTACGTTCTTCACATTTTTAATAGGTAGCCTAGTAAGTCTTTTTATAATCGGTATATCCGGTGAAATGTTTTATATGGAGCATCTGCTGGATTTTAATGCTATATATTTTATCTTGGCTTTAGGAATTTTTGCCACTCTTTTACCAACCCTTTGTTAGGCTTATGCTTCATCAGTTTTAGCTTCAATAACTGTTAGCAGCAAGGCGAACCAAGACCACGCATTACCCAAATATTTTAGCTGTTTACAAACATTTCATTTTGACTACAACAACAATCGTTTTGGCTACACCTGTTGCTTAATAACACCGCAACTTTGTATAAACAAAAAAGACAGAAAATGAAAATTGTAGTAACAGGCTCATTGGGCAACATCAGCAGACCTCTTGCAGAAGAATTAATTGCAAAAGGACATTCGGTAACAGTTATCAGTAGCAGTCCCGAAAAACAAAAAGAAATTGAAAGTTTAGGAGCAAAAGCAGCCATAGGTACTATGGAAGATGTAGCTTTTCTAACAAAAACATTTAAAGGTGCTGATGCAGTGTATTGTATGGAAACGTTTGGCTTCTTCAATCCAGATTTTGATTATATACAATATATCAGCCAGATTGCACACAATTACAAAGATGCGATTGAAGCATCCGCAATAAAAAAAGTGATTCATCTGAGTAGCATTGGCGCTCATACTTCTGAAGGTGTCGGCATCCTGAAATTCCATCATTTAGCAGAAAGGATAATGAACCAACTTTCAGAAGATATAGTCATTAAATTTATTCGACCGGTCGGGTTCTATGTGAATTTGTTAGGGCAAATACCAACTATTAAATCCCAAGGTATTATCGTTTCTAATTTTGGTAATCACGAGAAAGAACCTTGGGTTTCGCCTTATGACATTGCTGATGTGATTGCGGAAGAATTCGGACTTCCATTTAATCAGAGAAAAATCCGTTATGTGGCTAGCGATGAAGTTTCGGCTATTGAAATTGCAGAAACATTAGGTAAGGCAATTGAACAACCCGATTTAAAATGGGTAACTGTAACTGATGAACAGTATTTGGATAGTTTACTAAACATTGGAATGAATAAGCAGATTGCTGAAGACTACGTGGCTATGCAAGCAGCACAACGAACAGGAAGTATTTACGAAGATTTCAATAACCACAAACCCACATTCGGCAAAGTGAAATTCTCTGATTTTGCCAAAGAGTTTACAGCCATATACAACCAATAATAAGTATCTTTATCACGGTATGCCAAACAAAAAACCATATAGAATTAAAACAATTAGTGAGTTTCATAGATTCAGAGGCCTGCCAGCTTCCGAGCATCCTTTAATCAGTGTCATAGATTACGCTTCAATTAAGCATTCCAATGAAAATAATTCAATGAGCTGGGTGCTTGATTTTTATGCTATTTCTTTGAAAAAATCATCTCACACCAAGTTTAAATATGGCCATCAGCAATGCGATTTTGATGAAGGTTCACTGTTTTTTATGTCACCAAACCAAGTATTTCGTGTGGAGGTTGATAAAAACCATAAACCAGTGAACTCAGGATGGCTATTACTTATTCATCCTGAGTTCATTTGGGGTACAGCATTGGCAAAAACTATCAAGCAATATGATTTTTTTGATTATGCCATAAACGAGGCATTGTTCCTCTCACCTAACGAAGAATTAACTATCAACAGTATTGTTCAAAACATTAAAAAAGAGTATCGAACAAGCGTCGATAAATTCAGCAAACAAATTATCAGTACGCATATTGAAAATTTGCTCAGTTATTCGGAACGGTTTTACAATCGCCAATTCGTCACAAGGGAAAAGACCAATCATCAAATTCTAGAACGTCTGGAAAAGCTATTGACAGATTACTTTAACAGTGATGATTTGATAATTAAAGGCTTACCATCTGTTCTATATGTTTCCGAGGAATTGAATGTATCTCAAAGTTACTTAGGTAGTCTACTTAGGGTGCAAACGGGACAAAATACGCAGCAACACATTCACAACAAATTGATAGAAAAAGCGAAAGAAAGACTATCTACAACAGACCTTTCAATTAGCGAAGTTGCCTACGAATTAGGCTTTGAACATTCGCAATCATTCAGCAAACTTTTCAAGACAAAGACCAATTTATCGCCTTTGGAATTCAGGCACTCGTTTAACTAAAATAAGCCCAGCTGCCAACACGGTTACCTCGCTAAGATTACTCACCCCTCTATTCGCAGCCTTTCTAGGTATTTTGTTTTTAAATGAAATCCCCAATGTATTATTTTGGCCCAGAGCTCTTATTCTATTAATTGGGTTATATCTAATTATTAAGGAAAAATAACTAACTGGGAACTAATTTTAACTCTATCTATCATTTCCTTAAAAGCAACCGATTTAACAGTTCAGGGATACTACCACGAATAAGATGGACTTGCAACAAAAAACGGGACAAAAAGTTAAGCTACATTTTTGAATTGAGATAATTCTTCAAATTCTAATATAGTTCTGTTACCCAGAGCTGAATGTCTTCTGTTTCTGTTATACAATGTTTCTATCCATTCAAACACCGCTAGAGCGGCCTGTTCTTTTCGCTCATATCGGGTTCTATATATGAGTTCTACCTTTATGGTGGATATTCCGAGCCAAAGTTTACCACTGTTCCGAGCCAAAGTTTACCACCGATTCCGAAGCAATGTTTACCACTGATTCCTGAGTATAGTTTACCAGAATAATCAGGGCAGAAATTTACAATTTTTCTGATTGATTAGGGTTTTTGAAAATGGAACTGTGCTTTTTTAAGCTGACATTCCGGCACAATGTTTACCAAAAATTCCGAAGCAAAGTTTACCACCAAGGGAGCAAATCCATGATACTGGAGTACATTAGGTTGCATAACCAACTCCTTAAAATCATGGCCAATAAAACCCTTGGTATGCAGAAAGTTAGACAAATACTATTATTCCTAAAACGAGATGTATCAGAGCGCAGTATTGCAGAGCAGACTGGTGTCTCCCGGCCCACTATTCATTCCTACCGGGGCATCTTTGAGACCAGTGGATTTGATTATGATACACTTTTAAAACTTAAAGATGCGGAACTTTATGAATTGGTAAAAACCAAAAAGAAAGGACCGGATCAGCCCCCGGATGTTCGTAAACTTTATTTTTTGGAGCAATCGGATTATTTTATCGCCGAATTAAGGCGTGTCGGAGTCACCAGACTACTGCTCTGGCAAGAGTATTTAAAGGAATATCCAGAAGGCTTTAGTTACTCTCGCTTTTGTGAATTGTTGGATATCCAGATCAATTTAAAGAGCCCTACAATGCTCTTTAAACATCATCCTGGAGAGCTTCTGGAAATTGATTTTGCAGGTGCTAAATTAAGCTATGTGGCCACTTCTACTGGGGAGATTATAGCCTGCCCGGTACTTATAAGGGTCCTTCCTTTTAGTGGTTTTGGTTTTGCAAAAGCATTACCCGATGCTTCACTTGCACAGGTAATTCCGGCCCTAAATGACATCTTAAACTATTTTGGCGGGGTGCCACTCAATGCTAAATCCGACAATATGAAACAATGGGTGGTGCGCAGCTGCAGGTATGAACCTACCTTTCCTCAGGCACTGGAGCAATGGGCCCTGCACAACCATATCGGACTATTAAACACTAGAGTAAAGGCCCCCAAAGATAAGCCATCTGTAGAGAACCAGGTGAAAATCGTCTACCGCCGGATATATGCTGCAATCCGGAACGAAACCTTCTATAGTATCCGGGAGCTAAATCAAGGAATAAGAAAAGCTTTGGAAGTCCATCATGATATGAATTTCCAGAAGAAATCCTTTAGCCGAAGGGAACTCTTCACCAGCCAGGAACTTCCGCTATTGCAAAACCTTCCTGAGCATCCTTACCAGTTCAATCATCTCACTAGAGCTAAGGTTCAAAAAAACTATCACGTGGTGATGGGAGAAGACTGGCACTTCTATAGCGTTCCTTACCACTACGTGGGTAAGGAAGTAAATATTATTTACGATACGGAAGCTGTTGAAATTTATTATCAGCTCGAGCGCATTGCCGTTCATCAGCGGAATTATAAAAAACATGGAATAACCACGCTTTTAGAACATATGCCCGAACATCATCGAAGGATGGCTGTACAACGAGGATGGACTCCGGATTATTATTTAAAACAAGCTGCGGATAATGATCCTCATACCAAAGAATTCTTTGAGAAGCTTATGAAAAGTAAGATCTCCGTACATCAGGCCTATGGCCCCTTCCTTGGGATTATGCGACTGATCAAAGAGTATGGAGGGCCCCGTGTGGAGACAGCCTGTAAAAGAGCACTTACCGGGAACCGCTATAACTACAAAGTGATAGCCACCATATTAGAAAACAAGATGGATCAGTTAGAGGAAAGTCCACCAGAGGAATCCCCCATACCCTCCCATCACAACAATCTTCGGGGACCAGAGGCCTTTACAAACAAAATGGAACATTAATAATTAATAAACCTTGAAAAATGAACACTGAAACAACCTTACAACAATTACACGGCCTAAGGCTTACCGGAATGGCCAAGCGGTATGAAACCTTGCTAAGCCTGCCTACCCATCAGCAGGAGGATGCTCACACCATTGTGGCCCTGATGTGCCAGGCAGAGCAAGAGTATAGAAGTGACAAGCAGACCCAAAGATTGCTTAAGGCCGGAAAGCTTCGCTATCGCGCCAACCTGGAAGAGGTTATTTGTAGCCCGGAACGAGGACTTACAAAAGAAACCCTATTACAATTAGCGGAAGGACACTACCTGGAGAAAGGACAAAATATACTGATTCACGGTCAAACTGGAACCGGTAAATCCTTCCTGGCCTGTGCCCTGGGACGCTCCGCCTGTCTTATGGGATATAAAACCCTTTACTTATCTATGAATAAATTTTTAGAAACCCTGGCGCAATCCAGAATTGATGGCACCTATTTAAAACTTATCAAGCAGTTAGCGGCAAAAAAGCTGATCATCCTGGATGATTTTGGTCTCAAACCCTTATCAGGGGATGCAAAATTAACCTTATTAGACCTCTTGGAAGATCGTTATGGCGATGGCTCGGTGATCATCACCTCTCAATTACCCTTTGAACATTTTTATGCGTTCCTGGATCAACCAACCGTCGCTGAGGCAATACTAGACAGACTGTCAGCAGCTGCACATAAATTAGAATTGCAAGGACAATCTTTACGTAAAAGAAAATAATGTTGTATAATTGATTTTTATAACCGTTCCCGCGGTGGAAAAAAGTAAGGTAAAACTGGTAAACTTACGCCAGGAATTTACTGGTAAACTTTAGAGCGGAATGGTGGTAAACTTTCCTCGGAATATCCATTTATGGTTTTAAAGAAGCTTTCTGCCACGGAATTATCCCAGCAGTTCCCTTTCCTGCTCATACTTTGTTGAACTCCCTCATAACTGTTCAATAGATTTCTAAAGGCATTGCAGGCATATTGAATACCTCTGTCCGAGTGAAATATAAGTTTACCCGATAGTGGCCTGTTCTTGATAGCCATCCTCCAGGCGGCTATGCATGTATTTACGGCACTCAAATCGCTACTGAGGGACTAGCATAAATATCGATGATTACCGTTAAATAAAGCCATCCTCTCTTGGTTCTGATGTAAGTGATATCCGACACCCAAGCCTA
>NZ_JAVRHK010000011.1:0-138012 GCF_031846585.1 Autumnicola musiva
TGTGTATAGCATATACAACGGCGTGAGTGATCTTATTTTTATACCTCGATTTCTTAGAACCATAAACAGGATCAGGAGTCGGATAAGTTTCCCGGCAAAATGATATCGAAAAACGAGGTTAACAAGAACTATTCAATTTAATATACATGATCCCATCAGTAGAACTATATCCTTCGAAATGCTCTCTCAATTTGAAGAGCCTGGGCATTATTTAGAGAACTTACCCCATATTTTTACTGGAAAAATTCAGTTGATGTGTTAGAAAAAATAGATTGTACCAAACTGAATACTGGAAAGGCCGAAATTTAATATGAGACTCCTTCCTTCAGCTAAGTTGCCATCGTTTAAGTCAGCATTCATACCTGAATAACTCAATACACCCGTTTTAGCTTCCAGAGCAAATTTATCACCCAGATAATATGAGAAACCCGGACGTAAGGCTACGCAGTAACTTTTTCTATTATGGCATCAATTGGATACGAAGTTTCGGTTTCTAATTTTCTTCGTACATATTCCAGGGATCCTTGCAGACTAAAAGCGAAATTATCAAAATCGGAAAATACTTTTGGATATTTGGTGCCAGACCTCCACCATGACTAGAACTTTCGATGTCTGAAGAAGATGAAGACTCCTGGTTCTCGTATGTATACATAACACTAAGACCTAAGAACCAATTATCTGCAAAGGTATAGCCCAAATTTGGTGCTATAAGCATACCTAGTGTTCCGTACTGCTGCTAGTATCGAAATATTCATTTCACTGGAATTGCTTGTTAAAGAAAACTGGCCTCCAAGACCTCATCGACCTTCTTTAATAAAAATTTTCCTCTGTTCCTGAGAAAAACTTATTTAAATACATAAATTGTAATGACAAGGAATAGTTTTTTATGGTTAAGAATTTTAAAGCGTCAATAATAGCAAATAATATTACATGGTCTATCTTTCCAAAAATGAAGCTTCTGTTAAGTAATACATGCTCAAAGTTGGTGCAGTTCGTAATTGATCTGTTTCAGGACGGAGAGCAAAGTGTAAAGGATTTTAGGTTACGGAATCGGACAGATCTAATATGTCTTCATATCAAGTAAAGTAATGCAGTTTTTTATTTTAATAGTGGTCATTGTCAGGATGGATGAAGGATAGATAGTTATATTCCTCAGCACATTTCCCTTCCGTTCCTCCAGGAAAAAGCGCTTCGTTAAAAAAAAGCTCATGGACCCATACCTAAAAATTATTCCTCTCCTCATAATCTTTAGGTATGCGCCCGTTGATTTGAACTTCACATCATGCTCATCCTTAATACCCGATCCTATCATTTAGATCTATTACCAGAGCCGTTTTCAGCTTTACCATTTTTCATTATGCGAAGCTATGGGATTTAGAAGTTAGCCGGACTGCAAGGGAATAAGTACTATTGTTAGATATTTGTCACTACGTCCTATCCTAATTCTAAATCCCATGTTTTATATGGCAACAAAAAATGGTAACAGCGAAGGCTCTGAAGGAAGTAAATAGAAGTAATGAAAAATTGTATTCAACTCCCTCTTTTTCCTTCAAAATGTCAAAAAATGGAAAACGCTCGGGATAAAAAAAGTAAGTAGAAAAAAGGGCTCTATTTTATTTAGTTTAATTTGGTGCTGTTTGTTGCTTTGAGCCTGATTTATTACTCCTGGGTAGTATCATTTTGATTCAATTAGACTTAAATAAAATTTTACATAAAAAGTAAGCTTAGTTACCTTTAAATAAGGAATTTATGTATTTTTAAAAAGCTGAACTATAGCAGCTTTTGAAGTGTTATTGTTTGTTATTTGATTTGACTTTCCTCACAATAATACGCATCTTAAAATAAGATACTGGATATTTTCTGTCCTTAAAACCCGTCTTGGTTTAAGGCAGAATGGTATGAAATTTTTGCCCTTTGGGGGCAAAAGTGGAATAGCAAGAGGGTAACACGCTGCGCGATGTTACATTTTCTATTTATCCTTATAAATAACTGTATATCAGTAATTTGATAATATTTTATGGAGGCTGAAAATGAAGTCAAGCAGTGATTTTTAATTGAAAAATCCCGGCAGCCCAACAAAACCGGGAAAAATTTTACTAAAAAATGGATAAAGGATATGAAAAAGAGGAATTTGTGACGATTAGCATCAAAGCCTCTGTAGCTAGAAAATTCAGAAAATACAGCAAAGGAATTTCCAAATCACAATCGATGACTTTGCTGCTGATGTTGGAATTTTTTGAACACAATGGTATCGCTCCAACAGAAGATCTGGGGCCTAGAATGCAAACTATGGAAAACCTGATCAAAAAAAGGATCAATGGCGTGATCGCCATTTTAAGAGACATTGAAAAAACCCAGACAAAACCAACAGCAGGAATGCTCATGGCGCTTCTGGAACCTCCTAAAAAAGAACCTATGCTGGTGGAGAAAAAACAATTTCCTGATAAGGATAAGTATTGGAAGTAAACTAAAACCAGGTATTGTGAATTTTCAACTGGAGAAAATTTGGTATTAAAAGAAACCTATGACAAGATGAAAGGAACCCCCCACCCATTTATGGTCAGTATTCATTCCCTGGAAGCTAAAATCGATCAGCTAACCAGGGAGTTGAAGATCAGGTAGATTCAGGATTCCGGATACATTCTATTGGATAATGCCGATTTTATTCAGCTATTCAAAATAAGTGCTAGAACAGCTCAGAACTGGCGGAAGAAGGGCTTATAGAATATGCACAGGTAGAAGGAAAAATTTATTATAGGCTAAAGGATATCGAGGATTTTATTAATCGTCATAGAAGAAGCAGGAAATAATCTGATAAAAATGAAAGCGGAAGTGTTAGTTCCCATACAGCTATTTATACATGCACAGCAAGAGGGTTATGCTAAGAAGCTTCAGTTCTTTTTGTCCTTAAAGCTGCTCTACCGGAGCGGAAAGGCTGAACTGAATAATGGTAACTCTTATTTTTGGAACTAACCGAACAAATCGGTTCCCGGAAAACTACCCTGAACTATATCAAATTCCTGTTAGAGGAGGGCTGGCTGCAGCACAATGCAAAAACGGGATATTACATCATCAAATCCTTTGACAGGATACGAAGGGAGAACAACTGGAAAGTAAGGCTATCTTTTTCGGTGGATTTTAATTCCTACCGGAACATTAAGGCGATCACAGGGGCTATTCTTTAGGGATACCTTCATATGGATTTCTGGAGAAAAGTAAGGAGAAAGAAAAGCGTACAGATAAAGGCAGTACCAATCATTTTCTTTCTTCAAACTTCCTGCGCCACTTTCTGTTTAGGCCTCTGTAAGATCTTTAAAATCTCCAAAGCCACCGCTTCCCGGCTTAAAGATTGTGCCGTAAAGCATTAGCTGCTGGAGGTTAAAAGAATTATGGGAATATCGTTCAAATAAAAAAGCTATGCAGCTGTGTTTAAAATACAATGATAAAGGGAACAATATTGTGTATTACCAAGGAAATTACCGTTTTCAGCTAATTCACAGTATTTTACCTCTTTTTCTTTTTAAAAAGCGGCAAAAACTGAAAACATAAAAGAAAGTTTATAGAGAAAAATAAAAAAGGGCCAAGGGTACTTTGTAAAAAAATATCCCATCCTTTGAAGATTGTTTAGGCGCGATAGCGCGGTTATTTATACCGCCCAGAGCTGGTCCAAAAATAGTCTTGTACTTGTCCATTTTTTGGACTAGCTACGAAATGATATTTTTTTGAAAATCAATAATTTCGCTACCCTGCTATTATGGTATTCTGTGGTGATTTTAACCAAAATCAGGTATTAGAATATTTGCCATTTTTTAAATTTGGAAACTCCTCAATTATTTTTCTATTGTTTTTCTTACGTAGAATTGCTTCCCCATCCTATCAATATGCTCCACCAATTCTGGATTAGACAGCTTTTGATAAATTGATAAGTCAATTGTATAGGGTAGCATTAGATCATCAAGTTTTCTCTCAAGCTCAATCAGTTCATCAAATTTCAGGTCAGCTTTTAAGGTAATATCAATGTCAGATCCTTCCCTGTAAGTTCCCAAAGCCCTGGAGCCATAAATAACCACTTCTTCAATTCCGGGAAAAGAATTGAAGACTTTTTTTAGTTGCAGAAGTACATGATCTTTTAACCCAAATTTCATAATATTTATGATTAAGCACCGTTTCTAATGCTCAGCATTTTTTCTTTAAAATTATTAAAGAGTGCTACATATATCTTCAAAATGGCATCTACTATTTCTATAGCAGTTTCTTCATCATAAGTATGAGTAGTTCTATTGCGACTTATAATCATGTTCATCCAGGCTTCTCCGTCATTTACTAATCCGTATTTAAAAGCTTCACGGGTAGCATCCCTGCTCCCTCTTATTTCAGGGTTGCCCTGGTAAGTAAAATAATCTTTCATCACGTTCCAGGCAAGTTCGTGTGTAAATTCAAAAGACTGAATTAGGCCTTGCCTTTCAAGTTCCGACAGATCTCGTTCTTTACTTAGAGCTGTTGCCTTATTCAATTGAGTCAAGGCTTTTTCATAATTCATAAGGCGCTGATGCCATCTGATATCTTTTCCGGCCATACTGGAAGGTTTCTTTTACAAATGTAATTATAATGAACACATTTCAGAAGTACTATTGCTAAAAGCAGATATATGTCAGAACCGACAATTTCTACTCTGTATCAGAAAATGCTGAAACAATTTAGCATTGATTAAAAACTTTAATTTGCTGCGTGGGCTATTCTATTTCATCTTCTTTTTAAGGGGCATCCTAACAAATGGCACTTAGCTTTTCGCTATATCCTTAATCATTTAAATTGGTAAGAGTATTTATTTAGAATGAAGGATTTTAAAGGCTGGTGTTAATAAAAATTAATCCTTAATTTTTTTAAGGATTTGCTTTACTACATGAAAAAAAAATTTACTTTTGTTTTAATTTAGAATTAGTCTTAATAAATAGTTGGAACAAAAAAAGGAGTCATAACAGCGGCAACTGTATGACTCCGGTTTCACTCTTTAACCGTTACAATTAAAAAGTAATGCAAAATAACATTTCCAAATGGTTTTTTCTCCTTTCCTGTGCAATTTCAGGAAGCGTTTTTTCCCAAACTACAGTTAGAGGTTCAGTTTTTACTGAAAATGGTGAACCTGTTTATGGTGCGGCTGTAATTGTTAAAGAGCTAAGGACGGGAGCAACCACAAACGAAGAAGGTTTTTTCCAGTTAAACCTGGCTTCCGGGGGCACCTATACTCTACAAGTATCTTACCTGGGATATGAACCCCTAAACAAGGTTCTGAACCTGGATGATAAAAAAAGGCTTTATGTTAATATCCGGTTAAAGGAATCTTCCAACGAACTTGAGACGGTGCAGCTTACAGCTAAAAGCAAAATTCAGCAAATAGAAGCCCTGGCCTATAATGTAGACGTTATTGATGCAAAGAGATTACATAATACCACTCTGGATATTGGACACGCATTAGACCGCGTATCAGGGATCCGCATCAGGGAAAGCGGCGGTGTAGGATCCGAAATGAACCTTTCCATGAATGGTTTCAGAGGTAATCAAGTGAAAACTTTTATAGATGGTATCCCTATGGAGTACTTTGGAAGTTCGTTCCAAATTAATAATATTCCGATAGGGCTGGCGCAGCGGGTAGAAATCTATAAAGGGGTAGTTCCTGTAGAGTTAGGCGCAGATGCTTTGGGCGGTGCGATTAATATAGTAACTACCACCTATGAAAAAGACCATTTAGATCTTTCTTATTCTTATGGTTCTTTTAATACCCACCGTTCAAATGTTAATGCTACCTATGTAAGTAAATCAGATTTTGTAATTAATGTAAATGCTTTTCAAAATTATTCTGATAACGATTATAAAGTTACCGTAGATGCTGCCAATCTTAACACAGGTGAATATTATCCCGAAACACGGTTAAGGAGATTTCATGATCAATATCATAATGAAACATTTATTGGAAAGACCGGTGTGGTAAACAAGTCCTTTGCTGACGAACTGTTGTTTGGAATCACTTTAGGACAAAATTATAATGAAGAACAAACAGGGGCAAGACTTGTGGCAGTATATGGTGCCAGGCATACAAGGGGAAATATTGTTATGCCTAGTATAACCTACAAGAAAGAAAATCTTTTTGTAGATGGATTAGACTTAAAATTGAATGCAACCATCAACCTAGGTAAGGAAAAAATTATTGATACTCTTAATAGAACATATAATTGGTTTGGGGATTATAAAGAGTACGATTCACCAGTAGGGGAGCTTAACTATAGTAATTTGGAGATCCAAAACAATAATGGAATAGGAATGCTTTCCATAAAGTATGACCTGAATGAAAAGAGTTTTTTAAGCTTTAACGATACCTATACTACTTTTGACAGAGAAAGATATAGTTATCTACAAACAGAGAATAGAAATTATGATCAGCCACAAAAGACATTTAAAAATGTGGCCGGGCTTTCCTTTACTTATGAAACGGGCGACTGGAATGCTACGGTATTCGCTAAAAACTACAATCAGAATATTGAGTTCACCAGGGAAATAGATCCTGGCGGAAGTGCCGATATCTCATATAACTATTTTGAAAGAAAACTCAATGAGTTTGGTTATGGCTTTGCAGCGACTTACTTTTTTGATGATAAATTTCAATTTAAAGCCTCCTATGAAAAAAGTTATAGGCTTCCCTTGCCAAACGAACTTTTTGGAGATGCTAATTTGATTGTTGGGGATACTAGTCTTGATCCGGAAGAAAGTGATAATTATAATTTAGGGGTTAGCTATTGGCTTAACTTAGGCAAAAACCAATTATTCAATATAGATGCTACAATTATCTATAGGGATATTGATAATTTTATAAGAAGAACCTTTGCTCCCAATCAATCCAGGTTTTTAACTGCTAACGTAGTAGGATCTGATAATCTCGGATTTGAAGCTCAGTTTCGCTATAACTATAGAAACAAACTAACTGCAAATATTAGCGGTACTTATCAAAATTTTCGAAATAATAATCCTGAAAGCGCTGCATATAGAGCAAGGATTCCAAATGTGCCATTTTTATTTGGAAATGGGAATATTGCCTATAGTTTCAATGATGTATTCAAGAAAGGGAATAATCTCACCATGGAGTATAATTTACTTTATGTTAATGGATTTTATTTGAACTGGCCTCTTTTCGGGGATAGAGATGAAGGAAAATTGGATATACCAGATCAAATTGCACATGACCTGAATTTTACATACTCAACCCCTCATTTTCAGTTTATCGTAGAATGCCGCAATATTTTTGATGAGATACTCTATGATAATTTCAGTTTACAAAAACCCGGAAGAAGTTTTACCGGAAAAATCAGATACACTTTATAAATTAAAACCTAACAATTCATGAAAAAATTTAATCTTTACACGCTCTTATTTATTTCGCTATCACTTTTTATTACAAGTTGTAGCGATGATGATAATACACCCAATGGAGAAGCATATGTAGAGCCAGGTCCATACATTATCACCGCTTCACCTCAGGAAAGTGAAGGTGTGGCAGATTATCTACTCACTGTAGAGACCCTAACCCAGGGAAGAACAACTTTAGTAGGCAATGGTATAGAGCAGGATGGTACTTACCGATATTATATCACCAATAATAATAAATTTTTCAGCTTATTGTATGGCCAGGGAGATCCTGGAGCAGTTACCACCTATGAAATGAATTCAAGCTATGGCCTGGATAAATTATCTAATTTTCAGGCTGAGACCGTACAATCCTTTACAAATGTAGATGATGAGGTGCTGATGACAAGAATATCAAGAAATTCAGCAAATCCAATTGCCAGTTGGTATAGGTTAGATACTGAATCTTCAACTATTGTTGGTGAAGGTGCTATTAATACAAACGAATTAGCACCAGGAGATGAACAGGCATTTTTTACCTGGATGACCCAGGTAGGAGATAAAGTTTACGCACCTTTTATGAGCGTAAAAGCATGTTGTAATGATAGTTTTGGAACTGAATACCCAGACCAGACATGGATTGCAGTTTACTCTTATCCTGATATGCAACTGGAAAAAATAATTGAAGATGACCGTATTAGCTTTATAGGAAGATATTTTAGAAGTGGCCTTGGTGTTGTTGAAAACGGAGATGTTTATGCATTTTCTTCAGGTGTAGCTACAAATAACACAGAGGCGGTTTCAACAAATCCTTCAGCAATTCTTAAGATAAATAGTGGCGAAACCGAATTTGATGAAGATTACTATTTTAACCTTGAAGAAGTGGCTGAAGGCTATTATGCTACCAATCAGTTTTATGTTGAAAATGGTATGTTCCTGGTATTTATGGAGCCTCAGGAATCTAAAGGAGCCTATACAGATGGTGGTAGGCTTGCTATTGTTAATGTTTACAACGAAACTCTAACCTGGGTTAGCGGTACTCCGGAGGAGTCTGAAATAATTAATATTAGTGTTAATAATTACATTGAAAATGGAGTGGCCCACGTTGGAATAACCACGGAAGAAGGAAGTTATATTTACAACATTAATGCAAGTAGCGCTTCTGCTTCAAGAGGTTTAAAAGTAGAGGCAGGCACTATTACCGCTATCAGCAAACTGGACCCGGTAGAATAATAAAAGTAAATCAAAGGTACAGCGATGTTTAAACATCGCTGTACCTATATTTTAAGCTTTATGATAGCTTCAGCCGAAAAGAAGAAAAATAAGAACCCAAAAATGAAGAAGAAAGGAAGGTCCTATTTTTATCGCCTTTCTGCCTGGCTTCATCTTTGGCTGGGATTAATTTCCGGTATTGTAGTGGTAATAGTAAGCCTTACCGCGGCCATTCTTACTTTTGAAAAGGAGATTAAGCTACTTATCGAACCCTTTCAAACGGTACAATATAACGAAGATGACCAATTTCTTCCACCTTCGGTACTGGGTGATGCGGTAATGGAAAAATATAATTTCCCGTCCGTTTATGGTGTTTATTACCGCGGTGAAGGTAGAAGTGCCTTAGTGCCTTATTATGCCGATAGGTCAAATTATCAGGAGATTTACATTAATCCTTACACTGCAGAAGTGCTACATAATCGTAAATTAAATGATGATTTTTGGCGAAGCATGATTATTGGGCATTATCAGCTTTGGCTACCCAGAAATATCGGTAAGCCTATTGTTGCATATGGAACTCTCATTTTTGTAATTGCTTTAATCACAGGCCTGGTGCTATGGTGGCCAAAAAGATGGAACAAAAAGACCAGAGACGCTAGTTTTAAAGTAAGGTGGACTGCAAAATTCAAGAGGCTTAACTATGATCTTCACAACGTTTTTGGTTTTTACTCCCTTTTAATAGCTCTTGTTCTTGGTTTAACAGGAATGGTTTATGGGATGCAGTGGTTTTCAGATGCTGCATACTGGACTGCTTCCGGAGGAGAAACAAAAGATCAGCAAAGACTTACCTCAGATACAACGGCTGTTGCTCAGGGAAACCTTAAAGATGAAGATATCCTTTTTCAGAATTTACTGGAAACCGGGCTTAATCCTGATACCAATCTTATTAATGTTCAATATCCTTATGGTGAAACCGGGGTATGGAATATTGGAGTAAACCCCAGCCACCAAACCAGATGGCAGGCAATAAATACTTATTATGAGCAGAACTCTCTCAAACAGCTCAAAAAAGATCAGGTTTTTTCTGAAATTAACGGGGGAGACCAACTTATGAGACTTAATTATGATTTACATGTGGGGGCCATTGGAGGCATATGGACCAAAATTATTGCTTTCCTGGTTTGTATTATTTCAACGAGTCTTCCCATTACAGGATTTATAGTTTGGTGGAAGAAAAACAGTAAAAAACGTATAGAGGGATTAAAATTCCCGGCTTACAAATAGAAAACACTTTAAACCGATTGATATGAAAAATATAAAATACCCGTTTATCCTGCTGGCAGCTTTATTTCTGAATTTTATTTCTGTACAGGCGCATGCGCTGGTTATAGATGCCGATGCAAAAGGTGAAATTAACCGGGAACACGAAGTAAAAGTTTACTACAGTGAATTTAAGGATGGAACTTTAGAAAAGGTAGCCGACTGGTATTCCAATGTAGCCGATTTCGAATTATGGTTAGTAAAGCCTGACGGTAAAAGGATTCAGCTTTCAACCATTCCAGAAGACGATCATTTCAAAGCAAATTTTACTCCCGGACAGGAAGGTGCTTACCTTTTGGAGATAAGCCATGTGGCAGAAGACCCCGGAGACAAAACCGCATATCAGTTTAATGCCTTCGCACAGGTAGAAGTAGGAGGTGCTTCTGGGATACTTCCCGTTAGTTCATACAGTCCGGATCTTGTTCTGCTTAAAGAGCAGCAAAAAGAGAATCAGGTTAAAAACAAAAGCTTTAAAACAATTTACAAAGGAGAGAAGAAAGAAGGAATTACGGTAACTGTTTTCTATCCTTCAGGCAAAACTGAAGAACTTAAGAGTGATGCAGGAGGGAATGTACAAATAGACCTTTCTGAAAAAGGCAACTACTTTCTGGAAGCTACCAGTTATAATCCTGACGAGCCAGGAGAAACTTCAAAATCTTCTTACACTTCTGTATGGCGGGTGGCAACTCAAAAATTTTCTGTTGAATAAATTTCCTGAGTACATATACTTAATGTTCAATTCATAAGGTAATGTACCTCCAAATGCTAAAACAGCATAATTTCCATATATAATATAAATGGAGTTGTGCTGGATCTGGTGGAGGATTAAATGAGTCAGTTGAAACCGTAAAAATCTGATTTTAAAGCTCATGAAACCATAAAACACTTCTAAAGAATGATTTAGTTTTGATTTTGATACAATAATCCCATAGTTTACCCGTTTTATTGCTTAAAGTATATTGGGTCTCTTAAACATTTGTAAATAAATGAAAAAGAAAGTTGATTTTCTATACTTTTGAGAATCCCCATTTTTAAGAAATTTAAAGCTTCAAAATGTTGAAAGAGTTTAAAGATTATTTAAAATCCGGGATTTTTTTGTTATTTCTTATTCCCGTGTTTCCACTTTGTGCACAGGAGTATAGTTTTGGCCTTAAAGCAGGTTTGGGCTATACAATTAATCAAAAAGCGGCGGAAGTTGATGGTTCTGCAGGTTCTTTTTCAGCCGATTCTAAAATTGGTTTTTTGGGAGGTGCCTTTTTGGAAGTGGGATTCGGTAAATTCTTTGTTCGTCCGGAGGTATTTTATAGTCACGCAGAGGGAGAATTCGCTTTTCCCGATTTGCCTTCCACTTATTCAGTAGATAAAATAAGTATTCCACTCCTGCTCGGTTATAATATTTATGGTCCGGTTGACATTTTTGCCGGCCCCGCCTATCAGGAATTTTTGCAGGTAGATCTTGAAAACACTGCTTCTCCTGTGGAAGTACAGCAAAGAAATTTTGCCACCCAGCTGGGGGTAAAGCTGGTTCTTAACCGGCTGGAAATAGATCTCCGTTACGATTTTACCCTGGATTCCAAACGAAACCAGCTTATAGATGTGGGAGAACTTATGGATGAGGCATACTTTGATGACGGCCGTTTAAATCAAATTATGCTTAGTATCGGCTACCGGATCTTTGATACTGCTAATCCTCGCCGGGCCAGAAGTAACCGGGGATGTTATTTTTAAGGCTGTTTTTGATTAATAATTTATCTTCTTCAATTTCGTTTAGCAGAAAACCGCATTTGCAGAGCTTCCTCTGAAAACACATTTAAAATTCTTTATAATGATTCTGTTCGAATGTAGATCTTCAATCATAATTTTATGATTTTATTTATCTATTAAAGGCATATAAATGCTGATAATCAGGTAATTTCGACTTTTCGTCAGCATTTAAAGGTATTTAATTTAATTTTAAGTTAAAAATTTAACATATTTGGTTTGGGATAATTCTTAGTGAAACATAATTTTGCCATTCCGAAATTATTTGGATAATTGCTGTTTCTATGATCCTCTTACGGGACTCATAGCGGCGAAGCCGTAAAATTGTGATTGTATTCTTCTATCTTCCCTACACCTAAAAAGAATAATATTAACCAGCTCATTCGGCGAATTATCAATCTTCCAATAGTATCCCGTATAAACTTTTTTAAATATTGCAGGAGCTGCTTTAAAGTGAGTGGCTTCAGATAAGCTTATGAACAACGAAATTAGAATTGCGGTAATCGGTCTGGGTTATGTAGGCCTGCCGTTAGCAAGGTTATTTGCCACAAGATATCCTGTAATAGGATATGATATTAATGCCAGAAGAGTGAAGGAGCTTCAGGAAGGTCATGATGCTACCCTGGAAGTGGAAGACAAAAAACTACAGGCGGTGCTTGTGAATAGCGTCTATAAGCTCCATAGCCAACCTGCTCTTGCTATGGCCGGAGCTGGTGAAGATCGGCACCCTGAATTTGTTTCAGGGTCTAATGAAGGTGAAAACAAAAACTCCCCTGGGGGAGGCCGGGAGGGGATTGGCTTGTTTATCACCCGGGACCTTGGTGATATTGGTGAATGTAACCATTATATCATTACGGTTCCCACGCCGGTAGATAAAAACAACCGTCCCGACCTAACGCCGTTGTATAAATCCAGCGAAAGTGTTGGTATGGTCTTGAAAAAAGGTGATATCGTGATTTATGAATCTACGGTATACCCCGGGGCGACAGAAGATGAATGTGTGCCTGTGCTTGAAAAAGTAAGCGGACTCAAATTTAACGAGGATTTCTTTGTAGGTTATTCGCCTGAAAGGATTAATCCCGGCGATAAGGAACACACGGTGGATAAAATACTAAAAGTAACTTCCGGTTCCACTCCGGAAACCGGTAAAAACGTCGATTCACTTTACGCCTCGGTAATTACTGCCGGCACCCACCTGGCGCCGACAATTAAAGTTGCCGAAGCTGCCAAAGTGATTGAAAATTCTCAGCGGGACATCAACATTGCCTTTGTTAATGAACTGGCGAAGATCTTTAACCTTATGGACATTGATACAAATGATGTTCTGGAAGCAGCCGGTACCAAATGGAATTTCCTTCCTTTTAAACCGGGGCTTGTAGGCGGGCACTGTATAGGGGTAGACCCATATTACCTGGCGCAAAAGGCCCAGGAAATTGGTTATCATCCTGAAATTATCCTGGCCGGCAGACGTATGAATGATTCTATGGGGAAATATGTAGCTTCTGAAGTTATAAAGCTGATGCTTGCCAATGATCTTAAAATCAAAGGATCTAACATTCTTGTACTGGGAATTACCTTTAAAGAAAACTGCCCCGATGTAAGAAATACCAAAGTGGTTGATGTAATTAAACATCTGAAAGAATATCAAACCAATATTACGATTTATGATCCTTTGGCAAACCCTGCTGAAGTAATGCATGAATACGGCCTTACCTGTTATTCTGAGCTTGAAGCCTGTACTGAGCTCGCCGACCGGCCGGAAGGCGATGGTCGAAGCAAAGGAAATTTTGATGCGATAGTTTTAACCGTGGCTCATAAAGAGTTTCTTGAAATGGAACTTGACTCTTTAAAAAGTGAAGATGCGGTTATTTATGATGTGAAGGGAGTACTGGGAAAAACAGCTTCTGCGAAACTTTAATTTAAATCTGAAAAATTGAATAAAAAAAAGTTATTAATTACCGGTGGTGCCGGGTTTATAGGTTCCCATGTAGTTCGTCGTTTTGTAACAGAATATCCTAATTACTCCATTTTCAATCTTGATGCTTTAACATATGCTGGGAATCTTGAGAATATTAAGGATATAGAAGGGTCTCCAAATTATAAATTTATAAAAGGTAATATTGTAGATGCTGAACTTGTTAATACATTATTTGAGGAACATCAATTTGATGCCGTGATACACCTAGCTGCTGAATCTCATGTGGATCGGTCTATTACTGATCCTTTAGCTTTTGTTAAAACTAATGTCATTGGTACTATAAATCTTTTAAATGCAGCAAAAGAAAAATGGAAAGCAGATTTTCAGGATAAATTGTTCTATCATGTAAGCACCGACGAAGTTTATGGAAGTTTAAGTGAAACCGGCTTGTTTACTGAGGAAACTTCTTACGATCCCAATTCCCCTTATTCTGCGAGTAAGGCAAGTTCTGATCATTTCGTAAGAGCTTACGGAGAAACTTACGGCTTACCATACGTGGTAAGCAACTGTTCCAACAATTATGGCCCCAACCATTTTCCTGAAAAGTTAATCCCTCTTTTTATTAACAATATTATTCATAACAATTCTCTTCCTGTATACGGGGATGGGAATTATACAAGGGATTGGCTGTTTGTAGAAGATCATGCGGCTGCTATAGATTTGATCTTCCACAAAGGAAACGCTAAAGAAACTTACAATATTGGAGGATTTAACGAATGGAAAAATATCGATTTGGTGCGTTTGCTTTGTAAACAAATGGATGAAAAATTAGGAAGACCTAAAGGAACTTCAGAACAATTAATAGTATTTATAAAAGATCGGCCAGGGCATGATCTTCGGTATGCCATAGATGCTTCCAAAATAAACCGGAATTTAGGTTGGGAACCCAGTGTTACCTTTGAAGAAGGACTTTCCAGAACAATAGACTGGTATTTAAAAAATCAGAATTGGTTAAAAAATATAACTTCAGGAGATTATCAGGAATATTATCAAAATCAATATAATTAATAAAAGGGATGATTCTCATAAAGAGTTTCTTGAATTGGGATTTGACTCTTTAAAAAGTGAAGATGCGGTTATTTATGATGTAAAGGGATAATAAAAAATCAAAAGGAAAAACTATGGAATAAGGTTGATTGCGAAGCCAATGGTTTAATAGAACACTTTCAATAATTTTGAAAATATAAATATATTCTTCTTGCTTAAAAAAATTTTTTCCTACGGTACTGTTGAAGGTTTAGCAAAAGGACTCAATAAAATAACATTATTAGTCTTACCTTTTTTTCTTAGTACTATAGATTACGGAAAGGTCGGACTTTTAGTGGCCATAGAAATGATAATTCCTCTGATATCATTATTAGGTCTGGAAAGAGCAGTTTTGAGATTTTATTCTCAAAAAATAAAGTTCAAAAACTTCAGCAAAACAATATCAAAAAGCGTATTCTGGACACATTTATTTTTACTATTACTGTTAGTTTTCTTTTACTTAATAGGCAGTCGTACTTTTTTTGGTCTTAATATTTTCCCTGATTTAATACTGATTATCATTTTAATCTACTTTCAAGGAGTCAATCTAATCACCTTTAATATGTTAAGGGTGGACGAAAAGCATAACCAATATTTCAGGGGGAGATTGTTCTTCCAGTTCAGTAAGATTATTCTAGTTTTATCCTTTGTGTATTTCTTAGATAACTACTTAGGTTATCTTATTGGAAGTATCATAGCATCAATATTTACAGTTGTTATTTTTAAAGAAAAAGCCCAAGAAATTAGTAGAAAAAATGTATTTGATAAGAAAACATTTTCAATATTATTTAATTTCTCATGGCCTTTTATCTTTCATGGAGTAGCAAGTAATCTGCTGGGGAATGCTGATAAATTCATTCTAGAACGATTTATGACTCTTGAAGAAGTTGGGAAATATACTCTAGCTTATTCTATAGGATCTACTATGGTATTTGCCTTTGTAGGGATTTCCGTTTTTTTAGAACCAATGATTTATAAAGAAGAAAATAATCGAAAAAGGCAATTGCTTTTAAACAAATTTTTATTTTTAACTCTCTGCTCTGGGTTAACAGCTTATATTATTATCTCACTGTCCTCACAATATATTCTGCCCCTATTTTATAAAAATGAGTATCATCTAATATTAAAATATATACCACTAATTGCTATTTCTTATCTTATTTATCCATTCTATTTAAAATCAAACTACAATATGATATATGAGAAAAAATCATTGAAAATAGCTTTTACTTCTTTATTCAGCGCTTCTATAAATATAATTCTCAACATAATTTTTATTCCTATTTATGGAGTATATGCAGCAGTTTTTACAACCTTTATCTCCTATATATTACAGTCTTTCATATTTATTTTGATTTCTAATAATTTTAAAATTAATAGCGAATTTTTGGAAGTCACTTTTTTCGGAATAGTTTTAATTCTTTGCTTCTTTTATAATGCATCTATCTTTTCAATTATTAGTTTTATGTCAATTTATCTTGTATTCTTCTATTATTTTAAGCTAAAAAAAATGAAAGAATATGAAGTATAGTGATTTAAATCTAAAAACGAATATTCTTTTTTTTTCTATTATTTTTTTCTTCACTTACATTGGATTCTATGCTATTGTGCTTTGGATTTTAAATATTGGAATGAGTGGAGAAACAAGACTAATAACAATCCCCTTAAGAGGTCTTATAGGAGTTTCATTAATATTTTTGGTGATAATTAATATCAGAAAGATATATCCGCTATGGCAAACTAAAATTTTTTTTATATTTAGTGCAATATATTTCATTCGGATTGGAACAGATTATATCTTAAATAAACCATATTATTTGACCTCAATGGAGGTGTTCTTTTATTTTTTATCTTTTGCCTTTCTGCCTTTCACAGTAATTAGTTCAGTACGACTTAGGAAAGAATATTTTAAACCTATTATTAATTCAATTTACGGTTCAGGTATAATATTTGTTTTCTTAGCTACAATCACCTATCGTGAATATATTGGAAAAGTGGAACGGCTAAGTCCCGTTTCTATGGGAGAGGAAGTGGTATCGCCTTTAATCCTATCATATTGTTCTTCATTATTAATAGGTACAGTTATTACTTACCATCTTTATAATCATACTTCAAAATTCAGGAAAATAATCGGACTTATTTTAGTGTTATTTTCTTTAATTCCATTTTTTTTGGGGGCTTCCAGAGGTTCTCTTGTAGGACTTTTAGCTCCTTTTGTTTTGATAACTTTAATGCAGAAAAGATTTAGTAGGATTCTGTATAACGTACTGATTCTACTAGTTTTATTAATTGGTTTAATTTATTTCGATAATCTTCTTGGCAGTGGATTATTAAATAGATTTACGGATACAGCCCAAAACATAAAAAATGAAGATAGTTCAGCTGGTTTAAGAATTTTATCATGGAACAATTCTTTTAAACAATTTTTAAATAATCCTTTTATAGGGGATAAATTAGCGGTTAATAACTGGGTTAATTATGCTCACAATATTTTTTTAGAAATATTACAAACAACTGGAATTTTAGGTTTCCTTCCCTTTATATTATTACTATTAAATGGTTTGAAGATTAGCTTTAAAATTATCAAGGCTTATAAAGAATATAGCTGGATAGTTGTCATATTTTTACAATCCTTTATTCAGCATTTATTCAGTGGAGCAATATACACAGGAGCTTGGTTATGGACTTCCTTAGCACTAATATATAGCCTCGATTTCTTCTTAAAGAGATTAAATAATTCAACAAGAAATTTAAGGGAATCAAGTCACTCTTTAAATCCTAATAGAATCCTGTAATTTATCTAGTTTTAGTCCGATATGAGACATTTTTACCAAAAAAAAACAGCTCGTAAATCTAAAGTTTTACATATAATAAAAACCAGTAAGTTTTTTAGTGACGGCCGATTATTAAAATGGATTAACTCCTTGCATGATTTCAATATCAATTCTAAGGTAATTATCTTAGAAGATGATAATAAAAAGGGTGAGTTTACTTATAATAATGCTACCGTTAAGACCATAAATTTAGCATTTAGAAGTATTTTCCCGCAACGGAAAGGATATCTATTTAAAATTCCCGAATACTCGCTTAAAACATATCTTTCCACCATGCGCAGTTCCGGAAAAGTGATCGTTTTTCATGATATGCAGCATTATTTAACTCTCTTATTGTTAACACTAAAAAAGCCAAAACGGCTTAGAATAGTTTGGGATTTACATGAATTGCCACATCAAAATTTGTGTCGAAATTTTCTAACCCGAAAATTGTTGAAAGGTGTTTTAGAAAAAGTTGATTTATTGGTCTATACCAACCGGGAAAGAAGGGAATATATGCAAAAGCAAATTGGATATAATGAAAAACGTCATGTACTTCTGCAAAATTTCCCCGGAAAAGATTTTATTCAAAGCCCGAAAAAAGGATTAGATCCGGAAGTATTACAATGGCTGGACAACAAGCCCTATGTTTTATGGATGGGCTGGGCTAGTGAGGGAAGGAATTTTAAACCTGCTTTAGAAGCACTTCAAGGCTATAAAAATGAATTAAAATTGATAATTCTTGGCCCTGTAGAAGCTGGAATGAAGGAAGCGGTAGATGAAGAAATAGAAAAAGGCTTTATCTATCAGAAATTTGTACCACAAATCGAAATTATCAATTATGTAGATAATGCCTTATTTTCTATTGTACTTTATAAGAACTCATCACCTAATAATTTTCTATGTGAGCCAAATAGGCTTTATCAATTATTATCAAGAAATGTCCCGGTAATTTGTGGATTTAATCCGCCTATGAAAAATGTTGTTGAAAAGGTAAAGGGAGGAATTGTGCTAAAAGATGATGGTTCAGAAATTGAATCTATAAAACGGGCAATAGCAACTATGCTCAAAAATAAATTGATGTACAAAGAAAATTTAATTAATACAAATAAGGAAAACCTGTTTAGCTGGGAAGAACAATTTGAAAATGTTGAAAATAACTTAAAGGAATTACTGACCAATTATTAGGCTTTTTCAGGAGTTACTGCAAAGTAATGAATTGCTGAAAAAATATGTACAGATGAAAATTCAACCTAAACAACTTATATCAATAATTACTCCCGTACATAATTCAGCCAAGTTTATTGAAGAGACGGTCCGTTCGGTTCAAAGCCAATCATATGCCCTTTGGGAAATGATTATTATTGACGATTGTTCCAATGATGAGTCGGTTCAGATTATCAAAAAGCTGGCAAGGGAAGACAAGAGAATACATCTTATGCAAAATTCATCAAATTCAGGGCCGGCGATAACTCGAAATAGAGGAATTGAAGCAGCAAAGGGAGATTTTATTACATTCCTGGATGGGGATGATATTTGGCTTCCAAATTTCCTGGAGGTATCATTAAAATTATGTCAGCAAGAGGGCTACGAATTTGTTTTTGCCTCTTATAAAAGAAAAGATGAAGAGTTAAACCCCTTGATTAGTGACTTTATTGTACCGGAAAAGGTGAGTTATAAAGATGTTCTTAGATCCTGTCCTATTTCCTGTTTAACGGCTTTTATTGATATTAGAAGAATAGGGAAATTTTATATGCCGGTAATGAATAAAAGACAGGATTGGGGGCTTTGGCTTGCTGTTTTAAAACATGTGGATTATGCATATGGGATTAAAGAGCCTCTGGCGGTTTATAGAATGAGAAAAGATTCCGTTTCCAGAAGTAAATTAAAACTTATCCCTTATGTATGGAAAGTATATCGTGAAGTGGAGGGAATAAATATTTTTAGATCTTCTTATTTGCTTATCCACTGGGCACTCAACGGATTCAAAAAGTATTATATAAATCGTTAACAGGATTATATTCTTCTGTATCCTACATAATAATTTTAAAATTTATGTTTAGAATCACCATTATCGCCGGGGCAAGACCCAACTTTATGAAAATTGCTCCCATCCTTAAAGCTATTGAAAAAAACAAATCAAATGGAGAAGAAATAGATTTTCGCCTGATACATACGGGTCAGCACTACGATAAAAAAATGTCAGGTAGCTTTTTTGAGCAGCTAGGTATTCCCGAGCCTCATGCCAACCTGGAAGCGGGCGGGGGAAGCCAGGCAGAGCAAACCGCCAATATCATGGTGCGCTTTGAAAAAGAACTTCAGGATAATCCTGCAGATGTGGTACTTGTTGTTGGGGATGTTACCTCTACTATGGCCTGCAGTATTACCGCTAAAAAATTAAACACCCAGGTGGTGCACGTGGAAGCCGGGATCCGTTCCGGCGATCTTAGCATGCCGGAAGAGATCAACCGTATGGTTACAGATTCCATTACCGATCATTTTTTTACGACTTCAGAAGTTGCAAATAAGAACCTGAGGAAAGCCGGAATTGAAGAAGGACGTATTCACTTTGTGGGGAACACTATGATTGATACTTTGTTATCTAATATCAAGAATTTTATAGATCCTGAAATTCAAATTGATGGAGAGATTCTTCAGGAAAAAAAATATTTTATGCTTACCCTGCACCGCCCGGCCAATGTGGATGAAGAGGAGAAGCTAAAGGCTTTGATGCAGGCAATTATTGATAATACAGGTGATTTACCAATTATTTTTCCGGTGCATCCGCGTACTGCAAAGATCCTTATAAATCTTGGCATTTCTCATGATCGGTTACATTTTATAGAACCCCTTTCCTACCTTGAATTCAATTACCTGGTAAAAAAGGCCAAAGCGGTGGTTACAGATTCGGGTGGAATTACAGAAGAAACAACAGTTATGGGTGTGCCATGCTTAACCTTACGAGACAACACAGAAAGACCTGAAACCATAAGCATGGGTACAAATGAACTTGTTGGTACAAATCCTCAAAACCTAAAACCATACCTGGATAAGTTAATGGCCGGGGAGTGGAAAAAAGGGGGTGAGATCCCGCTTTGGGATGGAAAAACAGCAAATCGTATTGTACAACAGCTTTTGGAAATTTATAAACCGAATTTAAAATCTCCAAATTAAAATACTTGATGCTCCAAAATTTAAGATGGCCCTGAAATTAATGAAGGAGCTCATCAAATAAATTAATGATTTATTGCGTTAAGTAATTGAACCCCACGAGATGCTGTGTCAATTTTAGTATAAAACATCTCAGATTACTAATAAATTATAATCAATAGTAATAATATTTAGCCACTCGTAAAACCACAATAGTAAGAATTTTACTTCCCGTAGTCCCCAACTATATAGGGAAGAGTATAGCTGCTTTATTAACCACCAAAATTTATTATTATGAACCTTCTTGATCAGGAAACTATCCTGGAGCTATTCCGGGCCTATTATCCCTATTTTGTGTTCAGCTTGTTTCTGGGTGCCTTTGCTCTAACTTATTACATGATACCAAAGGTATTATGGGTAAGTAATGCGAAACAACTAATGGCCAGTGTAAATGAACGCAGTTCCCACTCTGTAGCGGTGCCTACTTTTGGAGGAGTGGCTTTTTATTTAACTTTTATCCTTATCCTTTCGGTAATTCAAAGTCTTAGGCTTGGCTATGTAGGCAACCATCTTATTGCAGGTATCAGTATCTTGTTTATGGTGGGTTTAAAAGATGACCTGGTGATCTCTACCGCCCGGGTAAAACTGTTTGGGCAACTTGCGGCCGCTTGTTTTATTGTTTTTTCCCCGGAATTGCAACTAACGAATTTATATGGCTTTTGGGGGATCTATGGAATTCCGGCCTTTATAGGATACGGGCTCATTGCCTTATTAATAGTTGCACTTATTAATGCTTATAATCTTATAGATGGTATAGACGGTTTGGCTGCCATTACAGGTATAGTGATAGCCGCTGTTTACGGTGCAATCTTTTATATTACAGGTCTTCCATATTACGTACTGGTGTGCGTAAGCCTGGCAGGAATCCTAACTGCTTTTCTACCTTTTAATTTTTCCAGGGGCCGCAGGAAGATCTTTATGGGGGATTCCGGCTCATTGGTGATTGGTTTTATTCTGGCCTTCCTTACTATTAAAATCCTGGTGATGGAACCTGAGGTGTCATTGTTTGCCCAAAACTATCTTCCCGCTAACCGCCTTCTGTTTATCGCTACAGTGCTTTTTGTTCCCGTTTTTGATACCCTGCGGGTAATGATTCTTAGGCTTGTAAAGAGACAAAGCCCGTTTACTGCAGACAGGAATCATGCACATCATGTACTTCTTGACCTGGGGTTTTCTCATCCCAAGGCAAGCCTTTGTCTTGCCACCCTTAATATCCTGGTTATTAGTATTTATGTTGCTTTTTCTAATTTTATGTCTCATATGTGGTTAAGTTTTCTTGTGGTGAGTCTCTATGCAGGTAGCTTCCTGGTTTTTTTTCTTTTAAAAGGCAAAGCTGCCCTAGTAGCCAGGTCCGGTCATAGAACACAACATTTTCGGGATGTCGCTTAATCCCAAAACACCTGATTCTAAGGTGTTGTTAACTAAATCTTAAATATTATATTCGTCAAAATTTTTTTAATGAAATTCCCTTCATTTTTTAAACGGCTTTGCCTGCTGTTAACCAGCTTAACTTTAGTAACTTCTTGTGTTTCAAGAAAGGAGATTGTATATTTTGAAAACCTTAAAGAAGCCGGTGCAGCTTTAGAGCAAAATCAACAAAACAGCCTGCAAATTAAACCTAATGATCTACTTACTATTAGTGTCTCTGCTCCCGAGCAGGAGGCTGCTTTACCATTTAATTTACCTGTGGTTGGTTCAGGAAACGTATTGGGATCCGATCTCCGCGTTAGTGGTACACCACAATTACAGAGTTACCTTGTAGACAGCGAAGGTAATATAGATTTTCCTGTATTGGGTACTGTTGAGGTGACCGGGTTAAACCGGCAGCAATTGGCAATACTGCTAAAGGAACAGATAAGTGAATATGTGCAAAATCCTATTGTAAATGTAAGAGTAGTTAATTTTCAAATAAGTGTATTAGGAGAGGTTAATAGACCCGGAACTTTTGATGTAGAGGACGGAACCCTAAGTTTGCCACAGGCATTGGGCCAGGCTGGCGATTTAAGTATTTACGGCCGCCGGGATAATGTATTGGTGATGAGGGAAGAAGGCGGAAAGAAGAACTATGCTTATTTAGATCTTACCGATGCAGGAATTGTAGATTCTCCATATTATTATTTACAACAGAACGATGTGGTGTATATAGAGCCTAATGCGGCACAGCGTCAGTCTGCCAGCTATAATCGAAATGCCTCGGTGTATATTTCCATAGCTTCAGTATTAGTTTCATTAATCGTATTAATTGCCAGATAATGTCCCAACAACAAAATAATTATCGCAATCAGGAGGAGGAAATCGACCTTCGGGAAGAATTAGGAAAGTACCTGCGGCATTGGCCGTGGTTTGTAACTGGAGTGGTAATTTGCCTTATTACGGCATTTTTATATTTAAAAACTACTACCCCCAATTATGATACTGTTGCCAGTATTATTATAAAAGATGAGGAAAGCAAGTCTCCTTCTTCTGAATTGGCTGCCTTTGCCGATTTAGGTCTATTAAGCGGTATGGGAACCAACAGTATAGAAAATGAGATTGGGATCCTTCGTTCCAGGCGTATGATGAATAATACTGTAAAAGCCCTGGATATTAACATCCTGTTTTTTGATGAGGAGAAAATAAAATCTTCAGAACTATATCTCAATGTGCCCTATATAATTAATGTGCTTCAGCTGGATGAAAAATCACTTTCAAAAGTTGCCGCAGAAGAATTTAATGCATTCCGCATTGAGCAGGATGGGGAAAATCTGGTGCTAAAAAATACGGAGACTGAAAAGGTCTTCAAGGGAAGATTAGGAAAGCCTCTAAACCTGGGATTTGCAGATATTATTATAGATGAAAATCCTGAGTTTGCAGTTGAAGAAGAAGGAGAAGGGCCGGAAGAACTTGTTGTGAAATTTATTCCTGTAGATGCCGTGGTGGGCAGATACCGTGAAAAACTCCAGGTGAACCTTACCGATAAAAATTCCAGTTTGATCGAGCTTAGCCTTCAGGATCCTGTAAAGGCCAAGGCACAGAATATCCTGGATCAGCTTATTCTGGAATATAACCGTGAGGCTATTGAGGATAAAAACCTGGTGGCCCGTAATACCGCGGAATTTATTGATGAGCGCCTTCAGATCATCAATGAAGAACTTGATTCTGTAGAGACAGGAAAAGAAGAATTTAAGGAAGCTAACAGTCTTACTAATATTGAAGCGGAATCTGAATTATTTATTGCAAATGCAAGCGAATATAACCAAAGGCAGCAGGAAGTGGGAACACAGCTGGAATTGGCTACCGCTATGATTGAGTACTTAAATTCCGGCACCGAATCGGATCTATTACCTGCAAACCTGGGAATTCAGGAAGAGGGGGTGAATGAGCAGATTCAGCAATATAATGCACTGGTGTTAGAACGTAACAGGATCCTGGCCGGTTCTACCGAAAAAAACCCGGTTATAAAACGGCTTAACAGCCAGGTGGACCAAATGAAGGCCAATGTCCTGCAAGGCCTGGAAAGAATGCGGTCTAATCTTAGGATTGCTCAGCAAGACCTTAACAGGCAGGCAGCTTCCATCGGTAGTAAAATATCTGCCGTGCCTTCCAAGGAAAGACAGTACCGCGGAATTGAACGTCAGCAAAATATTAAGGAATCACTTTATCTTTTCCTGCTTCAGAAAAGGGAAGAGAATTCACTTTCTCTTGCGGTGACTGCGCCAAAAGCTAAAATTGTGGATAGGGCTTATAGTTCAAGTGAACCGGTTTCACCAAAACCGAAAATTATTATGCTGGCGGCTCTTATTCTTGGGATGCTCATTCCATTCCTGGTGATTTATATTAAAAATCTGCTTAATAATAAGGTAAGGAGCAGGGAGGATATGGAGAAAGAGATCAGGCAAATTCCTGTAGTGGGAGAACTTCCCAGGATAACAGGCAATGAAGCTCAGATCATAAGTAAGAATGATAGATCTGTTCTTGCAGAATCTTTTAGGATCCTGGCAACCAACCTGCAATATTTACTAATTAATGCCGGAAACAAAGAACACGGAATTAAGCTTTTTGTGACCTCAACCGTAAAAGGGGAAGGGAAAACCTTTACTGCCTTCAATCTTGCTATAACTTTGGCCAATACCGGTAAAAGAGTACTGGTAATGGGCGGGGATCTAAGGAATCCTCAACTGCAACGTTTTGAAGAGAATGCAAAGGAGTGGCAGGGGGTAAGCGATTATCTGGTAAATGATAATATACAAATAAGGTCGCTTATACGCTCATCTACTCTTCATGAAAACCTGGACCTTTTGTCTTCTGGTAGTATTCCTCCAAACCCCTCGGAATTATTAAGGCATAAGAAAATGGAAACATTGTTTGATGAAGTGGAACGGGATTATGATTATATTATAGTAGATACCGCCCCGTCCATGCTGGTGGCCGATACTTTTCTTATCAATAAATTTGCAGATCTTACCCTATACCTGGTAAGGGCTGGTTATACCGAAAAGAAACTGCTGCAATTTCCTGTAGATGCTAAAAACGATGGAAAATTGCATGATGTAAGTTTTGTGCTTAATGATGTAAAAACCGCTTACTTTGGGTACGGCAATAAGTATGGATATGCCTACGGGGAAGAAAAGGAAAGTTTTTGGGGTAGGATGAAAGGTAAAGCAGCCATGTGGTAATAATAATGTTTATAAAAAAAGAGATCAGGAGCCGCAATGAATTTTTGCGGCTTTTGTTGTAATATGGACTTTGTTTATTTAATTTTTAGGAGTGACATGAAATTGAAACCTGTTTTCGTATTGTTGATGCTGACTGGCTTTTCCGCTCTTCCGCAGCAGCCTGTATTCTCCGGAGAAGTGAATCTGGAAGGATTTAATTCCGAAAGTGATAAGTTGCCCTTTTGGTTGCATAGCAATCGCCGCGGCAGAATTTCAGAAGAAACGAACGTTGCCGGATGGCTCTCCGGGAAAATGAATTATGATTTAGGATCTGCTTCAGCACTGGAAATGGGAGGAGGTATTTTGTATAGCGATGGCTTTAAAGATGAAATTGCTATAGATCAATTATACGCCCAATTTACAAATTCCTGGCTACAGGTAATCGTTGGAAGAAAACAGCGGCCGGAATTGTACAATGGATTAAGTGCTACTAATGAAAATATCCTCTGGTCATTAAATGCAAGACCATTGCCGGGAATTCAGGTACAAACATCACAACCTATTTTCTTTGGAAGGAATAGAAGATTCGGTTTTGATGCCGCCTGGGAAGAGTATTTAATGGGTAAGAACCGATTTGTTCAAAATGCCCGCCTGCATCATAAAAGTTTTCACCTGCTTTACAGGATTGAAAATGGGTGGGAAATTAAGGCTGGATTGCAGCATTTTGCACAATGGGCAGGCACCTCTCCTGATTTTGGGGAGCAGCCTAATTCTTTTAAAGATTACTTGAGAATTGTTTCCGGCAGGGGTGGCGATGAAGGGGCCCGGCAGGGAGATGTAGAGAATGCGCTGGGTAACCATCTTGGCTCCTGGGAACTATATATAACCAAGAAGAGCGGGAAATTCACCACCCAATTTATTTTTAATAACATTTTTGAAGATGGATCCGGCAGCCGTTTTGCCAATTTTCCCGATGGACGCTATGGAATCTTTGTGAAAAGCACCGAGAAAAACAGGTGGTTCCAATCTTTAATTTATGAATTTTATTATACCCGTAATCAGAGTCATGATGTAAATAAATGGGGTGCAGATAATTATTTAGGACATCGTTTGATGTATAATTCAGGTTTTACTTATCAGGATCAGATTTTGGGGGCTCCTTTTTTTATTTATGATGGGGAAAGGGATCTGGTAGTTAATAATAAATTCGCTGCGCATCATTTGGGTCTGGCAGGCAACTATTCTTTGTTCTCGCATAGCTATCCGTACAAATTGTTGTTGAGTTACTCTCACAACGAAGGTACTTATGCCGAAGAATTAAATCCCGAAGCTTTAGATGAGGATGTATTATATTTATATTCTGAAGCTCAAATTCTTGAAAGGCCTTTTCGACTGAATTTTAAAATCGGTGCAGATTTTAATTCAATTAAAAAGCCAGTCTTTGGAGCTGGGCTTTCTTTAATAAAGGAATTTTGATTATTTCTCTGTTTCTTTTCTCACTTTCAAATATTAATTTCTGCATTTCCGTTTTTCATGACATGACAGCACCATGGAGTAAAAAACCTTAATAGTACCTTTCGTCGATTTTTTAGCTTGTTTTAACGAATTTATGATTATTTTAGCAATTTAATCTATTAATTATCTTGTAGTTATAGTTAGGAAAAATTTAAAGCAGCTAATATTCTTTCCACATTAAGGAAGTCAATATAATTATTTATTGTTTTATCTGTGAACATTTGACTATCCTAAGCCTTCTGAGATAATTTCCATACATTAAAACATTGAATGAAACAGTTCTTCTTTTTGTTTTTAATCTTTCTTAGCTCCAATATTTATAGCCAGACTCCAGAAAAAATGAGCTATCAGGCAATAGTAAGAAATAGCACGGATGAATTATTGGTTAATAAAGACGTTAACTTAATTATTCTAATAAGGCAAGGTTCACCCAGAGGAACTATCCTATACAGCGAAAAACATAACACCAGTACCAACAGAAATGGTTTAGTCAGCCTTCAGATTGGTACCGGACTGCCGGAAATAGGAAGGTTTTCCAATATCGACTGGAGCCAGGGTCCCTATTTTGTCGAAAACCAGGTGGATATTCTGAACAATGGTAATTTTAGTATTACTGGTATAAGTCAAATGCTTAGTGTTCCTTATGCGTTACATGCTAAATCTGCTGATGCTTTTAATGGAGTAATTTCAGCAGCACAAATTCATGACCTTCCTAACTATTTAGATAATGGCATAGATGGTAATGAAACAATGTTTAAAGACTGGGATAAAAATTATGCAGATGATTTTTCAGGAAAGTATGAAGATTTAATTGGCATTCCGAAAATTTATACTTCCATGGAAGTCGATAGTTTGTTACTCTCCGTACAAGGAGGAGAGGGAGTTGTACAATCGCTCCAATTGGAGAATGAAAAACTCACAATTTCAGGTGGAAATTCCGTTACCTTCGCAAACTGGGACACCGATGTGGAAGATGATTTTTCAGGAAATTATGATGACTTGGAAAACAAGCCAGAAATGTTCAATGGAAATTATGAAGACCTTCAGAATCAGCCTGTACTGTTCAGTGGAAATTATGAGGATTTGCACAATCTCCCACAGATATATACTTCGGCAGAGGTCGATAGCCTGCTTCTTTCCGTAGAAGGCGGTGAAGGATTCGCACAGTCGCTTAACCTGGAGAATAAAGACCTTACAATTTCAGGTGGTAATTCTGTATCCTTTGAAAACTGGGATACCAATGCTGAAGATGATTTCTCAGGAAGTTACCGCGATCTTTCTGATATACCGAATTTCTACACTGCTGCACAGGTTGATAGCCTGCTTCTTTCCGTGGAAAGTGGTGAAGGAATTGTACAGTCGCTTCACCTGGAGAATAAAGAGCTTACAATTTCAGGGGGTAATTCTGTATCATTTGAAAATTGGGATATCAATGTTGAAGATGATTTTTCAGGAAATTTTGAAGATTTGCACAATCTCCCACAGATATATACTTCCGCAGAGGTCGATAGTCTACTTTTTTCTGTTGAAGGTGTAGAAGGAATTGTACAGTCGCTTAACCTAGAGAATAAAGAGCTTTCTATTTCAGGGGGTAATTCTGTTTCCTTTGAAAACTGGGATACCAATGCTGAAGATGATTTTTCAGGAAGTTACCGCGATCTTTCTGATATACCGAATTTCTACACTGCTGCAAAGGTTGACAGCCTGCTTCTTTCCGTGGAAGGTGGTGAAGGAATCACACAGTCGCTTCACCTGGAGAATAAAGAGCTTTCTATTTCAGGTGGAAATTTTGTTTCCTTTGAAAACTGGGATACCAATGCTGAAGATGATTTTTCAGGAAGTTATGATGACTTGGAAGACAAGCCAGAATTTTTTAGCGGAAACTTTGAAGACTTACAGAATAAACCAGCCTTGTTCAGCGGAAATTTTGAAGATTTAATTAATCTCCCACAGCTTTATACTTCTGCAGAAGTCGATAGTCTTCTTTTTTCTGTAGAAGGTGGAGAAGGAATCGCACAGTCGCTTCACCTGGAGAATAAAGAGCTTACAATTTCAGGGGGTAATTCTGTTTCCTTTGAAAATTGGGACACAAATGCCGAAGATGATTTTTCAGGAAGTTATGATGACTTGGAAGACAAGCCAGAATTTTTTAGCGGAAACTTTGAAGACTTACAGAATAAACCAGCCTTGTTCAGCGGAAATTTTGAAGATTTAATTAATCTCCCACCGCTTTATACTTCTGCAGAAGTCGACAGTCTGCTTCTTTCTGTGGAAGGTGGAGAAGGAATCGCACAGTCGCTTCACCTGGAGAATAAAGAGCTTACAATTTCAGGGGGTAATTCTGTTTCCTTTGAAAATTGGGATACCAATGCTGAAGATGATTTTTCCGGAAATTATGGAGACCTTCAGAATAAACCGAATTTGTTCAGCGGACAATTCAATGACCTAACCAATATTCCACATCTGTACACAGCTGAGGAGGTGGATGATTTACTTGCTAATCTTAAAAACAATGCTTCGGCTCCTCAGGAATTAAGTCTGGATAAGAATCAGCTTTCTATATCCCAAGGAAATAATGTCTCCTTCGAAAGTTGGGATACGAATGCTGAAGATGATTTTGATGGTAAATATTCCAGTCTTTTAGATGCCCCTTCCATATATACGAAATCTGAAGTGGATAATCTTCTTTCAAATAAGCCAGAGTCAGACAAGGATAATCAATTTCTTACACTGAATGAAGATCAACTTACAATTTCGAATGGAAATACAGTTGCCTTCGATGAGTGGGACAGAGATGTTACGGACGATTTTTCAGGAGATTATAACGATCTGAGGAATAAACCCGAGTTCTACATGAGTACCACTATTGTTGATTCCATAAAGGAAGTTTCGAATAAAATTGAAATCACGAATGAAGATGCCGGTGTTCTTTTCATAAGTAATTCACCTACAAATGATACTGTTGTTATTCCAAATAAGTTAAAATTTGAGGGTCAGGTAGTCAGATTTGAAGCTCAAAATTCAGGAGATATTGTCTTAGATGCAGCTAAAATAATTCTTTACGACCTTAATAGGAATGAAGTTAAAGATCCCCATTTGCGAAAGGGAGCTATCCGTCAAATTTCAGATAATGCCTGGATTTTAGAAGGAAACCAAATCTCTATTATTTCACAGGACACCCAGTTTATTGATGTAACCACTGATCTTGTAGCATTAATAGATGCTAAAAAAAATGCCGTTGGTAATGGTATAGAAGACGATGCCCCTGCTCTTCAATCAGCTATTTATGCCGGAGCACAGTTTAAGAAAACAATTTATCTGCCTGCAGGCAAGTATAAGATCAATTCTCAAATTCAATTAAGTTCTTCTGGCCTGCATATAAAAGGTGCTGGGATGGATAAAACTTTTATTATTTACGACTCTTCTTACAAAGGTTCTGGAGCATTATTCCAGTCTAATGGGAAAAGTGATATTACATTCGAAGATCTCTCTATTTCAGGTAATAAGAAAGAGGTAGAAGCTGCTGTTCAAATTAATTCCTATCCAAATAATAATAAAAGAATAGGATTTGAACGAGTAAGAATTTTTAACTTTTGGGGACATGGTATTATGTTAGGACATGGAAATGATAAATCATGGTCAAATGATGAAGTAATCATTCAAAACTGTAAACTTTACAATATTGGTAGTCCTTCCAGCCCTATTTCCTTTACTGACCATGATACCTCCAGATTCAATGCTATTCATCTACAGCAGGATACAAGGAAATTGCTAATTACAGGAAATACTATTTACAACTGCTCAGGAGATGGAATATTTGGCTGGGGATGGAGTGATACAAGTGATAATTTTCCAGCGGAATCTCATGGTGATTGGATTATAACTGGTAATAATATCACTCGCTGTTGGATGGGTATTGAAATTAATGGAAATGGACTGCCACAGAAAATTAGCATCCAAAATAACATAATAAAATATCCTACAAGAAACTATGGTTATTGCTTATCTATTGATTCTCAATTTGGTCATATTTCTAATAATACCTTAGTAACAAATGATAGATGTGCTATTGAAGGAACTATAAACCAGGGAAGCATTTCCAACAACATAATTAATATAAGTGCTTTTAAAGATGGTGGTAATGGGCTTGCTCCTAATGCGAAGCCTAGTAGTAGTAATAGAATTGCAGCTATGGAATTATACGGATTTGCTGTAAAAGTTACAGGAAATAACATTACTCTTGAACGAAAAAATCCCAATAGCTTCACGCCCGCAGAATTTAATGGTATAAAAATTATCAGTACTACTACAGATCCTTCCTCACAACCTACCTCATTCGATGGAATAGATGGTAATCCAGGGTATTGGCATATTAGTGACAATTATATTCATGGTTTTACTCATAAAGCCGTTGATGCTACCAATTCTAAAATTTATAAGGTATACATTCGGGGAAATACTTTTACCAGTCGTAATGCAGTAGAAAGTCCAATTCAGATATATGGATATGACTGGGTGGTTAAAGGGAATATTTTTGATCTTACCGCTTCAATACCAAAGGATCGATTTCATGGGGCGGTAAGAGTTTTCGCTGGCCAGAGTAATAATACACGTTCAATAGTATCTGAAAACACCATTATCAATGATGTATGGCAATTTTTAAATACAGATAAATTCATTGCCTTTAAAAATGACTTTGTAATGAATAATGGGCTGGCATATACTTCCTATCCATATCCAGCTATGACGGAAGCACAAAAGGGTTCAATCGAGAAGCTACATGAAGGTATGATGATTTATCAAAAAGATGGTACAAAAGGTATCTACTTATATAACGGACAATCATGGATCTTGCAGCAAAATTTATTACCGCAGTAAAAATGGGAGTAAAATCTCTAAATCACCAGGTTCAATTAAAAAGAAGAAATTCATGCTCCATTTATTAATCAAAATTTCTTCATTTTATACTCATATGAATTTTGAGAAAAACTTACTGTTGTTGAATCTAAGAGGATAAAATTATACTTCATCCTGTAATTTATCATTTCCCCTTCAAAAGTGGTAAAAATAAATTCGTACTTATTTTCCGAAACTATGTTTTCTTCTATACTGGCAGAAGCATTAGACCTCGCTTGTGAGTTTTTTGCGGTATTTAATAGATCAAATACATTTGCTCCGCCCCAGGTAATAATCTTTATATTATCTTCTGAAATTTCAAGTTCATGGCATAAAGAACCACACAATTCGTATTGTTTCCAAGACCCTTGTAACCATTCGGGTGGATGGAGGGCTATTTTTGATGGCTGTGCGGTATCATCAGAACTACAGCCCAAGCTTAAACTACAAAATATAAAAATTATTAAAACTCTTTTCATTCCATGTTGTTTAATTATAGTTCCCTCAATAGTTCTTAATGCCTGTAGTTTCATGTTTTGGTGATTTTTCCAGCATTTTAGTATCAAACGAATGAATATAAGAAACGGTATTTTCAATATTTGCCCTGGAAGAAGCACCAAAAAGAATTGATTCAATATTGGGGAGATTACAAACATAATCAATAGCCTCTTTAGGAGGAATAGCCCCTCCTCCCAACACCTGCATAGCTATGGCTCTTACCTTGCGTGTGGCAAGGGTTTTTTCATATAATTCCTGTCCTCCAGACATTCGAAAATTTGCTTTGTTAATAGAGGAACAGATAATTGGGTTTTCAATACCTGCTTCTTCCAAGACATCTAGTAATTTAGGCATATTCATTGTAATAAATCCAGCCTCTGCACCATATTTTTTAGCAATATAATCATGGAATCCTTTCAATATTTCGACCATACCTAATCCAAGCAATAAATCGGTAATGACATTTTGTAAAAAGATGACAGGTGTATTAATTCCTTTGAACATCTTCATCTCTGCATCTATTAAAACTTCCATAATTCTTAGGTAATCTTTAGAAACAAAAGCCATCCCGCCTTTAAACATAGTTCCAAAAAAATTACCAGGGACATACTGTTTAACGGTACCTGCGATACCTAACTCCGTTACTGCATTAGCATACTTATGAGCATAAGGCATACAGGGATAGATATTAAAATTTCTGTATTTCTCAGGATTAGCTCTTATGATGTTACAAATTCTTGCAATTCTATCGTGGGTGGTACACATGAAGGTATTTATACCGGCATCCCGGGCGTAATCTAAAGTGCGAATTATAGCTTCATCATCTTTAAATTTTATTGATTGAGCGCGAGATTTTTCATCTGAAATATGATTTACAGCGAAAAATTGATTATCCCCATACAAAATTCTTTCCATTGGATATTTTTTTTGAATTTTCTTTAATAATTGATATGGCCTTATCGGTTAATGAGGCACTTTCAAAAGTATTTATATTATTGGGTACTTTACCCTCAATAGATTTTATAAAATAATCAACCTGTGCTGAATATTCTTCACCTCTCAGGTAAAAATCTACATGTTCAGTCAAATCTGTCACATATCTGACATTCCACCCTTTAGTATAGCCTTCAGGACAATCATCCATTTTAAAATATACCTTCAGTTCATTAGCATCTGAAATAATTTTACCCTTATTCCCAATAATAGTTACTGAAGTGGACATTTTGCGATACGTCTCATCACTCCAGTTTACAGAAATCATTCCTGATACATGGTTACGCAATTCAAGCAAAGAATATACAGCATCGTCAACCTTATTGGAATAAAATGATTTGATTATAGTGCCCTTAGCAGCACTTACCGGTGCAATCAGATCATTAATCAGATCTATAACATGGGAAGCATAATCCATAAGGCAGCCTCCACCTTCCATAGGATTTGAGCGCCAGGTATCTTGTTTTTTCTTTACTACAACTGGTCCATAGGCTTCCCCAACAAAATGCTGTATTTCTCCCAAATGCCCTTGCCTAATAATTCTTTTTACCTCCTTAAAAGTGCCAATAAACTTGTTGTGGTAGCCCACTTGATTTATGAGATTCATTGAAGAAGCGATTTGTGCCAACTCCTCTCCCTGTTCATATCCAAGGCAGAAAGGTTTTTCCGCAAAAACATGAATGCGTCTCTGCAACAATTCCTTTATAAACGGGTAGTGAAATTTAGTGGGTACAGCAACAAAAATGGCATCAGGTTTAGTTTCATCTACCATTTTTAAATAATCAGTATAACAAGCAAAGGAACTGTATTTCTCCATTCCTCCAAGTAACATTTTAGAGGTGTCACATACTCCTACTACTTCGACATCCGGATGGGCACCTAAAATGGATAAATGCGATATTCCCATTTTTCCCACACCGACTATAGCGACTTTAATCATAGTTTATATTCATTATTAGTTAGTAATAATTTCTTTCTGTATTAACAGGATCTAAATTTAACAGGTTCCAATTCTTGCTTTTTATCAAGCTCAATAAGCTGATCTACAAAATGATTGATTGTCCTGTGATGTGTTTCAGGGATTATATTTCGTATCCTTTCAAAATGTTCTAATAGAGAATCAGGCCTTGAAGATGGATCAAATAGAATGGTATTGTCACTATTAAAATATTTGTAGTGCCTTACATGACTATTATTGGTGATAATTTTGGTTTGTGAACTCAATGCTTCAAAACACCTTATAGTTATACCTGTCTGACTCGGATGGGCAAAATCTATTGTAAAATTGGATTCCCTAAGTATCCTGATATAATCTTCATAAGGGAGAGATTTAAAGGAAATGTACTTCCAGAACCTTATGTATAAAAAAGGATTTTTTATAAAATTTTGAAGAAAAAGAATTATATTTTGCTCATAGATGTATATGAACGCTTCCTTTTCTGATATAGCATTTAAAACGCTACTAATATATTTAAGACGATCGGAATGATTTCGGACGATTGCAGAAATTTGGTAGTTTATTTTTTTAGCCGAAGACGACTCAGGCATCGAGGAAAAAAGTTCTATAATTTGCAAATCATGCTTTTGGGCATCGCGGTAATCGAAAGTATAAAAATTATCAACTTGTTTATACCATCTAAGGGGAGCAGGGTGGTATTTGAAGGAGTCAAACGTATAACTCACAACTTTAGTTGAAACTCTTTTTAATTGTTCAATTAATTGGGTGCTCATTCCCCTCCCTTTTACAATAATGACAAGATCATAGGATTTATTTTTAATAAATTTTTTAATGATCTTTTTTTTGGTCATTCGGAGTAAGAGAGGAATTCCCAGTTTGCCCATGATTTTCCCAAAGGTATTCTCTGGATATTCATGGTTAGCAATAACTACATTATAATTTTTTAAAGTTAAAGCTTGCTTAAGATGTTCAGAGTAAGAATAAAATGATGTTGGCACAATGAGCAGGCAACTCTTAGATGTTTTATTTATCATCATATAATAGGTGCTATAATTTTCTAAATGGGTAATATCTCCTTTGGATTCACTTGTAGAGTCCTTTGCTCTTCATTTCTTCTATCGATAATTCGTATTTGTCTTCATATACATCCTGATTTTCCACCCATTTGCAGAACATGTTCAATCCTTCCTGAAAAGAAAATTTTGGGTTGTACCCTAGCATTACTTTTATTTTTGATAGATCTGCATAGTTATGGCGTATATCTCCTAAACGATAGTTTCCGGAAATAGATATATCCACTGAAGCTCCGTAAATATTTTTCAGGAGATTAGCTACTGTCAGTACATTAATAGGTTTGTCAGACCCAACGTTAAATACCTGGAAATTTGCTTCATCTTTAACTAAACCTAAAACAGTGGCATCAACAACATCATCAATGTAAACAAAGTCTCTACTTTCTTTACCATCCTCAAAAATGTTAATATTATTATTGTTCTTCATTTGGGTACTGAAGATTGACAAAATTCCAGTATAAGGATTACCTAAGGACTGCCCTGGACCATAAACGTTTTGATAGCGGAAAGCAACAGCTGGTATATTTAGTGACTTACCAACGGTTAGTACCATATCCTCTTGCACTTGCTTTGTTATACCGTAAAGTGATGTGGGATGCTTTTTAGATTCTTCATCAGTCGACAATAGAGTCAGAGGACCTTTACAAATAGGGCATTTGCACTCAAAATCACCATTGCTCAAATCCACATCTTTTCTTTCGTTTGGAAAGACCTCTCCATGAGTCTCACAGAGATACTTACCTTCTCCATAAATTGCCCTGGAAGATGCAACGATCATTTTTTTTATGTTATGTTCTGTATTGGCTAAAAGGTCGAGCATTAAGCTTGTTCCTCCTATATTAACGTCCACATACTTATGAATTTGATACATGGACTGTCCGGTCCCCGTTTCTGCTGCCAAGTGAATAATTACATCCTGCCCCTGTAAGGCTTGTATCCAATCTTCCTTAATATTTACAGAACCATGGATGAATTGTACTCCTGCCTTTAGCATATTTTGATAAGTTGGGGAGTTCATTTGGCTATTTTTGTCACCGTGAATTTGCGGAGAAAGATTATCAAGAACAGTAACATTGTAGCCAAGAGCAACTAACTTATGACAGAGGTTAGAACCAATAAAACCGGCACCTCCTGTAATCAGGATATTTTTCATAATAATTGTTCTTTTTTGAAGATCGAATTGATGAGTAAAAGATTTTTTCAACCAACAGTGTTGATTTTTAGATTAGCAAATGAATATATTTTAGCAGGGTTATGCTATGTTTTAGAATTTTATGCTGACGCAGCTTTTAAAATTTCCACAATCTTATGTTCAAATTTTTCCAGTGTAAAACGCATTTGGTATCTTTCTTTTCCTGCCATGCCCATTTTAATTCTCAACTGAGTGTTTTGGATAAGAACTTCAAGCTTTTCTGCTAAGAGAGCAGCATTTTTTTGCGGTACAAGAAAACCTGTTTTTCCATCTATTACAATCTCAGGAATAGCAGCCTCTGGAGTTGAGACTATAGGTAGTGCATATTGCATAGCTTCCAAATTAACTATTCCAAATGTTTCGTAATGGTAATAAGTTGGAAATACAAAAATATCCGCTTGATTGAAATGCCAGTGCTTATCATTTCCATATTTAGGGCCGTGAGCAGTAACATACTCAGATAAATTCAATTTCTTCACATAATCCTTGAAATCAGTGGCAGTAATATCTGACCATCCTCCAACAAAATGACACTCGAATTCCAATCCCATTTGCTTTAGTTCATTTAATGCTTCTAGGAGAATATATACCCCTTTTTCCTCCATCATATTAGATAGATATAGAAGCTGACAGGGTTTTGAAGATTTGGATGCATTAGCAACTGGCAAAACATGGTTAGAAATCGGGGGGATGCCATAAGGACAATAATGAATTTGATCCTGATTCACATATTGTTCAATGTCAAAGAAAAGGTAAGGTGATAAAAGTATACTTTGAGTATTTTTAAAAATATATCGATAAAGTCCCCGGTTAATAGCTGAGCTACTTGCACTAGCAACTCCTTTAGTATGGAAATGATAGAGAATCTTGACCTTATAAAATTTTAAAATAGAAATAATCACACAATCTTTGTAAAATCCAGGACCACTGGCTGTTAAAGAAACATAACAAAGATCAAATGAATTCTGGTTCATTGCTTTTACCAAATCTTTTAATAAAGAAAGAAAGGTTGAAATTTTTTTAATACTTCCCTTGCCAGACTCCTGGAGCTTTGTATTAGTGCCAAGATTGATAATAGTAGCATCTATTTCATTTTGTATATAATCACTGCTTTGAATGTAATTACCTGCCATAGCCGCACCATGAACAGGGGGGGGGAGATGCATTAACATCAATACCTTGAGTTTCACGGTATCTTTTGTTTTCATTTTATGATCTTTTTAAAGCTAATTGCGGGAGAGCGTATTCAATGGATTCCATAATTCCATTAGCCGACTGATGATGATTAAATTTTTGAACTATTTTTAAAGCATTTTTAGAAAATGTAGAGAGTAGTTCTTCATCTTTTAATAAGTTAACGATATGTTCTGCCCATAGTTTAGGATCCGTAGACAAGACATATCCATTTTCTCCGTGAACAATAAGATCATTTGCAGCTCCCGCTACAGGACTAATAATTACTGCTGTGCCACTGGCACAGGCTTCATTTGCAACAACTCCCCAAGGATCATTTAAAGTTGGAAAAAGAAAAAGTTTGGCTTTAGAATATAAGGAGGGAAGAACGTCCTGATCGACAAATCCAGCAAAAGTATAATCTAATTTATTTTTAATCAGTTCACTCAACATTTCCTCCCTTTGATCGCCATCTCCAACTATTAAAATTTTTAGCTCCGGAATTAATCTCTTTATTTGTTTTGCCACCTCTACAAAAAACAACGGCATTTTTCGCTGAACTATTTGGCCTGCAAACATTATATGATACTCTCTTTGATCAAGATCTGTATTAATAAATTTTGAGTTATCAATACAAAGGCAACTTCTAAACATTTTTTGCTCTGGCACCTCATAACTTCTGTATAAATCCATAGATCCCTTCCCAGGAGCTACAAACGCATGAGCTTTTTTAAAGACAATCTTGCGAATAAATTTCTGAATCTTGGAGAAATTTCTTTCTGATTCAAGAGTTCCATCATTATACACAATAATTTTTCCTCCATTTAAAAGGCACCAAATGATGGCGTATAGCATAGTGGGTTTAAAAGCTGAAATAATAAGGGCATCAGGCTTAAGTTTGTTCATGAGCTTCCATACAGAGGGATTATTATGCCTAAAAGTCTTTGATTTCCCTGCCAAAAAGTATTTGTTGTAATCTCCATAAGTTAATTCCCAATCTCGGTTAGGTTCTAACTTTGCGCAATAAATTACTGAATAGAAAATAGAAGCTTCATTTGCCAAAATTTCATGCATCCTCTCTCTGTAGGGGCCAGGAACTTGTGTTAGATATACTACATTAATTTTCTTACTGGTCATTTAGCAATTTAAATTAGAGATTTCTTGATTTTTTTTTGGTTTTTTAAATACCTCATAGACCCACGGGAAAATAGTTTTTAACCATAGCTTTAAAACTGCTGCGGGCAGGTGCAGTGAAAAATGTCTTCTGATAAATAATATATATTCTTTATAAGCTAGTCCTTTGGGGCTGTATAAATAAGCAACGCGCTCAGAAAAAGTCGAGGACTGAGGCTTCCAATTTTTGCCATGGTCATCTGTACAATATCCGAGTATACCAGGTGCAACTACAACAGAATATCCAGCTTTTTTTGCTCTGAGGGTATAATCATAATCAGCAATTCCATGAGTAAATTCCTTCGATAGAATTCCTATTCGTTGAACAATAGGGGCAGGAACAAGCATAATATTTGCATTACCAAGATCACATTCTACAACTTCTTTATTGCTATATACCAAATAACTTCTGGGTCCTATCTTATCTTTAAGTTTTCTACCACCATAGGAAATTTCACCACTTTTAGCATCGCTCGTACTTCCTACACAGATCACCGGTTTATCCAGGGACATGGCACACGCAATAAGGCGTTTAACAGCATCATCAGCAAGTATTGTATCATCATTTACTAAAAGGAAGTAATCTGGATTAGAGCCTAAAGCCCTTTTCCAAGTATGCCTCATACCCCCGGCCCAAAACAATGATCCTGTTCCATTCAATACATGCACATCGGGAAATTTTTCTTTTACAGCTTTAGCCGTGCCATCAGAAGAATTATCATCGGTTAAGAATATTTCTAAAACTGCATCATCAAGTAGTTGATTTTTCAAACTTTTCAAGCACCCGAGGGTTTTATTCCTCCTATTAAAGGAAGTAAGTAATACTGCTATTTTCATACAAATCTATTGATAAGATAAATTTTTACTAGAACTAATTAATAAGTTTGCCGTATTCAACAACAGACCTAATAACAAGACGATAATTACGAAGTAATTAACATCTCTGATAAATTGAATTTTCAACTGATTTATTATAAAAAAACCAAACATCAGTGACAGCCCCAATACAACATCCCGTAAAAAATCATCCTTGTCAGAAAACGAGTAATAAGTTTTAAGACCTCTCATGATAGAAGATGAAAAAAGATAAATAATACATATACTGCCCAATGCTCCCCAAAGCACATAGGAGCTTAAAAATATATTATGATAATCGGCAATATTATCATCAATATTATCCATTGGAAAGTGGACTTTTCTATATTCATCAATTGGAGTGAAATACCCTCTTCCAATTATGCCGTTGGATTCTTTTACTTGCTCAAGTGCGTAACTAAATACTTCTCCCCGATTCATAGCCTGGCCACTGATCAATTTTTCTACAGTTAGTTTATCCATCTCTATATCCTGACTTCGTTCTACAAAAACTGAGAAATTCACTATGTCAAAAGCTAAGTTCAATCCCAAAAGTATTATACTGGCAAACAGTAATTGAAAAATTGCTCTTAGCTTGATGCGCCGCCCCATTAAGAACATGGCAGCTAAAACAGCAATAGGCAGAAGAAACATGGAAGACCTTGTAGCGGTTAGCACTATAGAAACAAGAGCAAATAAAACCGTAAGCAGTGATAGAAGATAGAAATTCCTATTCCTTCTTTTGAATGAACCGCTTACAACTCCGGGGATCAATATTACAATTAAGGAAAATGAGAATTCTGCAAAGGCTTCAAAATTTCCAAGCGTTGAGGTACTTCTGATAATTCCAAGGTCATAATCTATACTTTCTGCGTTTAATGGGAAGAATGGAGTATCAAGATTTATAAAAACGTATCGCTGGTTCAGTGCTACTAAAAACATATATAGAAAGAAGATCATAATTGCCTTAAGAATTCTGAAGATGTCTTGGATAGAAAACTCAATCTTACTGGAGAAATAAAAGATTGATATAACAATAGTGAATGCCAATACTGCATTAAGCTTTGACAGCAGCGGGAAAGAATTTCCAGAGAATACGCTTAGAACCTGCAATAGCCACCATAATAATAGCATGTATTGCTGCACACCAGTAAATGAACTCCTCCTCAGGCCGCCAATATATCCTTTTGCAATAAAATGTAGTGTTAAAGCCAAGATCATAGCAAGATTATAGTTTCCGCCAAATTTTGCACCAAAAATGAAAAAATTGCAAATCAGAAGCTGTATATAAACGGACACATGATTTTCATTTGAAATATTGTAGTAAAACAAGGCTATCAAAGATATCAATGCCACCATATTAACTACTACAGGATATACCGAATATGTTAATGATCCTAATAAAATAAGAAGACCAACATTAAGAAAAAGGCCCCATCCAGAAGTTGTGATAGAATCTTTCTCAGGCATTAAATGATATGTTTCAGAATGGGAATTCAAGAGGTCAATTTACATGTTGGTTTAAATTAAGGTTTGTTAAAACCCCCGCTCACTTCGTATAGTTCAATAAATGCTTTGGCCTGATCGCTGACAGAATATTTTTTCTGCGATTGGTCAGCGATTTCCTGTCGATCAAATTCGGGTAAATGTTGCAAACACTTTTCAAGTGCTTCCTTTAATGCCGGAGCAGAAACTTTTTGAGAGAGAAAACCATTAAATCCATTTAAAATAGTCTCAGAAACTCCACCAATGTTAAATCCTACAATAGGAGTCCCACAACAAAGGCTCTCGATCATGGTATTAGGAAGATTATCTTCTCTACTCGGTAAAAGGAAAATATCAGCAGCATTATAAGCTTCACTCATTCGCTCTTCGCTATTGATGCTTCCGAGATAAACAACTTGAGGGATCTTTTCTGATTCATTTATCTTACCTATTGCAACGAATTGTACATCCAACTTCTGGACTTCATTAGTATCAAATAGATTTTTGATCATATCAAAACCTTTCCGATAATTACTCAAGCTTTCAGCAACGAATAGTACAATTGTAGCACCCTTATTTAAACCTAGCTTTTGCCTGCAACTATTCTTATCCTGGAGAGTGAAAGTGTTTATGTCTATTCCATTAGAAATATGCTTATGCTTATACTTACCTAAGATCTTTGAGCGTTTAGATTCATTAAGCAACCATTTCGAAGGAGTTACCACAGTAATTTGCTCAGGATCGTAGGCATCTAAAGCATTTTTTTTGGTATCAAATTGTTCGAAGTCTAAATCTTGAAGAGCTTTACCAAATCTCTCCTTATCACCTCGGTAATGAAATCCTCCCATAAAAGGATTCATGTCATGTAACGTCCAGATAATGGGTTTATTAAGACCGGCAAAAAAAGATGGAAAATCAACGAAATTAGCTATAAAATGTAGGTGAATAAGATCACATTGCTGAAACAATATGTGATCATTTAAAGCACTATATGGGGTTCTCGCAAATGAAAACAGCTCAACCTTTCTTTTGTACTTTCTTATCTTGAAATCGTTTCTTTGCTCCATGTCAAGAGGCAACCCGGCTTTTTTTAAAACCCTTAGCATAATGCTTAAAACTCGATTTTGAGTGTAATATCCATGCACATGCTCTGAAATTTCACCATTGAGCAAAAAGAGATATTCACTTTTCACGCCTTGGGACAAAAGTTGCTTATGCAGCCGGAATGCTGCCATACCTGCTCCACCTTTCTGAAATGTTGAAATATGTAAAACTCTCATGGGTTGCTGTTCTACGATTTTATCAACCTCTTTAGCCTGTTTGCTATCCTAGTTTTCATTGGAGGTTTAGCCATAAAGCGCTTCTTGATATGGTATTTATCAAAATCAAGATTAGGCCTTACTTCTACATTACTTCCGGTATTTATCCATCGATGGAGGGGCCTAAAGTGATGTTCAGTTTTTCTTCCATCAGAGTGCACACCTTCCAATCCTATATTGCTGGTCAGATTTACATTAGGAACTACAGACAAACCTCCTTCTTTAAATAAGGTATATTGCCATTGATAATCCCATGTCTTTTTGTAATCCACGCCATGTACTTCATCAAATGCGAGGTGCCAAAAGGTACTGATCTTTGGATCTCCAAAAAGCTTTAGCAGGAAATCTTGTTTTTTAAATAATGCTAAATCGGTGGTTTCAAAATCATATTTATTCCAGGCTCTCTTCCAGGTTGCCCAACCCCAGATATGTCCGATTGTACTAAAAAAATGATCATCAGCACCTATACTGTATTCATCATTCCATCGTGTCCCTGCGATCTGCATCACATCTTCACTTTCCTTATAGTTTTCAAGCATCACCTTACAAAAATTAAAAAAGCTAGGATCAGGAATTATGTCATCTTCTAAAATGATTAATTGGTCTACCGTTTCAAAAGCTTTGGAAATAGCGTAGTTAACACCATTTGCACAACCCATATTTGAAGAATTAAATAAATAAGTAATATCACAACCCCAATTAGTTTCTGCATCACCTATCAAAGCGCGACATTCATTTACAAGGCGTTCTTCACCATCTACATCCTTTCTGGGTCCATCGGAAAAGACAAATAGTTTAGTGGGTTTAGCCTCTCTAATTTTTTCAAATACTTTTATAGTAGTATCAGGTCGGTTAAATGTGATCAATAACACCGGGACATTCATAAGCTATGCTCTTACTTTTTTAAAATTCTTAGACACTAGTAAAAACTGGAGTGATATCAAAAACAAGAATGCTAATACAGAAGCATATGCAACTCCTTTTTGATCAAAAAAATGACCCAATACTATATAAAGGCTAATGCATATAACAGCAGAAATAGCATTAATATATAGATATTGTCTCGTTTTTTGCAAAGCGATAATTATTGCGTCAAATACAGAAAAAACGATCATCAAAGCTGCCGTTACGACAATAATATTTGCATATTGTACTGATTCATTGTATTTGCCTGCGGTTAAAAAATCAATTATAAAGGGTGATAAAACCCAGAATCCTAAAACGGCAACAACAGTAAGTGTAGTTATATAAAAGCCCAGTTTCTTCAATGCCTCTATATTTTCATCAACTGCATATTTATAAATATCCGGTTCAAAAGTTTGAAAGAAGGGAAACAAAGCGGTGTAGACATACATCGCGATACTTTTCCCGATGTTGTAGAGACCCATTTCTGCAGGATCCTTAAGTTTCTCCAGAACGATATTGTCAAAACTTAATAAGGGAATATAGAGTAGAGCAGCTGGCAAGAGGGGCAAAATCACCTGGATAGCGTTTTTTAAAAGATTTCGCTCAATGGTTATTGTATGTTTTCTTAAGATGTAGCCCATGGATACTAGAAAAAGTAAGATCTCTACTATAAAAATTCCAAGCATTCGACCGTAAAGGCCTAATTCAGGAATTATTACTAAGTAAAGTGAGGCAAAAATTGCCAGTAACCTAAAACCGGAAACAACAAGAAAATAATAAAGGGGCTGTCCCTGCATTCTAAAATCCACTTGTAAATATGTCTTGTAAATACCTAAACTCGCTCCTCCGAGGGCTAAAAAAACATAAGGAAAAAAAGGAGTAACAGAGCTAGAGTAGTGAATATAAAAATATACCCCAAAATAAGCTAGTGGAAAAAAAACTACGTTCCATAATAACGAAAACAACACAATGGTAATCAAAATTCTTTTCCGCTTTTCATCAGAAACTCTGTGATAAGTAGACATGTAATAAGTATGAAAAGACAGATGAAAAAATATAGTTAAGAAGCTGATCAGTGAGTTGTAATAACCAAAATAGCCAAATTCTTCCGCACTTAAATGTTTTGCGAATAGAGGTGTTGAAAAAATAGAGACAGCAAAATTTATGATAGGCACCAGAAGATAAATTCCAGTTGATTTCAACTTTAGAATTATATTCGATCTATCTAAACCCTTGAATTTATCCTTTATTGAACCTTTAAACTCTGCTATGAAAGTTTTCATAAAGAAGTGTGATAAGTTCTTTTTATATGGGAATAACCATAGTTATAGCCGTAATTGCCCGAAGTTGCACCTCTGTTCTTAACACCATTAAAAAGTAATAACACATTGTTCATTGCATTAATACTCGGATCTTCATCAAAGCGCCGGACTAGTGACTTTGGAGTATGATTATGCCTGATCACAAATAAACTGGTGTCGCAATATTTTGATAGGAGATAAGCATGCAGGACGATATTCACAGGAGGACAATCTACAACCACATAATGAAATACGCTCTCAAGATGCTTGAAAAGACTTTGAATATCCGAATCCAACAAGTTCTGAGAAACTTCTTCTGACATGTTGCCCGGAGGTATTACAGAAAGATTTTTATGTTCTGTAGGACGGATAATATCATCTAATCTCACTTTTCCTTGCAGATATTCAGAAATTCCTTCTTCATTGGAAACCCCAAAGATTTTGGAAAACTTCGGCTTTAACAGATCAAAATTTAAAAGTATCACCCGCTTTCCTGAATTTGCAAGGCTTACTGCTAGATTTTCACTTATAAAACTCTTCCCTTCACCCTCTATACTTGAGGTAATCAATATTTTCCTTTTCGCAGATTCTCCATACAACCCTAAGGCTAACCGCAAATCTCGGAATTGTTCACTTAGTAAGGTTTCCTGCTCCTTAGTTTGCTTTTTGTTCTTACTATGCTTTAACTGGGTGAATTCACCTACTATGGGTATATCAGTCGCCTTTTCTAATTCTGACCGAAACAAGATATTCCTGTTTAGTACTTCCTTAAAAATAACATACAAGGTTCCTAAGCCAAAAGCAAATAAAATAGCAATAGCATATGTCATTTTACTTTTAGGACTTACGGGGATTAATGAAGCCTCTGCTTTATCAATAACTCTACTATCTCCTGCATGTGGCGCATAAGAAAGCGCTGTTTCCTCTCGCTTTTGTAGTAAGTAAGAAAATAAGTCATTTTTTATGGCTTTTCTCCTACTAATTTCCAACAAAGCTCTTTCTTGTTCCGGAATAGTCCTTAAATTAGAACTAAATTGCCGGTTTGTGGAGTTTAGGTTCTTCAACTTCTCTTCTAAATTTTGACGCTGACTGCTCACGTTCTCCAAAATACCTGGTCTGATTTTCTCAATCTCGTTAGCCACAGATGCCAAAATCGGATTATTTTCGGCAGTGGTCTTACTGAGTCTCTCATACTTTATTTCAGAATCATAAAGTCTTTCTATTAGCTGGGTGAGGACAGGGTCATTAATTCCCACTGTAGAAGGAACAATACCTCCGGAATTCCCTTTGGAGACTACATAATTTTCAACATTATCGAGTATGGCCAATTGAAGTTCTATATCGGCAATTTTGCGGTCATTTTCTCCTACATCCTGTAAATAAAGTCTTCCCTGTTCACTAAGATCAATAGCACCTTTGTTAGAACGGTATTGCTGAATTTCCTGTTCAAGGGTGTTTAACTCATTCTCGACATTTGCCATCCGGTCTTCTATAAAGGCCAAAGTATTACGCGCCAGGGAATTTCTATCGGCTATTGAAGCCTGATTGTAAGCTGAAATCAGCTGATTTAAAATATTTTCACTACGACCGGGAACAGGATCCTTATAATTTAGGTTTACAATCGTTGATAGTTTGTCTGGCGCACCAACTTCAAGATTATCCAAGGAATTATTGGTTACTGCTTTAGGGTGCACCAGCATAAAAAACAGTTGATTATCAGAGAGAGTAGTTTGGTGTGGATTAGGTATAAATTTAAACTCGCCAAAATTTTTCCCTTCTATCCATTTGTTTAAGGGATGAAATTTGCCATCAATTTCTATAGTTTTCTTTGCTTGGTTGTAAGCAAAATAAATTTTTATAGGCTCTTCGGGATTAAAAGGTATTTTCTCAGGATTTCTTAACTCTACCACTACAGGAGAGGTAGTATAGGCAGATTTATCTTTTAAATTTTGCTCTTCATATATAGGAGCATATAAATATAGAGAATAAATTACCTCATTCATCAAATCTCTTGATTGGATAACTTCAATTTCATTTTCTACAATCTTTTTGGAATCAAAAACGTTTATGCTTTCCATTATTTTGGAGCCGTCAACACCTTTTTTTTCATCGTTTATGATAATTGTTGCTTCCGCTTCATATATTGGTGTAGCATAACGCAAGTATGTCCATGCTGCTGCAAAACTGAGAATAAGCAGCACAGCAAAAAGTGGCCAAAATGGTAAGAATCTTTGCAGTAAAGAAGTTAAAAGATCCTCCTCTCTCTCTCTTCTGGTATTATTATTAAGCATTATTAAATAGTATATTTAATATTCTTCTAATTAAAATAAGCGATCAAGTGCAATAATTGCTAAGGAAAGTGTGCTAACTATTACTGGTAGCCATTGTGTAGCCCTACTCGTACTGGCAATTTTTGATTTGTTAGCCTCAACATAAATGACATCACCGGATTTTAGCTGATAGTATTGAGAATTGAAGATCTCATCAGTTGTAAGGTCAAGAGTAAAAATTTTTTTTATATCATTTTCCTCTCTAAGAAGTAAAACATTATCACGTTTAGCGTATAATGTCATATCTCCTGCCAATCCAAGAGCTTCAAGTATGGTTACTTCCTCATCAGGTATGGTAATTACCGAAGGATTATTAACTTCACCTAATACCGAAACTTTATAATTTAAATATCTAATATTTACGATAGGATCTACTAAAAGCTTTTGTTCTTCCAATTCTGATTCTATTTCTTCTCTTAAAGCCTTTTTGGTTTTGCCTGCAGCTTCTATTTTTCCTAAAAAAGGAAAGCGTATTATACCGTCCTGATCAACCAGGTATCCCGAGGCTTGGGCAGTAGAACCTGTAGCTGTAGAAGTTTGGGTAGCGGAAAGATTAGGTATATTGAACATTTCTGAGGCTTCGGGATTAAGGCTGCTAACGGATATACTTAGCAAATCATTTTTCTGAATTATAGGCTCAATATTTTCTATTTCGGATTTATAAACAGAGTCTTTATTCAAGTTAAAATAGGTGGCATTTCTAGAGCTTACGCAAGATGCCATTGACATTAATACTACTAGAACTGTAATTCCAGAGATTTTTGCACTGAACATTGATTTTGACATTAAACGAATTATTAGATTACTACTGATCCCTTAGCTTTGAATAGAGAACAGGCTTTGCTTATGCATACAGATTATTCTGAAAATCAAAATTTTTCATATACTTGAAAGAAGGTTGCTTTAAATCTTTTTCAGAAAGAATGAGATCCTGTTCTGGAATTTTCCAATCAATAGTTAATTCCTGATCATTATATAGCACACCACTATCATGTTCTGGTGAATAATAATTGTCGCATTTATACGAAAATACAGCTGTTGAAGACAAAACCACAAAACCATGCGCAAAGCCCCGTGGCACAAAAAGCTGCTTTTTATTTTCAGAACTAAGTTCTATAGAAAAATAATTTCCAAAGGTGGGAGACCCTTGGCGAACATCAACCGCGACATCTAAAATTTTGCCTTCAATTACCCTTACAAGCTTTGCTTGTGTAAAAGGTGGTTTTTGAAAGTGCAAACCTCTTAGTACCCCATAAGAAGATTTGGATTCATTATCTTGACAAAAATGTAACTTATGCCCCACGAATTCTTCTAATAATTTTTTTGAGAATGACTCAAAAAAATATCCTCGATGATCTTCAAATACTTTCGGTTCACAAATAACTACCTCAGGTATTTCAGTTCTGATAAACTTCATTTGTACTTTTTTTGTTTGCTAGGTTTAATAAATATTGGCCATATCCATTTTTCTTTAGTGGCTCTGCAAGTTCAAAAAGATTCTGCTTGGAAATATATCCTTTTTCATAAGCTATCTCCTCCAGGCAGGCAATTTTTAATCCTTGCCTCGATTCAATGGTATGAACATAATTAGAAGCATGAAGCATAGATTCATGAGTTCCGGTATCTAACCATGCATATCCACGTCCCATTAATTCCACTTTAAGTTGGCCTCTTTTCAGATAATCTTCATTTACCGAAGTTATTTCCAACTCTCCCCGGTTACTGGGCTTAATATTTTTTGCTATCTCCACCACGTCATTTGGGTAAAAGTATAAACCTACTACTGCAAAATTACTTTTTGGACATTTAGGCTTTTCTTCGATACTTAAAATTTTTCCATTTTTATCAAATTCCGCCACTCCATACCTTTCCGGATCCTGAACATAATAACCTATTATGGTTGCTTTCTTATCTTTCTCTACATTCCTTACTGATTGAGCTAATAGTTCAGTAAATCCATGTCCATAAAATATATTATCACCTAAAACCAAACAAACATCGTCATTACCTATAAAATCTTCACCTAAAATAAAAGCCTGTGCTAATCCGTCCGGATTTGGTTGCGTGACATATTCAAAGGACATTGCCAACTCTTTACCATCTCCTAATAGTTTTTTAAAAGAAAGGAGATCCTCGGGAGTAGAAATTATTAGAACTTCCCTAATGCCAGCAAGCATTAAAACGGATAAAGGATAATATATCATTGGTTTATCATAGATACATAAGAGCTGCTTTGAGATTCCTTTGGTAATTGGATAAAGCCTGGTGCCAGAGCCTCCTGCAAGTATTATTCCTTTCATTTTTAGATTTTATATTAGTAAGCCTTTTCTTCTCCTTTAATGGCATTAGCAATGGTAGAATAGATAATTTGAAAATCCATAAGCGGGTGCCATTTCTCCAGATAGAAAATATCGAAACGGGTTCTGTTGATTATGTCTGATTTATGTACAATCTCTCCACGATATCCTTTTACCTGTGCCAGACCAGTAATTCCTGGCTTGGCAAAATGCCTTACAAGGTATTTTTCCACATTTTCCTGATAGTGAAATGTATGGGTTTCCATGTGAGGCCGTGGTCCTACCACGCTCATCTCTCCGAGGAATACATTGATGAACTGAGGTAGTTCATCTATGCTGGTTTTTCTTAACATTTTTCCAATTCTTGTAACCCTTGCATCATTGCGTATACACATTGTAGAGTTCGCTTCTGTATTTAAGGCCATTGATCTAAACTTATAGCACCAGAAGGGTTTTTTATTATGTCCATTCCTAAGCTGTTTAAACAGAACTGGCCCTTTGGATTGGAATTTGTTGATAAAGAATAATAAAGGAATAAGCCAGGTAAGTATTAAAAGGATAACAAGGCCTGAGAAAACTATATCAAAGATGCGTTTTCCTGTTTTAGCTATTTTATTGTCTAAGGGAGATTTTCTTAGATTAATAACCGGGATAGTTCCATAGTGTTCCACCTCCATAGCACGGGTGAAAATTCCTTTATGATCTGGAATCAACTTTAACTTTTTAAAGTTATTATCAGAAAAACGGATAAGTTGCTTTAGGTCGGCATGAGATAGACGAGAAACAGCGCAATAAATTTCATCTATGTCATTTTCATTAATGTAGCGGTAGGATTGCGAGATGGCACCTAAATGATACTGTTCTGCGATATCTGGTGAGTCATCAAAATATCCTTTATAACGATAGCCGTAATCGGGCCTTTCGAAAACCTTCTTTATCTGATGAAGGCTTTTATCTTTACCTATAACCACAACGTTCACATAATTCCCTCCTTCAATTCTATATTGCTCTCTTAAAAAAAATAAACTCCATCTAAAAAGTATGAGAACAAGAAACAGCATTCCTAATATCTTCAGGTGACGAAGTGGGAGAAATGGAGTTTGCATAAAGGCAAGAACTGTAAAATATGCCAGCATGAAGATAATAAACTTTCGTAGGAATTTAGGTAATTCAGTTACAAACCGCTCTTTTCTTTTTATAGTATAAAAATCGGAATCAATAGCCAATAGGAGCCAAAGAAGACAGCTTAATATAACCAAAGGATAGGAATATGTTTCTGGTGTAAACAATCCAAGAATACTATTTATAATTGCCAAATGTGCAATAATCGAAAAAGGAATAAGTAAAGGTGACCATTTCACATCCAAAATATTTTGCTGTCAATGAATAGCTAGGAGTAATTAAAACGTATGATTGAAAACATTCTATGGCTTCGCCGCCGTAAGTCCCACTGGGACCACTTATAGCATATTTTTAATGAGGGATTTGAAGTACATAGAATAAGACCAAAAATGGAGTACTTATTCTGAAGCAATTTTATTAAATAATTTAGAATATTTTTGTAGGAAAAAACGTTAAAGTGTTATCTCGTGGTTATTTTATTCAAGATTATTAATGTAAAAATCAATTAATTCTATTAATTATCTTAAATAATAATAATTTTAATAAAATAAATGTAATTAATGGCGTAGGAATTAAGAATTTTAAATGTATTTGTTCCTAAGGACTTTTCTGTTTTTTTTCTTAAAATAACAACATCTTTTAATTTGAATTAACATGGTCTCGCCCAAAAGCAATTTTTTTACCTTTCAACGAGTACTCACTAACGGTTACATTTATTAAAATAACTGCTTTTATCGACAAAAGGTATAAATATCTATAAGGCTCGATGCCTTATGTTGCGGATATCCACTATAAAGCCAATAAAATCAATGGCGGAGAAAAAATTTTCCACAATCCTCTAAATTAGACTCTGTTTAAAATTCTTACAATTTTTAATGCAATTCTTATACTTATAATAATTAAAATTTTAATACAAATAGTAGTTTTAAATCTTGTTCTCTTAAAGTCGCACTCATTTTTTATTAGAAGGGCGAATTTTTAAAAGTGCATATATTTCAAGGCTTCTTTAGCCAAATTGCTAACTACACATTGTTTTGAGGCTTTACAAGAACATATTGTTCCACCTAAAATCTCAGAGTTTAATTATAGTGTAAAGAATAAAAACTAAAACTATGTTAAAGGTGTCTAATTCGGGGACACTCCATTTTATATTTTATGTCAGCCTAGGAACTGCAGATTTTGATGATTTCCGAACACTCCCACCTCGGTACTTTAAAGAATCAAGTTAAAATAAAACCCCATAAACTACACTGTTTACGGGGTTTTCTTATCATAATCCAGTATTTTGACAAAACAGTCAGAAATTCTTAATCCAGAAACATAAGAGTAATAGACGCCATTTCTGTTCTATCCCTGTGCATATAATGCCCCATGATCTGCAATTAATTTATCCTAAAATAAAAATAATGTATTTTAGCCGGGGTTTCACAGGATTCAAATATTCCCTTAGAAATAATATGATGAAGAATAGTTTTGCCGGCTCCAACAGCATGATAGAAAATAAATTAGTTGCAAAAAATTTTGCAGCATCTGTTATTTATACCGTAAGAGAACCTGTTTTGATTTTGGATAAGGATTCAGAATTTGTAGATGCCAATGCAGGATTTTATTCGGTTTTTGAGATAGAGGGGGAAGAACTTCTGGTTTCAGAAATGAACAATAACAAGGGCATTTTTAGAGAGTTTAAAGAAATTCTGAAAAGGAAATTGACTGCAGGCGAAGGTATTAAAGATTATAAATTTGTATGCGATTTCCCTAAAGCACAGGTAAAAAGCTTTCTTGTTAACGCTAATTATACAAATGATGCAAAGGATAATGGTGCATTGATCTTGATTTCATTTAAAGAATTGGATACTGTAGAGCCAAAAGGAACTGAAGAAAAAAATAATCTTGTAAATCTTCATGAAATTTTCTCCCAGGCTCCGGCAATGATTTGTTTACTTCGGGGCCCTGAACACGTATTTGATTTTGCTAATGAGAATTATTTTCAACTGGTGGGGCACAGGAATATTATCGGGAAAAACGTAAGGGAGGCTTTGCCTGAAATAGAAGACCAGGGCTTCTTTGAGATGCTGGACGGGGTATACCAGTCGGGGGAGGTTTTTAAAGGAAAAGAATTGCCGGTAAAATTAGATGTGGGCGAAAAGGAACTAAAAAATTCATATTTGGATTTTGTATATCAGCCAATTTTAAATGCTTCAGAAGAAGTTAGCGGAATATTTGTACATGCTGTGGATATCACCGAAAAGGTGGCGGCAAGAAGAAAGATTGAAGAAAGCGAAAATGAGTTACGCTATTTAATAGATACTGTTCCTGCTATCATCTGGATTACAAAGCTTGATGGGCAAAATTATTATCTAAACAAAAACTGGTATAAATATACAGGCCAAACCGTAAGTGAGGGTCGGGATTTTGGCTGGTTAAATGCCGTTCATCCTGATGACAGGCAAAGGGTGGATAATATCTTTACGAAAGCCGTTAAAAATCGAGAAGGATGTCATATGACTTTCAGGTTACGCAATAAAGATGGGAGCTACCGCTGGGTGTTGGATAGTGGCAGGCCAATGCTTAGTGCTGAAGGTGAATATGAAGGAATGATTGGAACGGTAATAGATGTACATGAGGAAAAGATAAAGGAGCAACTTGTACGGGAAAAAGAACACCGTATAAGATCTATTATAGAAGAGGCAACAGTGGCTACAGCCCTGTATACCGGAAAGGAGATGAAAATTGAAATAGCCAATGATGCTATGGTGGAACTCTGGGGTAAAGATCATTCGGTTATTGGAACAATGCTTCATGAAGCTCTGCCTGAACTGGAGGGGCAGCCTTTTCACGAATTACTTCAGGGAGTTTATAATACAGGGGAAACCTATTGGGGCAAAGAAGATCCGGTAGATTTGGTGATAGACGGTAAATTACAAACCGGTTATTTCAATTTTACTTATAAAGCCTTACGGGATGAAAATGGGGATATTTATGGTATTCTCAATATGGCTGTTGATGTTTCTGAAACAGTGAGGTCCAAGGAGCTTTTAAAAGAAAGCGAATCCCGTTTCCGGCAAATGGCAGATCTTATGCCGGAGAAAGTTGCCAATACTGATGCAGAAGGAAATTTTATCTATTTCAATCAGGGCTGGCTGGAATATACAGGGCTTAAAAGTGAACAACTGGCTGCTAAGGGCTGGGCAAATTTTATTCATCCCGATGAAAAGGAGGCTTTCCAAAAAAACTGGCAAAATTCACTGGACACCGGAAGTGATTTTGAAATGGAATTCCGTTACAAAAACAAACACAGGCAATATAACTGGCACCTTAGCCGTGCCGAAGCAATTACTGATGAAAACGGGAAAATTCAAATGTGGATATGTACCGCTACAGAAATTCAAAGATTAAAAGCCGAGGAAAAGCGGAAAGAGGATTTTTTAAAGATGGTAAGCCATGAATTAAAGACTCCCATAACTTCCATAAAGGGATATGTGCAGTTCTTACTTAGCCTGCTAAATAATGAAGAAGAAGTACAGTTATCGGCTATTCCTTTTAAAACTTCGCTGGAGCGCATGGACCATCAGATTGTGAGGCTTACCAGGCTCATTTCAGAAATGCTGGATCTTACCAGGATTGAGAAAAATAAGCTTGAGCTTCAGAAGCAAACATTTTGCCTTAATACACTGGTGGCCGAAACCGTTCAGGATATTGAATACACAAATACCCAGCATAAAATAGTTATTACAGCAAAGGAAGAATGCTGGATTCATGCAGATAAAGACCGTATAGGCCAGGTGCTTATTAACCTGGTGACAAATTCCATAAAATACTCTCCCTTCAACTGGGAAATTGAGGTAAAAATTGAGAAAAGTAGTGTGGATAAGGTTTTGGTAAGCGTAAAAGATTTCGGGATTGGGATTGATAAGCAAAATCAGCAGAAAATCTTTAAACGCTTTTACCGGATTGATGAAAAAAGCGAAGAAACATATTCTGGTTTTGGGATTGGCCTGTATCTTGCCCGGGAAATAATAGAACGCCACAACGGTATTATTGAGGTAAAAAGTGAAATAGGCAGGGGTTCAGTTTTTACATTTACTTTAGATGCAGCTTCTGAAGAACTGTAGTAAATCAGGTATTATTCACTTAAAATAATATACTCTAAAAATTTTTCAAGTTAAACCTTCAGGGAAAACGGGAAAATGTTCTGGAAGTATTCCGGGTAAAACCGAATTTTTAAACGATGGGAATAGCGGGAAACTCTTTTGCTTCTAGCTTAGGAAGTGTTCAGGTAAAACATCTTCTTCTTTATATTAAATTTAGCCTCTTTTAATTATAATTTGTAGCTTTATACCTTCAGAAACCTCCGGCACCCTACCCGGATTGATTCATATAACCAGGAATTCATGAAGTGGTACGTACTGTATACAAAGCCCAAATGGGAACTGAAGGTAGATAAAGCTTTGCGTCGTTTAAATGTGGAAGTCTATTGCCCCACATATACTGAAGTAAAGCAGTGGAGTGACCGTAAAAAGAAAATTACGGCTCCTCTTTTTAATTCCTACATATTTGTCCGGCTCCATGAAAAAGATAGGTCGGTAGTATTTGATGCGCCGGGAGTGGTACGCTATCTGTTTTGGTTGGGAAAACCTGCCGTGGTGAGGGATGATGAAATTGAAACCCTGAAAAACTGGCTGGAAGGCGGGGATATTGATGAAATTAAGGTTGAAAAATTCTCGGTGGGAGATATTGTGAAGATTAACCAGGGAGCTTTAAAAGACCAAAAAGCTGCTATAGAGGAAATAGGAAATAAGAAAATGAGACTTTTTCTTCCCGCTATGGGTTGTATGGTTACAGCCAGAATATCAGATGTTGTTTAATGTCTCACTTAGGGAGCTTGTCCAGAGGTTTTATTTGTGTCAAAATTATGCTTTTCGTGCTCTTTAAAGGCGCTCAGAAATTTCTATCTTTGAGAAAAAACTGAAATCTTTACAAACGCATGAAGCACATATTTCCGGAAGCAGATTCGCTTAGCCCTCGGGAAAGGAGTATTTTAAAAGGGCATAAGCCCATTGTGGTATGGTTTACTGGCCTTTCCGGTGCGGGAAAATCAACACTTGCAAAGCTTCTTGAAAAAGAACTATTCCGCAGAAAAATACATACCTGCCTTTTAGATGGAGATAATATCCGCAGCGGACTCAACTGTAACCTCAGATTTACTGAAGAAGACAGAACTGAGAATCTTAGAAGAGTGGCAGAAGTGGCAAAGCTTTTCCTTGAAAGCGGTACAGTGGTCATCTCTGCTTTTATCACTCCTCTTGAAAGTGACCGGGAATTAATAAAAAACATTATAGGAAAAGATTATTTTGTAGAAGTTTTTGTTGCTACTTCATTGAATGAATGTGAAAGAAGAGACGTGAAAGGACTATATCAAAAAGCCCGGGCCGGAGAAATTGATCATTTTACAGGTATCTCTGCACCTTATGAAAAACCGGTTGCCCCCGATGTTGAGGTGAATACTGAAGAATTTGTTCCTGGTGTACTGGTAGAGGAGATCTTAAAAGTTATAACTTCCAGAATTTAGCCTATAGTTTTAAGACTAAACAAAAAAATGAATTCATTATTAGAAACGGCAATAAAGGCCTCCATTGAAGCCGGGAAAAAGATTCTTCGGGTTTATGAAGAGGAAGATTTTGAAATTGAAAATAAAGCAGACGACTCTCCACTCACCGAAGCCGATCTTGCAGCGCATAAAACCATTATTTCTTTTCTTGAACAAACTCAGATACCCGTTCTTTCTGAAGAGGGCAAACATGCACCTTATGCCGAACGTAAAAAATGGCAACACCTGTGGATTGTAGATCCGCTGGATGGAACTAAAGAATTTATTAAACGCAATGGTGAATTCACCGTTAACATTGCCCTGATTAGAAACCAGCAGCCGGTATTGGGGGTTATCTATGTCCCGGTTTTAAAGGAATTATATTTTGCCGACAAAGAAACCGGAGCCTTTAAAGTTGAAGGTGTTTCTGAATTTGTCAACATAGAAGAAGTTACTTCAGAAGCTAAACAACTGCCCGTAGCAATAGAAGGTAAAGCATATACCGTGGTGGCCAGTAAATCTCACCTTTCTTTGGAGACAGAAAAGTACATTGATAGCCTCAGGAAAAAGTTTGGGGAGGTAAACATAATTTCTAAAGGAAGCTCCCTTAAATTATGTATGGTTGCTGAAGGACAGGCCAATATCTATCCCCGTTTTGGCCCTACCATGGAATGGGATACCGCCGCGGGCCATGCCATTTGTAATTGTGCGGGAAAATATTTAACCGATTATAAAACTGGTAAAGAAATGCTTTACAACCGGGAGGACTTAAAAAATGATTGGTTTATTGTAAGATAGTCAGAATGTGTTGAATGACTAATACAGAATATTTCGATCCTGTTCAAAACTCTCACAGCTATAGCTTAGCTAAGCATAGTGGCAGCAACCAACTCTATACTAAAATTTGCGGGCTGCCTGATATCGATTATATTTACAATCACATAACAACAACACAACACTAATGTCCACCACAACAGCTGACGCAAAAATCTTTAATTGTACCCAAAGCCGGGAACTCGCCGAAAAAATAGCCGCTGCCTATGGTGGTAAGCTCGGGAATGTAATCACCTCTACTTACAGCGATGGAGAATTTCAGCCTTCCTTTGAGGAATCGGTGAGGGGATCCAGGGTTTTTATTATTGGTTCTACCCATCCCGGGGCCGATCATCTTATGGAAATGCTGCTTATGCTTGATGCTGCCAAACGGGCTTCCGCCAGGCACATTACAGCCGTAATGCCTTATTTTGGCTGGGCCCGGCAGGATAGAAAAGATAAACCACGCGTGCCTATTGCCGCTAAAATGATAGCAAGTATTCTTGAGACTGCAGGGGCTACGCGTATTATCACAATGGATTTGCACGCAGATCAAATTCAGGGCTTTTTTGAAAAACCTGTAGATCATCTTTTTGCCTCCACGGTATTTCTCCCGTATTTAAAAAGTCTGAATCTTGAAAATCTTACCATTGCCTCACCCGATATGGGAGGCTCAAAAAGAGCTTATGCTTATTCCAAGGCTTTGGAAAGCGATGTGGTAATCTGCTATAAACAACGTGCAAAGGCAAACGTAATTTCCCACATGGAGCTTATAGGGAATGTGGAAGGCAAAAATGTAGTGCTGGTAGACGATATGGTAGATACGGCGGGAACACTAACCAGGGCAGCAGATCTTATGATGGACAGAGGTGCTTTGAGTGTCCGCGCAATCTGTACCCATCCTGTTCTTTCCGGCGAAGCTTATGAGCGGGTGGAAAAATCCAAACTGCAGGAATTAATTGTAACAGATTCCATCCCGCTTAAAACAGAAAGCAGAAAAATAAAAGTGGTAAGTTGTGCCGAACTTTTTGCAGATGTAATGAGCAGGGTGCATAACAACCTTTCTATTAGTTCAAAATTCATAATGTAATTCGAGGGTTGAGGTAAGAAGTACAAAATTATAAGTTGAAAATTTTTACTGATAAAAAAGCTACCTTACTTATTTAAGGAGGTGTGGTGGTTTAAAGTTAAAAATCGAGAAGATTAATACTGAAAACTTTAAACATCAAACTTTTATAGAATCGAAAAAAGAATTACTTTTGCGGCCTAAAAATTATCAATAATGAAATCAATTACGATCAACGGATCTAAAAGAGAAAGCGTGGGCAAAAAGTCAACTAAAGCCTTGCGTAATGCTGGACAGGTTCCTTGCGTATTGTATGGTGGAGGTCAGGAGCCTTTACACTTTGCTGCCGAGGAAATTGCATTCCAGAATTTAGTGTATACTCCAGATGTTCATACGGTGGAAATCAAATTGGAAGGAGATAAAACTTTTAATGCGGTGCTTCAGGATATCCAGTTTCATCCTGTAACAGATGCAATCCTTCACATGGATTTCTATGAAATCTTTGAAGACTCTGAAATTACCATGGAAATTCCTATTCATACCGAGGGTATTCCACGCGGAGTTAAAAACGGTGGGGTTCTTCGATACAACCTGCGTCGTTTAAGGGTTAAAGGCCTTCCGGGAGATCTTCCGGATTATATCGTTGCAGATGTGGCTAAACTTAAAATAGGTGAGAAGCTTTATGTTACTGCAGTGGAAAGTGACCAGTATAAAATTCAGCATCCGGATAATACTGTGATCTGTCAGGTTAGAACTTCACGTAATATTGTTGCCCTTGATGAAGAAGAGGAAGATGAAGGAGAAGAAGTGGCAGCAGATGATGTGCCGGCTACTGAAGTAGACGAAGCAGAAAACAAGGAATAGGTAACTATTTTTTGAAAATTATATAATAGCATTCCTTTTTTCGGATTATCCGGAAATCGGAATGCTTTTTTGTTGGGTGGAATTTATGGGTAAGGAAATAATTGATAGGGATGAATGGAGTCCTGAATTTTGCACGGTGAGCCCAATTCAGGACTCCATAGCTGCTAAATACATGGAAGCATTAACAGCTTCAAAGCTTTCCCCATACAACCTTAACTTTAAACAAACCCCAAATTAGAGAGAACTGCTAACTGGCAATTTTCAACATAACAAACTCCGAACTAATACAGGAAAGGCCAAAGATTTTTTTTAATTTTATCTTTATCAAAATAAATCTCATGCTGTCTTTCTTCGGAAGAATATTAAAAAAGAAAAAGCCAAAGGAGGAAATAGATCCAATGAAGAAATTTTTAATTGCCGGCCTTGGAAATATTGGTCCGAAATACGAAAATACAAGACATAATATAGGCTTCAGGATTCTGGATAAACTGGCGGAGCAGGAGGAAATCAATTTTGCCACAGACCGGCTGGGAGATGTTGCGCAATTTAAATTTAAAGGGCGAACTTTTATTCTGCTAAAACCCAGCACTTATATGAACCTTAGCGGGAAAGCGGTAAATTACTGGATGACAAAGGAGAAAATTTTGCATGAAAACCTGTTGGTGGTTACCGATGATCTTAATCTGCCTTTTGGCACCCTCAGGTTAAAAACAAAAGGAAGTGACGGCGGGCATAACGGACTGAAGGATATTCAGAATGTACTAAATACCAACAAATATAACCGCTTTAGGTTTGGGATAAGTGATGAATTTTCCAAAGGACGGCAGATAGATTATGTGCTTGGAGAGTGGACAGAGGAAGAAGAAAAAAATCTTCCGGAGCGATTAAAAAAATCGGCAGAACTTATCAAATCTTTTGGAACCGCCGGAGTTTCAAATACAATGAACAATTTTAACGGAAAATAAGCTGACTTTGAAAGAACACGAAGGAGCAAACGCATTTAGCAGCGATTATTCTACCGCTGTGACCATAGGGACTTTTGACGGCGTACATGCGGGGCATCAAAAGATAATTGAAAGGTTAGTTAATTCAGCAAAAGCCGCTAATCTTCAGTCGGCTATTCTCACATTTTTTCCGCATCCCCGCATGGTCCTGCAAAAGGAAAGTGGACTAAGGCTTATTAATACCATCGCAGAAAGAAAGCAAATTCTGGAAACCACGGGTGTAGATCATTTAATTGTGCATCCATTTACCCATCAGTTTTCCAGGCTTTCTGCAAGGGAGTTTGTACGCGATATTTTGGTAAATAAGCTTAAAGCAAAAAAGGTAATTATTGGTTACGATCATCGGTTTGGAAGAAACCGTACCGCAAATATTGATGATCTCAGGAAATTTGGTGAGGAATTCAATTTTGAGGTTGAAGAAATCACCAAACAGGAAGTGGAAGCGGTTGCGGTAAGTTCTACAAAAATTAGAAATGCTTTGGAAGAGGGTAAGGTTGAAAAAGCCAATTCTTACCTTCAGCATCCCTTTATGCTCACTGGAACAGTGGTAAAAGGCCGTGGCCTGGGAAAAGAATTTGAATTTCCCACTGCCAATCTTGAAGTTAAGGAAGATTATAAACTTATTCCAAAAAACGGGGTTTACGTGGTGAAATCTAATATTGACGGGAAGGATTTCTTTGGCATGATGAATATTGGTACCAATCCAACTGTGGGTGGGGAAGAGCAAACCATAGAGACTTATTTTTTTAAGCTGAACAAAGATTTATACGGGAAAAGGTTACAAATAGCATTGCTGGTGCGTATTCGTGATGAAAAGAAATTTGAGTCGGTGGAATCCCTGAAAATTGCAATGAAGCAGGACGAGGAGTTCTCAAGGCAGTATTTAAGGGATAATTATGCTGAATAGGTGGCTCTTCAGGCATATAGATAATTCGGCCCTGGTGGTTTTCAGAATAATGTTTGGCTTTCTGATTACCGCAGAAGCCTGGGGCGCAATTTTCTCCGGCTGGGTCCAGAAGACGCTTATAGATCCTCCTGAATTTACTTTTAATTTTATAGGATTCGAATTTTTACAGCCCCTTCCCGGGAATCTTATGTTATGGTATTATGGCTTAATGGGGTTATTTGGAGTTTTTGTAATGTTGGGCTTCAAATACAGGTTTAGCATTTTTTGTTATGGTTTGATGTGGGCTGCTGTTTACCTGATGCAAAAATCATCTTACAACAATCATTATTACCTGTTAATGCTGCTATGCATTATCATGTTGTTTTTTCCGGCACACCGCTGGCTTTCCATAGATGCGCAAAGAAACCCTGAAATCAGGAGGATTTCCATGCCCCGCTGGGTTTGGCTGGTAATAGTTCTGCAATTATGGATTGTGTACACCTATGCTTCAGTGGCTAAACTTTATCCCGACTGGCTGGATGGCACAATGCCTGCTATTTTAATGAAGAGTAAACGCGATTATTGGCTGGTGGGGGAATTTCTTCAGCAGGAGTGGATTAGATATGTTATTACATGGTTCGGACTTATATTTGATCTGCTTATTATTCCCCTTTTGCTATGGAGAAAAACAAGATTACCTGCATTTTTGCTGGCTATTTTTTTTCATCTTTTTAATAGTATAATATTTCAAATAGGTATTTTTCCATATCTCTCTTTGGCCTTTATTATATTCTTTTTTCCTACAGAAAAAATTAATCGTTGGTTTCTGCGGAATAAAAAACCTCATTACGATAAAAGAGAAATTATTGTGCCCTCCAATAAAAGGGTGATAATTGGTATTCTTGCCTGCTGGTTTATAATTCAGCTTTCTTTACCGCTCAGGCATTGGTTTTTTCAGGATAATGTTCTATGGACTGAAGAAGGCCACCGTCTTAGCTGGAGAATGATGCTGCGCTCTAAAAATGGCAGGAGTATTTTTAAGGTGGTGGAAAAAGGTACAACAGATACCATCTATGTTAGCAAAAATAAGTATTTGAGCCGTAAACAACAGAGGGCAATTAATTCCAAGCCTGATATGCTCTGGCAATTTGCCCAGTTTCTGGAGAAAAAATATGCTGAAGAGGGAAAAAAGGTAGAAATATATATAGATTCCAAAGTGAGTGTAAATGGTCGTCCTTACCAAACTTTAATCGATCCTGAAGTAGATATGGCCAAAGCCAAATGGACTCACTTTAGGCATAAAGACTGGATTTTACCTTCTAAAAATGAGGAGTAGTGTCTTTACAGGACATAAGATTTCTGGGATTCGCTTTTAAAGAAATTTAGATCATCCACAAAATTTTCTTTCCCTTTTTTAAGGAAGGGTGGCCGAAGGCCGGAGGGTTTTACCCGAATTCAGAATAATCAAAATAATCTTTCCCTGTAAATAGCAGCTCTTTTGTTACATTTGCCCTTCAAAAATAATTAACCGGTATTTTAAATTATTGGCCCTATGTTACAAGTCAGCAATATTCGTGAGCAGAAGGAAAATTACATTCAGGCACTGAAAAAGAGAAATTTTGACGCGCAGGAGATTTTTGATGAAATCCTGCAGCTTGATGAAATGCGCCGTTCCACCCAAACAAAACTGGACAATACATTAGCCGAATCCAACAAGCTATCCAAAGAAATAGGGCAGCTGTTTAAAAATGGTGAAAAGCAAAAGGCCAATTTGCTGAAGGAAAAAACCGGGAGGTTAAAGGAGAATTCAAAAAATTATTCTGAATTACTGGCCAATACCATTGTTGAAATGGAGAAACATCTTTATACCATTCCCAATATTCCTCATGAGGCTGTTCCTGCAGGAGTATCTGAAGACGATAATGAGGAGGTATATAAGGAAGGAGATGTGCCGGTTTTGGCTGAAGGTTCGCTGCCGCACTGGGAGCTGGCCAAAAAATATGATATTATAGATTTTGAACTGGGCAATAAAATCAGCGGTGCCGGCTTTCCTGTGTACAAAGGCAAAGGCGCAAGGCTGCAGCGTGCCCTTATAACTTATTTTCTTGATAAGGCTGTGGAGGCAGGTTATACTGAATTTCAGTTGCCACTAATGGTAAATGAAGCTTCCGGGTATGGTACAGGGCAGCTACCCGATAAGGAAGGCCAGATGTACCATATTACCGCAGATGACCTTTATATGATTCCCACTGCTGAAGTTCCTATTACCAACATGTTCCGTGGTAATTTGTTGGGAGAAAAAGATTTTCCTATAACCTGTACCGGTTACACTCCATGTTTCAGGAGGGAGGCAGGTTCTTACGGAGCCCATGTGCGTGGTCTTAACCGTTTGCACCAGTTTGATAAAGTGGAACTTGTACGCATTGAAAAACCTGAAGATTCCTATGCCGCTTTAAACGGAATGGTGGAGCATATAAAAAGCCTGCTGAAGGAGTTAAAACTGCCGTACCGTATCTTGAATTTATGTGGGGGAGATCTTGGTTTTACCTCGGCCATGACCTATGATTTTGAAGTGTTTTCCACCGCCCAGGATCGCTGGCTGGAAATTAGTTCTGTTTCCAATTTTGAAACTTTCCAGGCCAATCGATTAAAACTGCGTTATAAAGATGCTGAAAACAATAAGCAACTGGTACACACGCTAAACGGCAGTGCTCTTGCATTGCCACGGGTAATGGCGGGAATCCTCGAAAATTATCAAACTCCCGATGGAATAAAAATTCCGGAGGTGCTTATTCCTTATACAGGATTTGATATTATAGATTAATTATAATTACCAAAAAAAAAGCCCATTCCGGATTCAAATCCAGAATGGGCTTTTTTTAATCTTATAAGATTAGTTGTCTTTTTCGTTTTTCTTCTGTTTTATAGTTTTGCCTTCGGCCTCGCTTGCTTGTTTCAGGTCCTTTTCTCTTTCTTTTTCCTTTTCCTGTGCATTGCCTTCGGCTTCTTTGGCCTTAAGAACATCCTTATTAAAATGAACGCCATCACTATGTTGATCGTTCAGGATTACTTCATCTCTGTCCTCGTCTTTCTTCTTATTGCTGTTTGGATTCATCTTTTATTTTAAAGATAAAATTATTGTTTAATATATGGACGTAAGAATTAAACATTATAATAGATTTAACGGGCTTCGGAAAGTTATTCTTTTTCAATTTTCTACAATTTAAGAAGTAAAGGATTATTTGTAATCTTTATTTTTTGAACTGCGCTCGTTTAAATGTATTTAGCTGATCCATACCAAAGAACATTACAAATTCTTATCTTTACCTTATGCGTTATTTCCTTGTGATATTCTTTTTTGTTTTTTCAGGCTTATCTCTCTCTGCACAGTCAGAACAATTGGCCAGGAACTTTTTTGAGCAGGGGCAATTTGAAAAAGCACTAAATATTTATAAGCAGTTGCTGGAAAAAAATCCATCCAATCCGGTGATTTTTGATAAGGTGGTTTCTTCTTATCAGCAATTGGAAAATTTTGAAGAGGCCGAAAAGCTGCTGTATGAAAAACTAAAAAGCACAGCTAATAACCCGGCTATACTTATAGACCTTGGTCACAATTTTGAATTAAGGGAAAACAAACAAAAATCTGTTCAGTTTTATGATGAAGCTTTGGGTGTAATTGAAGCACGGCCCAATTATGCCTATTCCATTGCCCGTAGTTTTGAAAAGTATAATCTTCTGGATTATGCTTCCCAGGCTTATGAAAGATCAATGGAGCTTAATCCTCAGCAAAATTTTAATCTTCAGCTGGCCAGGATTTACGGAGAACAGGGTAAAACTGAGGCCATGTTTAGTAATTACCTGGATTTGATAGAGGCCGATCGTAAGTTTTTTAGTATTGCGAGCAGGGAATTTAGCCGTTATGTTTCCGAAGATGCCACTTCAGAAGCAAATAGTATTTTTAGAAAATTACTGCTGAAGAAACTCCAGGAAAATCCAGGCTTGCTTTATAACCAAATGCTCAGCTGGCTATTTGTGCAGCAAAAAGATTATTCAAAGGCTTTCGCACAGGAAAAAGCTATTTATCGCCGCGGGGATGGCGGTTTGCAGGGCATTATTAATCTTGCAATTATAGCACGGGATAATAATGATCCTGAAACGGCTAAGGAAATTATAGGTTATGTGATAGAGGAATCTCCTTCAGAAAATCTGGTTTTAAAGGCAAATCAGCTATTATTGGCTTTAGAACTGGAAACTGCTTCCAGTGACGAATTTAAGGAGATAGACCAAAAATTTCAGGAATTGTTTACCCGCTTTGGCCGGGGAGTAAATACACTTTCCCTGCAGGTGGATTATGCCAAATTTCTGGCTTTTAAAAGAGAACAGAATGAAAATGCGGTTAATTTATTAAAGGAACTGGAGCAAAAAGTCGCTTCAGAATTTGATAGAGCTAAAGTGAAAATGGCCCTTGCGGATATTCTGGTGATGGAAGAAAAATTTAATGAGGCCCTTATTTATTATTCCCAGGTTCAGAAGCTGGTTAAAAATGATGAATTTTCACAAAATGCACGTTTTAAGGTGGCAAAAACCAGTTATTTTAAAGGTGATTTTGATTGGGCAAAAACCCAGCTGGACGTTTTAAAATCTTCTACTTCCCAGCTTATCGCCAATGATGCCATGGAGCTGAGTTTATTGATAGAAGACAATTCTACCGAAGATTCCACCCATGCTGCTTTAAAACAATATGCCAGGGCCGATTTGCTGTCTTTTCAGGAGAAAGATTCTGAAGCAATTAACGTGCTGCAGGATTTACTTTTAAATCATAAAGGTGAAAAAATAGAGGATGAAGCACTTTTAAAGCTGGCCAGACTTTATAAAAAGCAGGAGGAATATCGTAAGGCAGAAGCCAATTATCTCCAGATTATCAATTTATACAATGATGATATTTTGGCTGATAATGCCAATTTCTTCCTGGCAGAATTATATTCAAATTATCTGGATGAACCGGAAAAAGCCAGGAATTTCTACGAGCAGATTATCTTTCATTTTCCCGATAGTATTTATTTTGTAGATGCCCGAAAGAATTTCCGAAGCCTACGCGGGGATAATATTGAATAAGTTCTTCTACAGGAAATGTCCCGTGCCGGAAAGAAATCTTCTGCTTAACTTTGCGGCAGAAAAAATGAGATTATGTATATCTACAACGTCACTTCAAATGTCCAGGAACAAATTCATGATAAATGGATAGAATGGATGAAAAAGGAACATATCCCGGCAATGCTGGATACTAAAAAATTCACCAAAGCCCTATTGACGCGGGTGATGGTACAGGAACCAATGGGAGGCATTACCTATTCGGTCCAGTACACTGTGGAAAGTAAAGAAATGCTCCAGAAATATTATGATGAAGATGCTGAAGAACTTCGGAAAAAAGCCACAATCTTTGGGGAAAAGGTGGTAAGTTTCAGGACAGAGCTGGAAGTTGTAAACGAGCAGTAATTCCTCAACCTTTTCAGTTAAATAGGGAAAATCAGTTTAAATGAAGAAAAGAAAAAAGAGTTTTCCCGGGAAAGGGAAATGGGATAAGGCACCGCATTATGAAGAAGCTGCGGTAAAAGCTAAAAAACATCTTGGGCAGCATTTTTTAACCGATGAAACTATAGCTGAAAAAATTGCCGGTACACTAAGCTTTTCAGGTTATTCCAAAGTGCTGGAGATAGGCCCCGGAATGGGCGTTCTGACCAAATATCTTTTAAAAAAAGATGCCGAAATCCATGTGATAGAAATTGATACTGAAAGTGTGGCTTACCTTAATAACAAGTATGCAGAACTTCAAGGCAGGATCCATGAACAGGATTTTTTAAAATATGATATATCTGAAATATTTGGTGCAGACCAATATGCCGTAACTGGTAATTTCCCTTACAATATTTCTTCACAAATTGTTTTTAAGGTGCTGGAAAACCGTCACCTGGTACCGGAGTTTTCGGGTATGTTTCAAAAGGAAGTCGCCCGGAGAATTTGCGAAAAGGCAGGCAGTAAAACCTACGGAATACTCTCGGTACTTACCCAGGCTTTCTACGAAGCCGAATATCTTTTTACCGTGCCGCCTTCGGTGTTTAATCCGCCGCCAAAAGTAGACAGTGGTGTGCTGCGCCTGAAGCGCCGGGAAAACCTTTCCCTGGCCTGTAACGAACGCCTGTTCTTCAGGGTAGTGAAAACTGCATTTGGACAACGTAGAAAAACGTTAAGGAATAGTTTAAAAAGCTTCAGTTTACCTGATAATGTAAGGGAAGATGCTATATTTGGACAAAGGCCGGAACAGTTGAGCACCGAAGCTTTTATAGATTTGACCGTAAAAATTCAGCCTTATGCAATTCCAGATCAGCGATGAACTAATAGAGAAAATAAGATTCCTTATTGAAAGTAAGGATGAGGAAGAATTGTTGTTGCATCTTGAGGACGTGCACCATGCCGATATTGCTGAAATTCTTACAGAGCTGGACCTTGAAGAAGCAACATACCTTGTAAAGGTACTTGACAGTCAGAAAACGGCTGAAGCTCTTATGGAGCTGGATACCGACGTAAGGGAGCGTATCTTAGAGACCCTCTCTTCCAAAGAAATTGCTGAAGAGCTCCAGGAAATGGATACCGATGATGCCGCCGATATCATTTCAGAACTTCCCCTGGAACGCCAGCAGAATGTAATTGATGAGATTTCAGACGAAGAACACGCCGATCATATTGTGGAATTGCTACGCTATGATGAAGACTCGGCAGGTGGATTAATGGCAAAAGAGCTGGTGAAGGTCAATGAAAACTGGAGTGTTACAGGTTGTATGACCGAGATGAGAAAGCAGGCTGAAAACGTAACCCGCGTACATTCCATTTATGTTGTTGATAATAAAGATAAGCTCAAAGGCCGGCTTTCCTTAAAGGATCTGCTTACTGCCTCAAGCAATGCCAATATCAGCGATATTTATATTCCACAGGTAGATTATGTGAGTGTGCATACAGAAGGGGAAGAGGTAGCCAGGGTAATGCAGAAGTATGATCTGGAAGCTATTCCCGTGGTAGATGAAATGGGCCGGCTGGTAGGCCGGGTTACCATTGACGATATTGTGGATTTTATAAGAGAGGAAGCCGAAAGAGATTACCAGATGGCTGCGGGGATTTCGGAAGATGTGGTAGCCGATTCCAATATTTTCAAACAAACCCGTGCGCGGCTGCCATGGCTGCTTATTGGTATGTTTGGTGGTTTGGGTGCGGCCAGTATCATTTCCGGATTTTCAAGCATGATGGAGCTGTTTCCAAAACTGCTCATTTTTGTACCTCTTATTCAGGCAACGGCGGGAAATGTTGGCGTGCAGTCCAGCGCAATTGTAGTACAGGGTTTGGCTAATGGTAGTTTGAGAGGCCATATATGGGGCCGGTTGGCAAAAGAAGCTTCTCTGGCACTCGTTAACGGAATCTCTATCGCTATAATTGTTTTTATTATTAGTAGTTATTTTTTCAGTACTTCTTATACTGAATCCGTCAGCATCGGGATTGCACTAATCTCTGTAATACTGTTGGCAGCGTTAATAGGGACCTTTATCCCCATTATTCTGGATAAAAATAATATAGATCCAGCTGTGGCAACCGGTCCGTTTATAACTACGAGTAATGATGTATTTGGGATCCTTACTTATTTTCTTATTGCCAAAGCGGTTCTTGGGTTCTAGTTATCTGTATTCAGCTTCAGTTTTCTGGTTTCATTTATTAACTTTGTGTTTTTGCGATGCATCCGTAGAACATGAAAACTATAGGCTTAAAGCAACAAAATTCCGAAGAAAGCGAATCCCGCTCGTTCCAACAGGTATCCCTTTTTTTCAAATTTTATCATTTTGCTGAAGAGATTATTTTCTTCAGCAAAACTTTCCTATCGTTTAAAGTATATGGAGGCATCCCATGCGAACTATAAGATTCATACTAAAACCTAAATTAGCAATGATTATTTTACATGCAGATACCAATCATCCTACTTTAATGAAGCAACTTGAAGCCGCCGGGCATCATAATATTGAAGGTTATGATCAGAGCCGGGAGGAGACCCTTCAAAATCAGCATTTATATGATGGTATTGTGATTAGAAGCCGGTACACCATTGATAAAGAGTTTATAGATGCCGCTCCCAATTTGAAGTTTATCGCCCGGGTGGGTGCAGGACTGGAAAATATAGATGTTCCTTATGCTGAAAAAAACGGGATCACTCTTTTTTCTGCTCCGGAAGGAAACCGGAATGCCGTGGGAGAACATAGTCTGGGAATGTTACTTTCTCTTTTTAATAAACTTAACAAGGCCGATAAAGAAGTAAAAGAAGGCCTGTGGCACCGGGAAGAGAACAGGGGAATTGAACTGGATGGCAGGACCGTTGGGATTATTGGATACGGGAATATGGGAAAAGCCTTCGCTAAAAAGTTACAGGGTTTTGAGACTGAAGTTTTGTGTTATGATATCAGGGAAAATCTGGGTGATAAAAACGCAAAACAGGTAGGCCTGGAAGAATTTTACGAAAAGGTTGATGTGGTGAGTTTACATACTCCATGGACCCGGGATACTCATCAAATGATTAACAGGGAATTTATTTCGAAATTTAAGAAGCCGTTCTGGTTTATTAATACTGCCCGTGGTAAAACTGTGGTAACAGCAGATCTGGTAGCCGCTCTTAAGGATGGCAGGGTGTTAGGTGCAGGTTTAGATGTTTTGGAATATGAAAAATCATCATTTGAAAGCCTGTTTTCCAATAAGGAAAAGGTTTCTATTAGTACGGCCGAGCCGCTGCCGGAAGCCATGAGGGAGTTAATGTTTTTGCCGAACGTAATTTTGAGTCCCCATGTGGCGGGATGGACGGTGGAATCTCATAAGCGACTCGCCAGTGTTATAGCTTCCAAGATTATTGATAAATATGGCAAAGGGGAAGTAGAAGAAAAAAATACCAAAGTTAGGATATGAAAAAACGTGTTACAGGGATAGGCGGTATTTTTTTTAAAACCAAAGACCCTGCAGCAATTAAGGATTGGTATTCCAAACATTTGGGATTTAATACCGATCAGTGGGGTTGCACCTTTTGGTGGAAAGATGCTGAAGGAAAAGATTGCAGCACACAATGGAGCCCTATGATTGAAGATACTCAATATTATAAACCTTCAGAAAAGCCATTTATGGTAAATTACAGGGTGGAAAACCTGGAGGAATTATTGAAAACGCTGAGGGCAGAAGGAGTACAAATAGTTGGAGAAATAGAATCTTATGACTATGGAAAGTTCGGCTGGATCATGGATCCTGAAGGTAATAAGATTGAACTATGGGAACCGAATGATGAAGCTTTTCTGAAATAATTAATTAAATAAACCCTCACAGGTTTTTAAGATCTGTGAGGGCTTATTTTTCTATCCTAATCTGCTTAGACTAATAATTGCAGATTTGATGGACTCTTCTCCTTCCAGGGCTTCAAAAGACATATTTTTGGCCAATGGATCGGCAAGGCACATTACCAGAAGAAATGCCACATCATCTCTGGAAATTTCCCCGCGTTCATTTAATTTTTCAGCCACTTTTACTTTGGCGAGCCCCATATCATCTGTTAAGGCACCCGGCTGTACAATGGTAAAAGGGATACCGCTTTCCCGTAAATGGTCATCGGCCGCTTTCTTGGCTTTCAGGTAATGTTCAAGATCCTTGTTTTGAGCGGGATTATCAGTACCCATGGCACTTAACATAATGAACTTTTTTACCCTTGCGTTTTTAGCGGCATCTATAAGTTTTATCGCACCATTTTGATCTACTGCGGTTGTTTTCTCGGGTCCTGTGGTACTGCCTGAACCTGCGGCAAAAATTACTTTATCTATGCCCTGCATGGTGTGGTCCAGCTCTCCTTCAAGATCTGCAAGAATGGTTTCCACTCCCATGTCTTCAAAAATTTGTTTTTGATCTTCTTTTCTAATGAGGGCAACAGGAGAAAAATTCTCGGTGCTGTTAAGAATTTCAATCACTCGTTTTCCGGTGTGGCCGGTAGCTCCGGCTATAAGTATATTTTCCATAATTTTAGCTCTTTTGAGTTTTTGTAAGATAATAATGAAATATACGCTCTCCTAAATGAGAATAGGGAATAACAAGAAATTAACAAGGGGAAATTGAAATCAGTTTTGCTTTGGCAGGGAATCCTCCAGTTCTTTCTGCAGTTCTTCTAAAACCGGTTTTACGGTAGTTTCAGGAAGATCGGCAATTCGAATATACATCAGGCCATCTATGGCGTTGTTAAATAGCGGGTCTACATTAAAAGCCACTACTTTCGCATTTTGTTTAATATATTTTTTGATTAAAACCGGCAGGCGCAGGCTTTCCGGCTCAATTTCATCAATAATCTTATCAAATTTATGTAGATCGGCCTGGCTGGCATCAAAAACAAAATCCTTGTCATCATCCTTGAGCTTTACCTTAAACTCCTTCTTCGCTTTTACATATTGCGCCACATAAGGATCATAGTAATGGGATTTCATGAATTCGATCATCAGCGATTTCGAAAAATTCGAAAATTTATTGCTGATGCTTACCCCGCCAATAAGATAATTATGCTCTGGAAAGCGCAGGGTACAATGCACAATTCCCTTCCATAGTAAAAAGAGCGGCATAGGTTTTTGCTGGTATTCTTTTATTACAAAAGCTCTTCCCATCTCAATAGATTCGCTCATCATCTTATGAAGCTCCGGCTCAAACCTGAAAAGGTCCTGAAGGTAAAAGCCACTAATGCCGTGTTCTTTAAAAATTTCGGTGCCCATGCCCATTCGGTATGCCCCGGCGATTTTTTTTGCCTCATTGTCCCACAAAAAAAGATGGTAATAGTAATTGTCAAAACTGTCCAGATCTGTAGGATTATTGGTGCCTTCTCCAATAGCCCGGAAGGTGATTTCCCTCAAACGGCCAATTTCATTCAGGATATTGGGAACAATTTCCTTTTTAGCAAGAAAAACTTCGTAGTTCTTGCTTTCGAGCAGCCGCTTATCCATTCTTCGGCAGGCTTCAATTTCGGCTTCCATTAAAGATTCATTGGTTTCCAAAGCTATCTTCTTCGGAATTTTTGGCAACTTCAGGGCCTTTGGAATTTTTTCAAAAATATTTTTCTTCTCAAATACATTGGACAGCATGTAGGTTTTTCGGCGTAAATAAGCAGTGAAGGCTTCAAGATTATCATGTTGTTCCTGGTCTTCTACTGAAATTGGATTTCCAATCCTTACTCTTATCTTCCTCTTTTTCTGGGAAAGCATTTCACTGGGAAGCTTGGCGGTCCTTAAAATATCACTTACAGAAGCCAGGCGGTAAAAAAAAGTGCTGTTTTTGGCATGAAAATAAATGGGAATCACAGGCACCCTAGCCTTTTGGATAATTTTCATCGCCGAAGGTTCCCAGGGTTTATCCACAATCATTTTTTGATCTCTATAAGTGGAAACTTCACCCGCTGGGAAAATCCCCAGCGGATATCCTTTCTGTAAATGAGCAAGGGCAGCTTTAATGCCGCTAAGGCTGGATTTTGCTTCTTTATGATTTTCAAAAGGATTAACAGGCATTATATAAGGCTTTAACGGCTCCAGCCTGTGTAGCAGGAAATTGGCAATAATCTTATAGTCTTTGCGCTGCCGGAGGAGCGTTTTCATCAGGATCATTCCGTCTATTCCCCCAAGGGGATGATTGGAAATAGTAATAAAAGGCCCTTTTGCAGGTATACGTTTCAGGTCTTTCTCCGGAATGTCAAAATCTATTTCAAAACCTTCCAGAATAGAATCTATAAAATAAACTCCATCAAGATTTTTCCTTTTCTCATATTCCCTGTTCAGGCGGGATAGCTTAGTTGTCTTTAGGATAATCCATCCAAGTGAAGTGCCCAGGAATCCATATTTCCCGAAGTTCATCACCCTGGCAACTTCTTTTGCGCTTACTATGCCCATTGTTCAGATTTTAACAGGCAAAGATAAATAATAATAAAATCAGATGTTTTCCTTTGTGACCATTTGCATAGTATTATGGGTAAGTTGTTTCAAAAGTACTTCCTTACCTTTTTCCAGCAGTTTTATTGCGGCTTCATCAAAATGCCTGATGGTATAAAGTGAGACTTTTTTAGTGTAGCTGACTTTAAACCTTGCTTTTAAATGCTGAATAAGTTTCTCCAGGTTATTAAATCTATTGTCTACACATACCGAAAAACTAATCGCGGAATTTTGAATAAGATCAACTTTTATTTGATACAAATGGAAAAGCCTGAAAATTTCACTGATGTTCTCTTCCAGCATAAATGAAAAATCCAGGGAAGACAAAGAAATGAGCACCTGGTTTTTCTTTACAATAAAACAGGGAATCCGGGGCGATAAATGAAGCCCTTTTCTTACTGCGGTTCCTGAGCCTTCAGGATCAAGAAAAGATTTTACATATAAGGGGATTTCCTTTCCCTGTAATGGTTGCAATGTTTTGGGATGAATAACAGATGCGCCGTAAAAAGCCAGTTCAATTGCCTCTTCATAAGAAATTTGTTCCAGCAGGCGTGTATTTTGAAATATACTTGGATCTCCATTTAATACTCCCGGCACATCTTTCCAAATAGTTACACTTTCGGCATCCAGACAATAGGCAAAAATTGCCGCTGTATAATCGCTGCCTTCACGGCCAAGGGTGGTCGTGAAATTATTAGGATCGGAGCCAATAAAACCCTGGGTGATATTAAGAAGATTGGTACGGGTATGTTTCCTTATTTCAAATTGTGTATCTCTCCAGTTTATCTGGGCATCGCGGTAAGTGGCATCGGTTTTAATAAGGTGTCGTACATCCAGCCATTTGTTGGGGAAGCCGGAATGCTCCAAAAATTCACTAACAATAGTAGTAGAAATCAGCTCTCCGTAACTCACTACCTGGTCATAAACAAAATCATATTTGGAAGATTTATTATGCTCCAGGAAATTTTCAAGAGTATTAAGAAAGCTTTCTGTTTTTTGAAGAACTGCTGTATCTGCTTCAGCAAAAAGCCCGGCGATAATTTCCTGATGAAACTTTTTAATTGCGCCAAGCTTTTCTCTGAAATTGCCATTTTTGAGGTAGGCTTCCACTACTTCTTCCAGCGCATTGGTGGTTTTTCCCATTGCTGAAACCACTACAAGCAAATTATTGCTTTTGCCGGTTTTCTCCAGCACTTTTAAAACATTCCTTACGCCTTCAGCATTTTTTACTGAAGCTCCCCCAAATTTGAAGACTTTCATTTTTTATCTCCAATATTCTTTTTAATTCCCGTTTCATTCATGTGTACTGTATACCAGTTTTTCTTAATATCTGCGCCTGTATTTTCGTAGAATTCTATGGCATTCTTGTTTCCTTCAGAAACCACCCATTCCACACGACGCACACCATTCTCGTGGCCGTATTGTACAACTTTTTTGTAGAGTGCTCCTCCAAGGCCGGTGCCTCGCATAGATTCCCGAACAATCAGGTCTTCCAGGTGTACCGTTCGCCCTTTCCAGGTAGAAAAACGGAAATAAACCAGTGCCATTCCTTCAATTTTGTCTTCAACATCGGCTACAAAGCACTTAAAATTGCCGTTTTTAAAGCCTTCATTTTCCAGATCTTCAGTTGTTATTTCCACTTCGTCTGAAGCATTTTCGTATGCTGCGAGTTCGTTTATCAGTTCGAGCACTGCCGGCATATCTTCTTTCCTGGCTTCACGTATTTGATATTCCATTTTCATATAATTTTTTGGTAATTAATTAATCTTTTCAATTCAGGAGCGGGAGGCGCGGGCAATAAAATTTTTTATACCTGCTTCATCCATTTGTACCGTCCACCAATCTTTAAAAACAGTAGCCCCGGTGCGTTCGTAAAAATCAACAGCATTTGTATTCCAATCCAGTACCACCCATTCGGTTCTTTTTACACCATTTTCACTGGCATATTCTATAACCTTGCTGTAAAGGGAATTTCCAAGGCCTTTGCCTCGCATAGATTCCCTTACAATTAGATCTTCCAGGTGCACGGTTTTTCCTTTCCAGGTGGAATAGCGAAAATATATTAGTGCCATTCCTTCAATTACCCCTTCAACTTCGGCTACAAAGCAGGTAAAAAGTGGGTTTTCACCAAAACCATCACGTTTTAGATCTTCTGCGTCTATAACCACAGCCCCGGGTTCTTTTTCAAAAACCGCCAGTTCTTTAATTAGTTGCAGTACCTGTGGCATATCTTCTCTTGTCGCCTTCCTGATTTTATACTCCATTTAGATATATTATTCTGGCTTAAAGATAATAAGATATTAATAGCGAAAACGTTGTAGTAAGTTGCCTATTTTAATATTTTTGGAATGTATAATAACATTAAATGATAATGGCTAAAAATCAGACTTTAGGAGAGTTTATAATAGACAATCAGGCAGACTTTCCATATTCTTCGGGAGAGCTTTCAAGGTTAATAAATTCAATACGGCTGGCGGCAAAAGTGGTAAATCATGAGGTGAATAAAGCGGGGTTGGTAGATATCACCGGGGAGTATGGAGATACTAATATTCAGGGTGAAGAGCAGCAAAAACTTGATGTTTATGCCAATAATAAATTTATTCAGACACTTACCAACAGGGAAATTGTCTGCGGAATTGCTTCCGAAGAAAATGAAGATTTTCTAACTATTAAAGGTTGTAACGGGGACCATCAAAATAAGTATGTAGTGTTGATGGATCCTTTAGACGGAAGCTCTAATATAGATGTGAATGTTTCGGTTGGGACTATTTTTTCCGTTTACAGAAGGTTAAGCCCGGTTGGGACTCCTGTGACCGCTGAAGATTTTCTTCAGCCGGGAAATATGCAGGTGGCTGCGGGCTATATTATTTATGGAACTTCAACTATGCTGGTTTACACTACCGGCAACGGAGTGAATGGATTTACGCTTAACCCCGCACTGGGCTCCTGGTACCTATCACACCCCAACATGAAATTTCCGGAAAACGGGAAGATTTATTCCACTAATGAGGGTAATTATATACATTTTCCGCAGGGCGTAAAAGACTTTATTAAATATTGCCAGGAAGAAAAGGAGGACCGGCCATACACTTCCAGGTATATAGGTTCTATGGTTTCAGACATTCACCGTAATATGATTAAAGGCGGGATATTTATGTATCCTGAAAGTTCCAGGGCCAGAAATGGTAAATTACGCCTCCTGTATGAGTGCAATCCAATGGCATTTATAACCGAACAGGCGGGGGGAAAAGCCAGTGATGGTTTTAAAAGAATTTTGGATATACAGCCTGAAAAATTGCACCAGCGTACTCCTTTTTTCTGCGGAAGCAAAAAAATGGTGGAAAAAGCTGAGGAATTTATGCAACGGTAATTAGTTCTCTTTGTTCAGGAGATAACGGTAATCTTCAAAATTTAACTGCCCGCTGAAAATTTCCACAGATCTTTTAATAATATCATTTGCCGCTTCTTCTGAAAATCCCAGGCCAATAGCATAGCGTTTTACCAGTTCGGCTTCTTCGTTATCCATTTCGTTATCGGCATAAATCATTTTAAAAAGATCGTGAATACGTTCCAGTCTTTTTTCTACATTGTTGGAAGCGGAAATTGGGAAAGAAGCAGGTTTTTCAATCACCCGGGCATATTCGTCATCACTTATATCAAGTTTCCGGGCAAAACGGGCGAGCATAGTTTCTTCCCTGGGATTAATTTCGCCATCCACAGCCGCTAAATTAACAATAGCTGCAAAATGGCTTAAATTACGTAGATGCTCTCCCGAGCCAAATAAATCTGAAAATGACATGTATAGAAGTTTTAATAGTTACAAATATAGATAAAGGTTAAAATTAAATTCAAAAATTACCTCAAATATCCTTCTCCAACATTCGCTAATGTTTTCTTAATCCCTTTCCTGAGCTTTCCAATTTCTTTAATTTCATCTATTAATGACTAAGAAAAACACCCCACCACTTCTGGCTTTTAATGAAAATGGTATTTACTGTGCCGCGGCCGATGTTTACCTGGATCCCTGGAAACCTGTAGATAAAGCCATTATTTCCCACGGCCATGCCGACCATTCACGCTGGGGGCACAAAAAATATATTACACATCATTATAATGTCCCTATTATAAAACACCGCCTGGGTGATATAGAAGTTTCAGGGAAAGAATGGAATGAGAGCTTTAGTATTAATAATGTGCAATTTTCGCTACATCCTGCAGGCCATATTATAGGCTCCTCTCAAATTAGGGTAGAGCACAAAGGAGAAGTTTGGGTTTTTACCGGCGATTATAAAGTTGAAGATGATGGAGTGGCTACTCCTTACGAGCCGGTAAAGTGTAATACTTTTATCACCGAGTGCACTTTTGGATTGCCTGCCTTTAAATGGCAGCCTCAGCAGGAGGTTTTTGCTGAAGTCAACAACTGGTGGGCACAAAATCAGCAAGATGGAAGAACATCTGTATTGTTTGGCTATTCCCTGGGGAAAGCCCAGCGCCTGCTGAAGTATCTTAATCCTGAAATTGGTAAAATTTTCACCCACGGTGCTATAGAAAATATGACGGAGGTTATCAGGCCTTATCATGATTTTCCCGAAACTACAAGAATTACCAGGGATACAAAAAAAGATGAAATAAAGGGAAATATTGTGCTGGCTCCGCCAAGTGCACATGGTTCACCCTGGATAAAGAAAATGGTTCCTTATGTTACAGGTTCGGCCAGCGGATGGATGACTTTTAGAGGAGCCCGTAGAAGAAGAGCTATAGATAAAGGTTTTGTGCTTTCAGATCATTGTGACTGGCAGGGATTACTTTCTTCTATTGCCGCCACAGGTAGTGAAAAAGTAATCTGCACTCACGGTTACACCGATATATTTTCCCGTTACCTCCTTGAAAAAGGCTATGATGCCCGTACGGAAGAAACCCAATATGAAGGAGAAACAGGAGAGCAGGAAACAAGTAGTGAACAGGAAGAAAAATAAAAACTTTGATTAATCCGGATAGAAATAAAGAAAAATCGAATGTCTCTTTGGGAGGTATGGCTCATTTTGCCGATCTTATAAAGCAACTGGATAGCACTAATAAAACCTCCCTTAAGGTACAGGCACTCACCGATTACTTTCATACGGCCGGAGATAAAGATAAAGTCTGGGCAATAGCTATCCTGTCTCACCGCCGCCCGCCCCGCCCGGTTAATACTACTCTAATGCGGCATTGGGCTTCAGAACTGGCCAATATCCCGCTCTGGCTTTTTGAAGAATCTTATCATATTGTTGGTGATTTAGCCGAAACAATCGCACTGGTAATACCACCGGCAGAAGAATCTTCAGAAAAAAGCCTGAACCAGTATCTTCAGGAAATTATAAAATTGAAACCCGAAACAGAAGCAGAAAAGAAGGAGTACCTTGTAGAGAACTGGCTTGCTCTTAATTATTATGAACGTTTCGTCTTTACAAAACTTATTACCGGAAGTTTTCGAATAGGTGTTAGTCAAAAACTCATGACCCGCGCCCTTTCCAGGGCAACTGAAATTGATGAAGACATTCTTGCTTATAAACTGATGGGGAACTGGGAGCCTTCAAAAATTTCTTTTCAAAAACTTATTTTGGAAGAAAATGAGGAAGATTATCTTTCCAAACCTTATCCTTTTTACCTGGCTTATGCTATAGAAGGTGAAGCGGGAGATTTAGGAAATGTTTCCGAATGGAGTGCAGAACATAAGTGGGACGGGATAAGAGCACAGGTAATTGTAAGAAATGGTGAATTATTTGTTTGGAGCAGGGGAGAGGAGCTGGTAACTGATAAGTATCCGGAATTTCAGGATTTTGTAGGAGTAATTCCGGATGGAACAGTAATAGACGGTGAAATCTTACCATTTCCAAAAGGAGAAATTGGGACCTTTAAAGATCTGCAAACCAGAATAGGCAGAAAGAATATTTCAAAAAACCTACTAAAGAAAACGCCTGTTATCCTGAAGGCTTATGATATTTTAGAGTGGAAGGGAGAAGATATCAGAACTGTGGCTTTTGCTGATAGGCGCCGGATTGTGGAAAAGTTATATGCTGATGTTGCTGCGGAAGAATTTCCGCTTCACCTCTCCAGAGCTATTACTTTTAGTACCTGGGAAGAAGCTGCGGCAGAACGGGAGCGCGCCCGTGAAGAAAAATCGGAAGGTCTTATGCTAAAGCGGCTGGATTCACCTTATCTGGTAGGCAGGAAAAAAGGTGACTGGTGGAAATGGAAAGTAGACCCGCTTACAATAGATGCCGTACTTACATATGCCATGCGGGGACACGGCCGTAGGAGTAATCTTTTTACAGATTATACATTTGGGCTTTGGGATGAAAAAAAGGAAGAGCTGGTAACTTTTGCCAAGGCCTATTCGGGTTTGACAGATGCGGAATTCCGCAAGCTTGACGCCTGGATAAAACGAAATACGCTGGAGAGATTTGGACCTGTAAGAAGCGTAACGCCGCATCATGTTTTTGAAGTGGCTTTTGAGGGGATTGCTGAATCTAAAAGACATAAAAGCGGAGTGGCCACAAGATTCCCCAGGATATTACGGTGGCGAAAGGATAAAAAAATTGAAGAAGCAAATACGCTGGAAGATTTAAAAGCTCTGATTCCGTAAAGTAATAATTTGAAATTTAAAAACAAATAAAACCACCCCGGTCTACGGCCACCCCTCCTTAAAAAAGGAGGGGAGCAGATTGTGCAAAAAACAACCTCCTCTTTTAATGTGGGGAAATTAAAATGGAGAAAACAAGAAAACAAAAAGCTCCTTCCCTTTTTTCAAGGGAAGGTGGATTAATCAGCGGTAGCTGATTAAGACGGAAGGGTAAACATGAACAGAAAAGAACTTTTAAAAATTGCCGAAAATTGGTTCTCTGAACAGGGATGGAAACCGTTTGCTTTTCAAAAACAAACCTGGAATGCCTACCTAAAAGGCCAAAACGGACTCCTGAATGCGCCCACCGGTAGCGGAAAAACCTATGGCCTCTGGATTCCTATTGTTTTGGAATACATCAAAAAAAATCCTGATTATCGTGAAAAACATAAAAAGGGACTAAAAGCTATCTGGATTACGCCATTACGCGCACTTTCCGTAGAAATTGAACAGGCCGCACAGCGATTTGCAGATGAAACAGGAACCGGCTTTACGGTAGGAATTAGAACCGGCGATACTCCCCAAAAAGTGCGGGCCGCTCAAAAAAGATCCATGCCGGACCTTTTAATTACCACTCCGGAAAGCCTTCAGTTGTTATTATCTTCCAAAAACTACGCAAAAACCTTCAAAAATTTAAATGCCATTGTTATAGATGAGTGGCACGAACTATTAGGTACAAAACGAGGTGTACAGGTAGAATTGGCTCTTTCCCGCCTCAAAACTGTTTCTAAAAAACTTAAAATTTGGGGAATTTCGGCCACTATCGGAAATCTTCAGCAGGCAAGGGAGGTTTTGCTCGGGCCAGAATCGGAAGCATTTCAGAATTCGGTGCTAATTAAAGCAAATCTTGATAAGCAGATTTCTGTCAAATCCATTATTCCGGAGAAAATGGAAAAATTTCCATGGCGTGGCCACCTCGGCTTACACCTTATAGATGAGGTGGTGCCGATAATTAAAAGTTCCCGCACCACCCTTCTTTTTACCAATACCCGTTCCCAATGTGAAATATGGTTCCAGAAGCTAATCGCCAAATATCCTGAATTTGCCGGGGAGGTGGCCATGCACCACGGCAGCATCAATAAAGAAACCCGTTTATGGGTGGAGCAGGCGATTAGGAATGAATCTTTAAAAGCAGTGGTGTGTACTTCCAGTCTTGATCTGGGAGTGGATTTTGCTCCGGTGGAAACCATTATTCAGGTTGGCGGCCCAAAAGGAGTGGCGCGTTTTCTACAGCGGGCAGGGCGTAGCGGGCACCAGCCGGGAAAGGAAAGCGTGATCTACTTTTTGCCAACTCATGCTATTGAACTTATAGAAGCTTCTGCTTTGCAGAAAGCGGCGAGTAAAACCGCAGTGGAAGACAGAATTCCTTATTTGCTCAGTTTTGATGTTTTGGTACAATACCTTACCACCCTCGCGGTTTCTGACGGATTTTTTCCGAAGGATATTTTTCCGGAGATAAAATCAACATTTTGCTTTCAGGCAATTACTGAAGATGAATGGCGGTGGATCCTTAATTTTATTACTAAAGGAAGTCAAAGCCTGCAGGCTTATGATGAATATAAAAAAGTAGAAATTGAAGAAGACGGAAGGTTTAAAGTGAACCACCGTGGCATCGCCATGCGGCACCGGCTGCAAATTGGAACAATTGTAAGCGATGCGATGTTGAGTGTGAAATATATGAAGGGCGGCTATATTGGAACTATCGAGGAATTTTTTATTTCCAAACTCAATCCGGGTGATGCATTTACCTTTGCCGGCCGTACCCTGGAACTGGTGCGCATTAAAAATATGAAGGTGCTTGTGAAAAGGTCTAATAAAAAAAACGCAAAAGTTCCCAGCTGGATGGGTGGCAGGATGACCTTTTCTGCACAGATGAGTGAACTGCTCCGGCAGGAAATGTACGCCGCGGCAGCTTCTGTTGCTACTGGTACAGATTCAAAAGAACTAACAGCCCTCCTGCCGATTTTTGAAAGGCAGCAAAAAGAATCCATTATTCCCGATAACCACCAGTTTTTAATTGAAACATTTGAGACCCGGGAAGGCCATCATGCCATTTTTTATCCTTTTGAAGGAAGATTTGTACACGAAGCTTTGGGAAGTTTGCTGGCTTACAGGATTAGTTTATTGTCCCCAATCAGCTTTTCCCTTGCATTTAACGACTATGGATTTGAACTTCTTTCCGATCAGGAAATCGATATGCAGCAGGTTTTGGATAATGATCTTTTTTCTTCGGAATATCTTATGGACGATCTTTATAAAAGTTTAAATGCAACGGAAATGGCAAGAAGAAAATTCCGGGATATTGCGGTTGTGGCAGGACTCGTTTTTACCGGTTACCCTAATAAGATGATTAAAAGTAAGCACTTGCAGTCCAGCTCTCAGTTGCTGTTTAGTGTTTTCAGGGATTATGAAGAAGATAATCTGCTTTATCAGCAGGCGTTTAGGGAAACTTTTGAGCACCAGTTGGAAGAAGGTAGACTACGCATGGCTCTGGAACGTATAGAAGACCAGAAGATCGTCTGGAAAAATTGTAAAAAACCAACGCCATTTTCCTTCCCTATTATTACCGACCGGCTCCGGGAAAAATTGTCTTCAGAAAAAGTGGAAGATCGTATTAAGAAAATGTTGAAACAGCTGGAAAAGTAACTATTTCTTCAAACGTTTATTTACGTAATTACGAACCAGTTCTGTAGTTACGCCAAATAATACGTGTGCAAAAAGTTCATTGGCCTGCATTTTTATAGGCACATCCACCGGCTTGGCCTCCAGTCCCAGGATGGGAAGTGAAGTTGGGTGGGTGGAAATCCAGGTGGAACTTCCTAAAATAATTCCGTTCTTGATATTAAACTCATCCTTGTCACGGTGTTTGTACCCGTAGGCTGCACCTACACTGGCTCCAATAGGTAAATTTAGTAGTTGTTCCGCTAAAGCTTCATTTTGAATACTAATAGGACTTCCCGTGACCTTAGTGGAAAGATCATCCAGAATCTTTATCTGTGCAGAGCGATGCTCCACCTTACGTACAGTAACAAATTTTTCTACCAGGCTTTTTACCGCGGTTCCTGCCAGGCCTCCTATTACTCCTGAAATTACGCCCCTGCCGGTCCTGGAAATAGAAGTGTCTTTTTGAAAAAAAGTAGCTAAACTCATGTTGGAAATTTTGTAAATAAAGCTATTTATTTGAACTTTTACCTGCAATCATTTAACAACGAATTGGCAGCAAAATCTTAAATTTTAATAACTTTACGTATGGCCAAAAATTTAAATATTGCAATGCTTCAGGTGAATCTAAACTGGGAGCATTCAGAAAATAACAGGAGTTTATTCAGTAAAGAAATTAATGCACTCTCTGAAAATGTGGATTTAGTGGTTCTTCCTGAAATGTTTACCACGGGTTTTAGTATGAATGCCGAAATTCTGGCGGAAGAAACCAATGGCCCCACTTTGCTATGGATGCAGGAACTGGCAAAAAGAAGAAACCTTGCGATTTCCGGAAGTGTTATTATTACTGAAAATGGCAATTACTATAACCGGCTCTTTTTTGTTTATCCAGATGGTTCTTATAAAATCTATGACAAACGCCATACATTCACATTGGCAAAAGAAGATCAAACTTATACCGCAGGAAAAGAACGGTTGATAGTAGAGTACAAAGGCTGGAAAATTTGTCCGCTGGTATGTTATGACCTGCGGTTTCCGGTGTTTTCCAGGAACACTCAAGAATATGATTTGCTGATTTATGTGGCTAACTGGCCCGCAAAAAGGATAGCTGCCTGGGATGCTTTACTGAAAGCACGTGCGATTGAGAATATGAGCTATTGCGTTGGTGTTAACCGAACGGGAATAGATGGGGGCGGTCATAAATATAATGGACATAGTGCTGCATATGATTGCCTGGGAAATATTATTAACGAGGCAGGTGTGGAAGAACCTTTTTCTCTAGAATTAGAGCTGGATTATTCGCATTTAGAGGAAACCCGCAATCAGTTCAAGTTTTTGCTGGACCGCGATGAATTTATTCTAAAATAAACTGTTCGTTTTGGTCCCAGTTGGCGCGTACTTCAAGTGTGTCCGGGAAGTATTCTATACGTTCCGGTTGCCTTTTTTCAAGATAATCTCCCGTATCCCACTTTTTGTTATCATTGCGGTCAAAAACCAGGCGCATAAAAAATTCACCCGGGTTCAAATTTTTAAATTCAACCACATTTTCTCCTTCTGAATATATTTCAGCCATCACTTCACCTTTCAAATTAGTGAGTTGAGCAATAACAGGATATTCCTCTACATTCTGAAGCCTGAAAGTGAGATTACCAAAATCTGAAAGTGCCTTGGTGCTTATTCGTTGTGTGATGGTATCGTTTGTGGCTTCAAACATATCTGTTACCGTACCCGGCAATGCCTGCACTACATATTTGTTGCTTTCAGTTTTGTTGAATGAAATATGAAGTTCGTTTTCCAGCAATCTTAAATCTGTAGAAAAAGAAACGGCGGCAGAGTCTTTATCAAGAACAGTGATCCTGCTTTCATCACTGGAAATAAGGGGTGTGTTTGCTTTTAATACCACATTCTGCTCAAAGTTTATATTTCCGGAAGGTTCCGCAGTTACTTTAAGGGAGTCTCTTTCCATTTCTGTAATTCTTGTAATAAGAGTGTCCCTTCTGCCGCCGGGACTAATTACTTCAAAAACCAGGCTATCTGTTTCTATGTTAGGCTTATACCAATAGTACAGGGAGTCGGTCTTTCTATCTTTAACAATTCTGGACTCAAAGCCGAAAGGCTGAGGGGTAAGAGGTTCAATACGTATGCTGTCCAAGTTGGCGGAGCCTTCGTAACCAAACAAGATTTGCTGACCTTTGAGTTGCTTTGGACGCTGTATTTCGAAATCCAGTTTCTCCTGAAATATGGTGATCTGGTAAGTAGAATCTGTAGGAATAGTGATATGATTTTCTATAAATCCTATTTTTTCCTTTGCCGGATTAAAAAGGTAATTATCGTTGTTGTCCTGCACGGCCAGCATCTGGTAAGTTCCTGCCTTCAGGTTTTCCAGATTAAAAATATTGGTACTGTCCAGCGTGTAGGTTACGTATCTAGGAGTTTTTTTATACACTACGGAATCAGAAAAAGTAGAATCTACTTCATATAGAAAAATGGAGATAAAATCTGCCGGTTTTTTGAGGTAGGCATCCTCAACAGTTCCTCCTACCTCCAGGGAATCGATATAATCCCCGGTGGAGAATACATATTTGAAATAATGGAGTGGATTTCCTTCATTATTGTCTGTAATACTCTTCCCGAAATTTATGGTATAGGTGGTGTTTTCTTCCAGGGTGTCAAAAATTTCAATTCTCACATCTTTCCGGGCGCTTCCTAATGGTAGGATAGAAGGCCTTGGGTCCATAGGAGGAGAAATAATAATTTGCTGCTGGGGATTTTCCAGTTTTACATACTCGTTAAAGAAAATCCGGATTTCCTCTTCATCAAAATTTGTGGTAAAATTCTCAGGATTTGCTCTTATAAATCTTGGCGGCTCCTCGTCTTCAGGACCTCCTTCCGGCATTCCTTTTTTCGCACACTGCACAAGGGTGCAAAGGAGGAGAATAACAATAATGAAGCTGGGAATCCTGTATTTCATTGCAAAAAAAGATTTATAGCAAAGAAACGATTATTTTGAATTTTATTGTAGCTATCAGGCCGTAAAAGCCATTGTGGCAATGCTTACTCTTACGCCGTTTATTTGCTTTAACTTATTGGTGCAGGCTTCCAGGGTGGCACCGGTGGTAATTATATCATCAACAAGTAGCACATGTTTGTTTTCTAAAAGCTCCGTGTTTTGCAGGAGGAAAATTTCTTCCATATTTCCCCACCTGGAGAGTCGGTTTTTAAGGGTTTGTGTTCCTGTTGGAGATCTTTTTACTAAAACATTTTCTAAATATTGTGCATCAAGCTTTAAAGCAATTTTACGGGCAAACTGCTCTACCTGGTTATAGCCCCGGGTTTTTAATTTCCGTTTATGCAGGGGAACGGGGACAACGGCATCTATATCCTGAAAACTGGCATTTTCCTGAAGAAGGCTGCCCATCCAGTTGCCCAGGAAAGAACCCACTTCCTCATGGCCACGATACTTTAAGTTATGGATAAGGTTTTGAACCATTCCCTTTTTTCTGAAGAATAAGAGGGATGTGCCGTTTTCTATAGAAGCACGGCCGTAAAAAGTTTTTGTTACTGGATTGTCGGGAGTCAGGTGATAGTTGGTAAGAGGCAAATCATGAATGCATCCGGTACAAACAGTATTTTCATGTTTGGAAAGCTCCCCGTTACAACAGCTGCATGTTTCAGGATAGAATAAATTTGCCAAATCGTCAAACATTTGTTAATGCATTGTGTATTATTCGGTTAAAAACTAAATTTACAAACTAAATACAAATTTATGGTTACTGAAGAAAGCAATAAGAATAAGGATAGTAATAAAGCATTAAAAATTCTGGCTGGAGTACTGGCTGTTGCACTTATAGCTCTTGCAATCTACACCATCAGTTTTTATAATGAAGAAAAAGAGAATCAGCAGATTCTTCAAACCGAAAAAGCATCCATAGAAAATGAATTAAATGATCTTATTATTAAATATGATGATGCAATTGAGGAGAATGAAGTGCTTGATCAAAATATGATTGAAGCAAGGGAAAGAATTACCAGATTGCTGGATTCTGTTAAAGACAATGAGGCTAATATTGCTCTTATTGCCCGATTCAGAAGAGAGATAGGAAATCTTAGAGCAGAGAAAGACAGGTTATTTAGGGTAGTGGACAGTTTAAGTGCTCAAAATCAACTCTTAGCCACTTCTTTAGATAGTACCAGTACACAACTGGAAGAACGCACCCGCATTTCAGATTCCCTTCAGGAAACCAATCAGAGTCTGGCCAATAAGGTAAACCGTGCATCCAGATTGCAAATTACCAGCCTTAGGGGAGAAGGTGTAATTGTAAGGAACAGCGGTAAGATTGTTGAAAATGACAGAACAAGAAGGGTAGACCAGATTAGGGTCTGCTTTACAATTTCAGGGAATGATTTGGCTGAACCCGGAGAAAAAGATCTGTATGTCCAGGTATATAATCCTGAAAATGAACTGGTAGGTGATAAAATTGCCGTGCAACATCAAGGCGGGGTAATGGTTTACAGTGCCACTTCAAAAGTTTTTTATGAAAATGAAGAGCTTGATGTTTGTATTCTTGCCAATGCAAGTGAAGACAAGCTTCTTGAAGGATCCTATAAGGTATATGTATATTCCGGGCCTTATTTAATTGGCACTTCAAATTTTAGCCTTAGATAATTAAAAAACTAAAAATAAAGGCCGTCTTGATAAATATCAGGGAGGTTTTTTTATTTTTGCTTCTATGGCAAAAAACGACGATTTATTCAAAAATGTAATTTCACATGCTAAAGAGTATGGCTACATTTTTGCATCCAGCGAAATTTACGACGGTTTAAGCGCGGTTTACGATTATGGACAAAACGGCGCCGAATTAAAGAAAAATATCAAGGATTACTGGTGGAAAAGTATGGTGCAAATGCATCAGAATATTGTGGGGATTGATGCATCTATCCTTATGCATCCTACCACCTGGAAAGCTTCCGGACACGTAGATGCTTTCAATGATCCTCTAATTGACAATAAAGATTCAAAAAGGCGATACCGGGCAGATGTTTTGGTAGAAGACTATGCTGAAAAACTTCTCCAGAAAGCGCAAAAGGAAATTGATAAAGCCAAAAAACGCTTTGGGGAAGATTTTGATGAGGAGCAGTTTACTTCCACAAATCCGCGTGTGATGCGATATTTAGGTCAGCGGAAGGAAATACTGGAACGCCTGGGAAGGTCGCTTACCAATGAAGATCTGGCCGATGTTAAAGCCCTTATTGAAGAGTTGGAAATTGCCGATCCTGAAACAGGTTCCAGAAACTGGACCGAAGTGCGCCAGTTTAACCTGATGTTCGGAACTAAGCTGGGTGCATCAGCAGAATCGGCTACCCAGTTATATCTCAGGCCTGAGACTGCACAGGGGATATTCGTAAATTTCCTGAATGTTCAGAAAACCGGAAGGATGAAAATTCCTTTTGGAATTGCCCAAATAGGTAAAGCCTTCAGAAATGAAATTGTTGCGCGCCAGTTTATCTTCAGAATGCGTGAATTTGAACAGATGGAAATGCAATTCTTTGTGCGTCCCGGAGACGAGTTGAAGTGGTATGAACATTGGAAAGAAGTACGCCTTAAATGGCATTACTCCCTTGGTCTTGGGCAGGAAAATTACCGTTTTCATGATCACGATAAATTGGCACATTATGCCAATGCCGCAGCAGATATAGAATTTGATTTTCCTTTTGGTTTCAAAGAACTTGAAGGAGTTCATTCCCGTACCGATTTTGATTTAAAAGCGCACGAGGAACATTCAGGGAAAAAACTGCGTTTTTATGATCCTGAATTAAAGGAAAATTATGTGCCGTATGTAATTGAAACTTCTATAGGACTGGATCGTATGTTCCTTTCGGTACTTTCTGCAGCATTAAAGGAGGAAGAACTGGAGGGAGGAAGCAGCCGGACAGTACTTAAATTGCCGGCCGTACTTGCGCCAACAAAAGCAGCTATTTTACCCTTAGTGAAAAAGGACGGGCTGCCGGAGCTTGCGCAGGAAATTGTAGACGAATTGAAATGGGATTTTAAAGTGCAATATGATGAAAAAGATGCTATTGGTAGGCGCTATCGCCGTCAGGATGCAGCAGGCACACCCCTATGTATTACGGTAGACCATGATTCTTTGGAAGATAAAACCGTAACTGTAAGATTCCGGGATTCTATGGAACAAAAAAGAGTGAAAATCTCAGAACTTACAGCAATTATAAGAAAAGAGACTGATTTTAGAAACTGGCTTAAACTTTAATTAGTAATTAAATATTATCATTATTATTTGAAAGAGGCAATTATTTTTTAGTTGCCTCTTTGGCTTAAAATAATTCAGGATTACCTACTTTTAAGGCGCATTTGAAGACACTGCTGTTATGTTGAGAAATATATTTTTTCTTTTTATTCTTGTTTTTATTTTTCACTCTGAAGCTACAGCGCAGAAAAGAGAAAGATCCGGGCCAATATATGTTGATTCTGCCCGTGCAGTTCCCTCTTCACCCATTTCTAAGAGGAAACTGGTGCCACCATCTTCAGAATTTAAAATATATAATCCTCGTAACCGCGGAATCAATAAAGTGGTGCCGGGAAAGGGGCTTCCAAAAACTGAAGATCCGGCAGTTCAAAGCAAAAAAGGTAATATTCCTGCTAAAGCGCCTATTCTTTCTTATGAGGCGGTAAGTTCACGTTCCACTCCAACAGATCCAACGGGAGTTGCAGGGCCCAATCATTATTTAAATGCATGGAATTCTGCTTTTTCAATTTGGGATAAACAGGGAAATCAATTAATGGAGCCGGCTTCCCTTGCCAGTATTGGCGGTGAATTTGCCAATGAAACCCTGGGAGATCCAATTGTAGTTTATGATGAATTCGCAGATCGTTATCTTATTAGTCAGTTTAGCGATACCCCGGAAAGTTTTTTAATTGCTGTATCCAGAGGCCCCGATCCTTTAAACGATGGCTGGTACACCTACAGGTTTACCACCAACGAAGTATTACCCGATTATCCAAAAATTTCAATCTGGGGAGACGGTTATTACATCACCACGAACAAAAACTCAAATACGGCAGATGAAAGTCAGGTGATTTATGTGGTGGAGCGGGATCAGATGTTACAAGGCGAAGTGGCCGGCATAGTTTCCTTTCCATTACCGGGAATTCAAACCAACGGCTTTTACAGTCCCGCCGGTTTACATGCTATAGGAGACATTCCTCCTCCCCGTGGAAATTCACCAATTGTTTTCATGCAGGACGATGCCTGGGCCGGAGTGGCACAGGATCATTTAAAAATTTGGCTGGTGAATATTAATTGGGAAGACCCGGTAAGTTCTACTATTTCTGAATCTCAGGAGTTAGGGGCAGCACAGGGAGTTTCACCTTTTTCGGCTACTTTTGACGGTGGAGCTTTCAGCAATCTTTCACAACCTGGCGATGCACCCGAAATTGATGCACTACAGGCCACCATGATGTATATGACCCCCTACAGGAGGTTTAATGGATATAATTCAGTAGTGATGAACTTTGTGGTAGATATAGATTTTACTGCTGCAGAACATGCCGGAATACGCTGGTACGAACTCCGGCAGCAAGATGAGGGTGGGCCGTGGTCTGTTTACCAGGAAGGAACTTATGCTCCGGATAAGAGTGACAGGTTTAGCGGTAGTATAGGAATAGATGAAATGGGAAATATAGGTTTGGGTTTTACTATTCTTGATGACAGCCCGGAGAATCCTATATATCCATCCATACGTTACACTGGCAGATATGCCGGTGATGAATTAGGTATAATGACACTCGAGGAACAAAGCATTGTGGAAGGTGAAGATCCAGACCCCAGCAGCAGGTATGGAGATTATGCCCATCTTACTGTAGATCCTGAAGATAATGTTACCTTTTGGCACAACGCCGAATATTTTGAGGGGATACAGCGTAAAAACCGGGTAGGGGTATTTAGAATTGCTCCCGAAGATGAAAATGATATAGGTGTAATTTCTTTGGTTACACCGCAGGATGCCAGCCTTGGAGATGCTGAAGAGATTTCTGTGAGGATTAGAAACTTCGGAGAAAATGCGCAATCCGGTTTTCCGGTGAGTTATACTATAGAAGGGGAAGAAACTGTGACTGAAACTTTCACACAAACTATTCCGGCTACTTCTTCCACAGAATTTACATTTACACAAACGGCCGATTTTTCTGAAGTGGGAGAAACCTATGAGGTTACTTTTGTCACAGGGCTGGTTAATGATGAGAACCCTGATAATGATACTTTAGTTAGCGAAATAAGAAACCTGCCGCCAAAAGATGTTGGGGTTACTTCTATAGATGTTCCGGTTACCGGCCAGGATTTAACAGACAGTGAAGAAGTGGTAATTACTATTGAAAATTTTGGAGGAGAACCACAATCTGATTTTCCGGTTTCTTATCAAATTGGTGATAATTTTAGTGTAACCGAAACTTTTACGGGAACTGTAGGAGTTGGTGAAAATGAGGTTTATACTTTTAGCCAGCAAGCCAGTATTGAAGCTTCCGGCAGGTATAGGGTTGTGGCGAGCACCCATCTTCAGGACGATTTTAATCCCACGAATGATCCCGAGGTAAAGTCTATCGCTAATCTTAATTGTATTCCTGAAGGCTCAGATTGTTCTTTTGGCGACGGACTTTTTTATTTTGAACTTGCCAATGCTTTGAATGAACGTATTCCTTGTGATGACGGCTATATTGATTTTATTAGCCTCACAGCAGATTTGGATCGTTCTGAGGATAATTTTACAGTAACGGTTAAATCCATTTTTACACAAACCGGACAAAATGATGAAAAATTTTCAATGTGGATAGATTTTAATGATAATGCCGTTTTTGAAGATGATGAACGATTAATCACTTCAGTAGTTATTCCTCAAGCCAATACTCCTGTTTCCGAAGATTTCTCCATACCTGGAAATGCGCCATTAGGACAGCATTTATTGCGTATAAGGGCAGGGGACACTTCTTATGAGGGTGATCTTAATGCTCCATGTGATGTAATGGAATATGGAACCACCCACGATTATTCTGTTAATATTCGTGACAGCAGCCTGGATATTGATGATTTTATCCTGGATGAGGCTGAATTAAAAGTAATAAGCATGATGCCCGGGGAAGAAGGCAGCAGGATATACCGTGCACGCCTTGAAGCCAATTTTGAAGCGCCCCTGCGCATTACTGTACATGATATGCTGGGCCAGAAATTAATTGAAAATAGTATGAACTTCAATGGAGAGGCATATACTTATACTTTTGATATGTCTTATGCGGCAAAAGGAGTTTATCTTCTTCGTGTGGGCACCCGGGAAGCGGGTAAAGTCAAACGATTTATAGTAAGATAATCTTTTAAATCCTGATTTTTAAAAACCATAATTAATGCTTTCCGGTTGAAATTGGTATTTCTTCGGGATAGGCTTATTTTTGAGCAAAATCATTTTAATGAGAATTATTTCCTATAACGTAAACGGTATTCGTGCCGCGGTAAGAAAAGGTTTTTTAGACTGGCTGCAACAGGCAAAACCTGATATTGTATGCCTGCAGGAAATAAAAGCACAGCCTGAACAGCTTAACCTGGAAGAATTTGAAGAAGCCGGCTATCCCAATCATTATTGGTATCCGGCAACTAAAAAAGGCTACAGCGGGGTTGCAATTTTAAGCAAAACCCAGCCAAAGAATGTTGCTTATGGAACCGGTATAGATTACATGGATCATGAAGGCAGGAACATTCGGGCCGATTTTGAGGATTTTTCAGTCATGAGCTTATATCTCCCTTCTGCCACTAATATCAAACGGCTTGAACACAAGCTGCAGTATATGGCAGATTTTCAGAAATACATAGATGAGCTAAAACTGGAAATTCCAAATCTTGTAATCTGCGGAGACTATAATATTTGCCATGAAGCTATAGATATTCACGATCCGGTGAGGTTAAAAAATGTTTCCGGATTTTTACCGGTAGAGCGGGAATGGATAGGTAATTTTTTAGATAGTGGCTTCGTAGATTCCTTCCGGCACTTTAACGAAGAACCGCACCAGTATTCCTGGTGGAGTTACCGTGCAAATGCCCGTAATAATAACAAAGGCTGGCGCATAGATTATAATTTAGTGGCCCGGCCTTTACAAGAAAAGATGAAACGTGCCGTTATATTACCGGAGGCATATCACAGTGATCATTGCCCCATATTACTTGAACTCGAATAACAAAATATGATGAAAAAATCTTTTCTTTTACTAGTTACAATGTCTTTAATGCTCAGCTCCTGTGTATCTTCAAAGGTATATGACGAGCTGGAAAGAGAACATGCCGATCTTACCCGTGAAAACAGGGAGATGGCAGATGAAATAAGGGATTATGAGAAGATGCAGCAGGAGTATGAAAGCCTTCAGGAGGAACATGCAAATCTTACTGCTGAAAGGGACAATTTAAGTGAAGAGCTTTCTAGCCTTACTTCAAAATATGAGAAACTGAAAAATTCTTATGATGCCCTGGAGCAGAACAGTTCCGCAGCAATTGCTGAAAACTCCAGACAAAACCGGGAACTGCTTGCACAATTGGAGGAAAAAGAAAGCACTTTGGCTGCCGAGCAGACACGTCTGGAAAAACTTCAGAAGGATTTGCAGGCACGCTCCCGGCGAATAGATGAGCTGGAAGGCCTTATAGCTGCAAAAGATGCCAAAATGAATGCCCTTAAAAATGCCATTTCAAAAGCATTGACCAATTTTGAAGGAAAAGGATTAACTGTAGAGCAACGAAACGGAAAGGTTTATGTTTCTATGGAGAATAAATTGCTTTTTGATTCCGGAAGTTGGGCGGTAAATGCTGAAGGTAGAAAAGCTGTACAGCAACTTGGGCAGGTATTAGCACAAAACCAGGATATTGCGGTGCTTATTGAAGGCCATACCGATAATGTGCCTTATGGTGGCAGCGGCCAGTTAAAAGATAACTGGGATTTATCCACCAAAAGGGCAACGGCAATAGTTCAGATTTTAAAAGAAAATAACAATATTGATCCTCAAAACCTTACTGCTGCGGGAAGGGGAGAATACGCTCCTGTAGCCAGTAATGATACTGCTGAGGGCAGGGCAAAAAATCGCAGGATAGAAGTAATTCTTACTCCCAAACTGGACGAGATTAATAAACTCCTGAATGAAGCAGAATAATAGAGGATTTAGGAAACTTCTTCTGCAGGGTTTTTAAAACCCTGCAAGTGTGAATACGTGCTTAGGCTAAAGAAAAATTGTAGAGAGTCCGGGGAATTAATGATATAAGAACCCAATAGGTCTTTCAGAAAAACGAAAAAATGAAATACACAAAATTACCCAATACCAATATAGAAGTTAGTAAAATATGCCTTGGTACAATGACATGGGGCCAGCAAAATACCGAGGCTGAAGGGCATGAGCAAATAAATTATGCCCTGGAGCAGGGGGTGAATTTTTTGGATGCAGCAGAAATGTATCCTGTACCCGCAAAAGCTGAAACACAGGGAAGAACCGAGGAAATAATTGGCAAATGGCTGAAGAAAACAGGAAAAAGGGAAGACATTGTGCTGACTTCCAAAATTGCGGGTCCCGGAGATATGGTTTCCCATATTAGGAAGGATCTTGGATTTCATAAAGCGGCTGTTCAGGAAGCCGTGGATAATAGTCTAAAGCGACTGCAAACAGATTACCTGGACCTTTATCAGTTACACTGGCCGGAACGGCAAACCAATTTTTTTGGAAAAAGAGGTTATACCTATGAGCAGGAGGAATGGAAAGATAATTTTAAAGAAGTCCTGGAAAATCTGGATGCAATGGTGAAGGCTGGCAAAATACGCCATATTGGCCTGTCTAATGAAACAGCCTACGGTTTGATGCGTTTTCTTGAAGAAAGCAAAAAGAACGATCTTTCAAAAGTTATAACGGTTCAAAACCCTTATAATTTGTTGAACCGTAAAGATGAAATAGGCCTCACAGAAGTTTGTCACCGGGAAAATGTTGGTTTGTTGCCATATTCCCCGCTTGGAATGGGCACCTTAACCGGTAAGCATCTTAACGGGATTAAAGAAAACACCCGTCTGGCTCTGTTTCCGCAGTATAAAAGATATTCCGGAGACCAGGCTGTGGCGGCTACCAAAGCATATAAGGAAATTGCAGTTAAATATGATTTAAGCCTTACTCACCTTGCTCTGGCTTTTGTTAATCAGCAGCCTTTTGTGACGAGTAATATTATTGGAGCAACAAATATTAAACAGCTTTCTGAAAATATTGAAAGTATAGATGTGGTTCTTTCCGAAGAAATTCTGGAGGAAATAAATGAAGTACATGAAGCTATTCCTAATCCGGCTCCATAATATTATATGGGAGTTACCAGGCTCTGATGGATAAAAGAGGCTTTTTTCTGCGGAGTCCTTACGTGATACCAGTCATTTGATTTTCCTAAAATATTTAAGGTGTCACTGGCTTTAGAGGAACCAATAATCCTTGAATTGGATGTGGTGGGTTTATTCCGCAAGTTAGCCCTTACGGCCGTGGTTAGAATTTTATGCGGAATAGCTGAGGTTAATTCCTCTTCACTTTCAATATTCTTTGGCTGAAAAACATACTTCAGCGGATTGATAGCACCTTCAAAGTTTCTGTAAATTCCAAAATGAAGATGTGGTGGAGTGGTTCTGGCGTTGCCGGTGTTACCTACAAACCCTAAAGTGTCGCCGGCTTTTACGCTACCGGGAAGGGGATTTATACTGTCCAGGTGAGCGTAATAAAGGGATTGACCGCGACGGCTGTCTCTAAGCCACACCTGTTTCCCGCCAAGGCCTTTTTCACCGGTATAGGTTATTCTTCCGGAAGTAGCTGCGAGTACAGGGGTACCGCGATTGGCGAAAATGTCTATTCCTTCATGGTTACGTGCGCCGCCATCGCGTTGATCTCCCCAAAAACTTTGTATGGATTCATTACGTCCCGAAGCTACAGGAAAGGTATATACCGGAGCTTTGGTCATTTTCAGTAAAAATGCAGAATGTGCTTCTATTGCCGGTTGAAGCACCACTTTATATTTCCCTTCAGATTCTGCTTCAAAATTGAAAGTTTTCTCTCCAAAAGACGCACTTTCCACTTTTTTGTACCTGTTAATGCTGTCGCCGGTTTCCCGGTACATATCTATAAAAACAAGTTCTTTAAGCGAATCGGTTTTTATTTTAAGCTTAAAAAGCTCACCGGGGGCAAGGTCTACTTCGTAAGAATAAACAGGAAAAGTGCGGGGGAGAAAAAGGCCTTTTTCCTGATAAGGTACTTCTACCTGCACACTATCCTGTAACGCCAGCTCTACCTGATTTTCCCAAAGCCGGAAAAGACTATCTGAGACATTAAAATCTCTTTTGTATATAACTTTGGCAGATGGATTTGTAATATAATCTGAAGCTTTATTTAACTGGGAGCAACTTATAGTTACCAGCAGTGCCACCAAAATACTCAAAACCTTCAAATACTGCATATGTTTTTCTTTTTCAGCACATTATTAGCACGAATTGTGCCAGATTATCCAAAAAGATGACTCACTACATCTTCCATTTTAGCTAATTTAATAATCCTTATTTGATAATTTTTAGCCGGCACTTTACTTTGTTTGGAAATTAATATGATGGCAAAGCCGAGTTTTTCAGCTTCAATAATACGCTGTTCTACACGGGTTACAGGACGAATTTCCCCGGCTAAGCCTACTTCGGCAGCAAAGCATACATCTTTTGGTACCGGAATATCTTCATTTGAACTTAAAATTGCAGCCACAACAGCAAGGTCTATAGCCGGATCGTCTACAGAAATTCCGCCGGTAATATTCAGGAAAACATCTTTTGCTCCCAGTTTGAATCCGGCCCTTTTTTCCAAAACTGCCAGGATCATATTCAGCCTTTTAGCATTATAACCGGTGGTAGAGCGTTGCGGGGTGCCATAGACGGCCGTACTTACCAAAGCCTGGATTTCTATCATAAGCGGGCGCATACCCTCAAGGGTGGCGGCAATGGCGGTGCCGCTTAAATCTTCATCGTTTTTGGAGATAAGAATTTCAGAAGGATTGGTGACTTCCCTTAAGCCACTGCCCTGCATCTCATAAATCCCGAGTTCATGCGTAGAACCAAAACGGTTTTTATGGGCACGCAAAATTCTGTAAACATGGTTGCGGTCGCCTTCAAACTGAAGAACAGTATCTACCATATGTTCCAGTACCTTTGGTCCGGCTATACTTCCTTCCTTGGTAATATGGCCAATTAGAATCACCGGGACCGAACTCTCCTTGGCAAATTTTATAAGTTCGGCTGTACATTCCCTGATTTGTGAAATACTTCCCGGGGAACTCTCAATATAATCGCTGTGTAGGGTTTGTATGGAGTCTATAATAACCACTTCAGGAGATATTGCTTCTATTTGCCTGAAGATATTCTGAGTTTTGGTCTCGGTGAGGATATAGCAGTTGGCGGGATTTGGATCTATACGCTCCGCACGCATTTTTATTTGCTGCTGGCTTTCTTCTCCTGAAACGTAAAGCACTTTATATTTAAACTGAAGGGAGATTTGGAGCATCAATGTACTTTTTCCAATTCCCGGCTCACCCCCAAGCAAGGTTAATGAGCCTGGCACGAGTCCGCCACCCAAAACCCTGTCTAATTCATTGTTTCCCGTTTTCCATCGGTATTGCGGGGCATTCTCAATTTCAGCAATTTTTAAGGGTTTTGAAATTCTCTTTGCTTCTTTTGCGGCGGGAGATTTCCAGTCCTTGGCGTCAGGCTTTTGAACAACTTCTTCTACAATGGTATTCCACTCTCCGCAGGATGTGCACCTGCCCTGCCACTTTGAATATTGGGCGCCACAATTCTGGCAATAAAAAGAGGTTTTGACTTTAGCCATTTTTCTATTTTCATGCTAATAACCGAAATCTCTTTTAATTGCATTGGCTTTTTCCATCATAAAATCAACGGTTAAAAAAGCAATTTTTTGTTGTCCATATGCATTTTGATAGGTGCGCATGGCTTTTTTTGGGTTTCCGGTTTCTTCTTCATAACGGGCCTCAAAGTAGGTGGCCAGCATGGTACGCGGGAAGTTATCGGCGGCCAGCTTACTAAGTTCTTTATATTCGTCCCAGCGCCGGGTTTTTTCTATTGCCTGGTGAATGGCCATAAAGTCATTTATTCTTATTTGCTTTTCTATTCCGAAGAGATTATTTATGCTTTCATATCTGTCCTTAAGATAGGCAGTGGGGGAGACAGAAGTTTGCAGCAGAACTTCATTAAATTCTTTTTGAGAAATGGGCCTGTATGCCTCAAAAATACTTTCCATAGCTGAAGGAATAGCTTTCCCCACCAGGGAATAATGAGTGGCGTGTTCAAAATTTTCAAATTTGAAAGAAACGAGCTCATTATTTATCCCTTTTAGCTGATTGCTGAATGAAAATATACTCTCTTGTAACTGTGGAATGTCCTCACTGCCGGTGGCCAGGTAATACCATTTTTTAGACTGGGCCGTAGCAAGGGCACTGGTGACCCTGTTTGCCATTTCGGGAGCAAGGTCCGGGCTTAAATTTATATATCCCTGGAAAACAGGGTTTGGCTTTAGCAGGTAATAATTGATAAAATTTGAAGTAAAATCATGGCCAACTATAATCCTGAAAGTAGAGGTTCTGTATTTTTCATCAATTTTATTCAAAAGCTCCATTCCCAGGAATTCGAAAAAAGCAGCACCTTGTTTAGCAGGTAAAAATTGCCTTTCATCGTAAGAAGCATCCTGCCGGCGTGTACCATCCTGGTTAACTCCTATAACTATCATTTCCGGGATTTCCTCCCAATATGAGTAATAATCGGCTATTCCTGCAACGGGTTCAAATAAATAATCCCCGTCCAGTACAATTGCAACAGGATAACGCTTTTCTTTGTTTTCCTCGTAATTTCGGGGGAGTTGTATTTTAATTTCCCTGTCTTCCTGGAGTTTCAAGGAAGAAATTGTTTCATAAATAACCTGAGCAGAGCTTAATACGGGGCATAGTACAGCTACTGTAAATAGTAGTAATTTTTTTATCATAGGTGTAGGTGTTTACCGACACAAGATAGGTATTTATTTCTTCTGATTTAAAACAGGCAAGAAAATGAAGGATAAACCACCCAATATTAGGACGAGAAAGGTTTGTGTTGCCCATACAATCCAGCCGAAAGCTTCGCCGCCCTGTTTTGAAATTCCGTAGACCATAAGAACGGCACCAATGGCAACGGGGTAAACTCCAATACCACCGTTACTTGCCGAAACGGCAAAAGATCCTACCACAAAGGCTGCCATTATTGCTCCCAGGCCTGCGTTGGCCATTTCGGGTATAGTGAAAATTATTACGTAAAACATAAGAATGTACATTACCCAGATAAAAATGGTATGAAAAATAAATGCCCATTTTTTCTTCATCTTTAAAATACTCCGCATTCCTTCCAGCAGTCCTTTTGCCATATTTTTAATTTTGACAGCTATCTTCCAGGTGGATCTTTTAATAAATTGTAGCACCAGAACACCTGCAGTAATAAGCAGCAGCAAAATACCAATACTAAGTATGGGGTTTATATTACTGGCTTCAAAATGAGAGAGTAAAACTTCAGTCTGGATAGCAAGGGTAATCAGAACAATAATCAGCAATACCAGGAGATCTGCAATTCTTTCTGAGATAATAGTACCAAATCCTTTCTCAAACGGCACTTTTTCATAAGAAAACAGTGTTGCCGCCCGCAGCATCTCGCCAGACCGGGGAATGCCAAGATTAGCAAGGTAGCCGGCCATTACCGCCATATAGCTATTTATAAACCGCGGTTTATAACCTAGTGGCTCCAGGAGGAATTTCCAACGATAAGCGCGTGAAAGGTGGGAAAGTGTACCAAGAGAAAACGACAGGAGTATCCAGAGTGGATTTGCCGTTAGAATATTATTTATTAATTCTTCCCGTTCCTGTGGGGTAGCGCTTTGTATTGAATACCAAATTAAAAAAACACCCAGGGAAAGTGGGAGTATAATTTTCAATAATTTGATTAATTTCTGCTTCAAAAGGCTAAGAGAGAAGGTTTGTTTCTTCATTAGGGAACACCAGGGAAGGCTTAAAGCTTTTTGCTTCCTCAAAATCCATAACAGCATAAGTGATAAGGATTAAAATATCTCCTTTGGCCACTTTTCTTGCTGCAGCTCCATTCAGGGTGATTTCCCCAGAATTTCGCGGGCCGGGAATTACATAGGTTTCCAGTCTTTCACCATTATTATTGTTAACAATTTGTACTTTCTCGCCTTCAATAATATTGGCGGCGTCCATAAGGTCCTCGTCAATGGTAATGCTGCCAATATAATTTAAATCGGCACCTGTAACTTTAACTCTGTGAATCTTAGACTTTACTACGTGAACTTGCATTTGCAGAATTAATTATTTAAAGGCATGTTATCAATTAACCTAATATCATCGGCATAAGCGGCAATAAAAGCTCTGTATTGATTCCCTTTTCGTTTTCGATTAATTTTTTTTAATGTTTTGGTGTTGGCAATTTCAAAATATTCCAGCTTAAGGAATGGATAATTTTGAAATTGGTTTTCAACCCACCGGGTGACATATTCTGCACTTTTTGTGCCAAACATCTCCCTGGTTTTCAGCAGGGTTTGGTAAATGAAAGCTGCTTTTTCCCGGTGTACTTTACTTAGTCGTTCATTGCGGGAGCTCCTTGCAAGGCCGGAATCTTCCCTTAAAATAGGGCAACCAATAATTTCAACGGGAAGCTGCTGTCTTTCAGTTAATTTTCTGATAATCTGTAATTGCTGATAATCTTTTTCGCCAAAAAAGGCCTTATGAGGTTCAATAATACTAAAGAGAAGTTTGATAACAGTACCTACACCATCAAAATGCCCGTTTCGGAATCTTCCTTCCATTACCTTTTCCAGGCCTTCAAAATTGAAATGTTCTGAAGTTACACGCTCACCATACAATTCCACGGCATTAGGGGTGAAAATTATAAGATCTTCATGTGCTTTTTTCAGAAGTTCAAGATCTTTTTCCAGCGTACGGGGATATTTATCCAGATCTTCAGGATTATCGAACTGGGTTGGATTAACAAAGATGCTTACCACCACCTGGTCACTGCTCCTTAAGGCTTCCTTTACTAGTGAGAAATGGCCCTCATGGAGCGCTCCCATAGTAGGGACCAGCCCAATGATATTTCCCTCAGATCGAAGTGTATTCAGAGTACGTTTTAAAGCTTCTTTTTCCTTAAAAATCTGCATTTTATTATAAAATTAACAGCGTGCAAACTTAAGATATTACTAGCAATCTGCATAAATTTTTGTAATTTTGCGTGTTTTTTATTCGCAATCGCATTTAAAGCAAAGATTTTATGAAAGATAAGAGAGTATTGTACGTCTCCTCTGAAGTTATACCCTACCTGCCTGAAACCGAAATTTCATCAACCTCCTTTGAAGCCGCAAAAATGGTTAATAATGCAGGTGGTCAAATTCGTATTTTCATGCCAAGGTTTGGGAATATCAATGAGAGGCGGCACCAATTACACGAAGTAATAAGGCTTTCAGGAATAAATCTGGTGATAAATGATCTGGATATGCCGCTGATAATAAAGGTGGCGTCTATTCCAAAAGAAAGAATGCAGGTTTATTTTATTGATAATGAAGATTATTTTAAAAGAAAGGCTACTCTTACCGATGAAGACGGAAATCTTTTTGATGATAATGATGAAAGGGCGATATTTTTTGCTAAAGGGGTAATTGAAACCGTTAAGAAGCTAAACTGGTCTCCGGATATTATTCATGTTCATGGCTGGTTGGCATCTCTGCTGCCACTCTACTTAAGGAATTACTATGGGAATGAGCCTTTGTTTGGTGATGCAAAAATAGTGACCTCTATTTACAATCAAAGCTTTGATAATACGTTGAATACAGAGATGCAGGAAAAAGTCCTGTTTGACGGGATGGAAGATAAAAGTGTAGAACATCTTGAAGAGCCCAACTATGTAAATCTAATAAAGACGGCAGTAGATAATTCTGATGCCATTATTATTAGTGGGGACGAGGTTCCCGATGAATTAAAAAATTATGTAAACAGGCTCAATAAACCAGTTCTTCCTTATAAAAACAGAGAGGAGTTTGCTCAGGCTTATCAGGATTTTTATGATACCAAAGTCCTAAAACAGTAAATTACAGCTAATGAATTTTAAAAGGTTAATGGTAAAGATAACAACATTATCTGTTGTTGTTTTTTCTTTTTTTGCGTGTGACGAAGATTACAGTACCGTGGGTGGCGAAGTTATAGAGAATCCTACCAACGTGGAAATGTTAGAGACAGAAGTTACCGCATGGTCTAAGAAATTGGATACAGTTCAAACCAACAATCAACCGGCTTATCTATTGGGAGCGTATAATAACGAATTATACGGTTTAAGTGAGGCAAGCATTACTGCTCAACTTTCTCTTACAACCGCTAATCCCAATTTTGGAACCGAACCGGTACTGGATAGTGTGGTGCTAAGAATACCATATTTTAGCTCTACGGTAGAAGGTTCCGAAAATGATGAGGTGGAATACGCACTTGATTCTATTTATGGCAACCCTGCTTCACCAATAAAATTAGCAGTCTATGAATCTGGATATTATCTGAATGATTATGATCCCGATTCTGGATTTGAAGACAGGCAGCAATATTTTTCTAATCAACAGAATCTGATTGAGCAAAATTTAAGAGGTGAGGAGTTGTATCAAAATGATAATTTTGTGCCTTCAAACCGTGCAGTTGTGTCTTATGAACCGGCTGCCGATGCTGAAAGTGATACTGTAGTTTCGGCACCAGCTTTGAGACTGCAGTTGCCTGTGGAATATTTTCAGGAAAAGATTCTGGACAGGGAAGGTGATGCGGAATTATCTAATAATTCTAACTTCAGGAATTACCTTAGAGGGCTTTTTATTAAAGCAGAAGCCGTAAATCAGGCCGGACATATGTCGTTACTTAATTTCGGCAGTAGTGATGCGGGAGTAACGCTTTATTATAAACAGCTCCAGGAAGTTGAAGGAGAGGAAGACACGTTGGTAAGAAGCAGTTATAGATTTACTTTAGGAGCTAATATTGTAAATACCTTTGAAGGAGAATATCCTGATGAAATTCTTCAGAATATTCAGCAGTCCAATTCAGAATTGGGGGCAGAGAACCTTTACCTGAAAGGTGGGGAAGGCAGTATGGCCATTATTGAGCTTTTTCAAAATGAAGGGGAACTGGAGCAGTTAAGGGAAAATAACTGGCTTATTAATGAAGCCAATCTTAGCTTTTATGTTAATCAGGCTGCGGTAGAAGGCATAAGGGAGCCGGAGCGCATTTATTTATATAATCTTGAGAATAATACCATTCTGGTGGATTACAGTTACGACACCGGTACTAATGCAGCAGATCCTTCAAATTCTTTAACCAGTTTTTCTTCGAGGCTGGAAAGAGATGCAGACGAGACTGGTGTGAGGTACACTGTACGTCTTACCCAGCATGTAAATAATATTCTTAATGAAGATGCCGATAATGTAAGATTAGGACTGGTAATAGTGCCAAACATTAATAGTGTGGTTCTAAGAAGCAGTAACGGTAGTATATCGGGTCCTTACCAGTCCGGTGTTAGAGGTGGAGAAGTAGAAACTGTTCCTGCAGTTTCTGTACTTTCCCCGGAAGGAACCGTATTATACGGTAATCTGGCCGATGATGAAGAAAAACGATTAAAGCTCAGAATCTATTATACAGAAACAAACCAGTAGAAAATTATGTGTGGAATTGTAGGATATATTGGACACAGGGAAGCATATCCCATTGTTTTAAAAGGACTGCAGAGGCTAGAATACCGTGGCTATGATAGTGCAGGTATTGCATTATTTGATGAAGGGGAACTGAAATTATGCAAAACAAAAGGTAAGGTTTCAGATCTTAAAGAAAAAATGGAAAGCTCGGTAGATACGAGCGGAAATGTGGGGATAGGCCATACCAGGTGGGCCACACACGGAGAGCCTAATGATACCAATTCTCATCCTCATTATTCCAATTCGGGAAATCTTGTAATTATTCATAACGGGATTATTGAAAATTACGATACCCTCAAGAAGGAATTGAAAACCCGTGGCTACACCTTCAAAAGTGAAACAGATACCGAAGTACTTGTAAATCTTATTGAAGATGTTAAGCAAAAAGAAAATGTGAAACTTGGTAAGGCTGTGCAAATTGCCTTAAATCAAACTGTGGGTGCCTATGCTATTGCAGTTTTTGATAAAAATAAGCCAGATGAAATTGTGGTTGCCCGCTTGGGTAGCCCGTTAGCTATTGGGATTGGGGAAGATGAATTTTTTGTGGCATCAGATGCCTCACCGTTTATCGAATTCACCAATAACGCTATATATCTTGAAGATGGTGAAATGGCGGTGGTACGCCGCAACAAAGAGGTGAAGATCAGGAAGATTAAGGATGACTCTCTTGTAGACCCTTATGTTCATGAGCTTCAAATGAACCTTGAGCAGATAGAAAAAGGTGGTTTTGACCATTTTATGCTGAAGGAGATTTATGAACAGCCTAATGCCATAAGTGATACTTTTAGGGGTAGAATGCTTCCTGAAAAGGGCATAATAAGGATGGCCGGAGTAGATAATAATATCGAAAGGATTTCCAATGCTAAAAGAATTATAATCGTAGCCTGCGGAACTTCATGGCACGCCGGTTTGGTGGCAGAATATATTTTTGAAGAACTTGCCAGAATTCCCGTAGAAGTGGAATATGCTTCAGAATTTCGTTACAGAAATCCAATAATCTCTGAAAAAGATGTGGTTATAGCCATATCCCAAAGTGGGGAAACAGCCGATACTATGGCGGCAATACAATTAGCCAGGGAAAAAGGAGCTTTTGTATTTGGAGTTTGTAATGTTGTAGGCTCTTCCATATCGAGAGAGACCCACGCCGGGGCTTATACACATGCCGGGCCTGAAATTGGTGTAGCTTCAACAAAAGCATTTACTACACAAATAACTGTGCTTACCTTAATGGCGCTCAAATTAGCCAAGCATATGGGCACAATTTCTAATTCAGATTTCCAAATGCATTTGCAGGAACTGGAAAGGATTCCGGATAAGGTGCAAAAGGCATTAAATTCTGATGAACATATTAGAAAAATAGCAGATATTTATAAAGATGCCACAAACTGCCTGTATCTTGGTAGGGGTTTTAATTTCCCTGTAGCGCTGGAAGGTGCTCTTAAATTAAAGGAAATATCATATATTCATGCTGAAGGCTATCCTGCGGCAGAGATGAAACATGGCCCAATTGCCTTAATAGATGAACAAATGCCTGTTGTGGTTATTGCTACCAGGAAAGGATATTATGAGAAGGTTGTGAGCAATATTCAGGAAATAAAGTCCCGAAAGGGTAAAATTATAGCAATCGTAACCGATGGTGACACTGAAGTTAGGGAATTGGCAGACCACGTAATTGAGGTGCCGGAAACAATGGAGTCTATGAGTCCTTTGCTTACCACTATTCCGCTTCAGCTGCTTTCTTACCACATAGCAGTAATGCTTGGTAAGAACGTAGATCAGCCAAGGAACCTGGCAAAATCTGTTACTGTGGAATAATTGATAGTATCAAAATTTATAAAAATCCCTTTTCTGTAAAAAGTGAAGGGATTTTTTTTGATTTTTTCCGAAGATAAACACTTATAAAATATTCCTGAATCCGGGTTTGTGATTGGGATAAAAAAGTTATTTATTGTGCTCTATGATTTTATAAAGAAAAAACTATCTTTGCAGCCTGAAAATGGCTGTTTTAGGTTTTACGTTATTATAAGTCAAGCCAATAGATTTTTTCAGATTTTGAATATTAAACAATAAAGAATTAGATAATGTCTAAAGTCACAGGTAAAGTTGCCCAGATTATTGGTCCTGTAGTTGATGTTGTGTTCGACTCAGAAAACACTGAATTGCCGAGAATCTACGATTCTCTTGAAATTGCAAGAAAAGACGGTTCCATTTTGGTGCTAGAGGTACAGTCTCACATTGGTGAGGATACTGTAAGAACAATTTCAATGGATTCTACAGATGGTTTGAGCAGAGGAGTTGAAGTGGTTGCTACAGGTGCTCCTATCCAGATGCCGGTTGGTGGTGATGTTTACGGCCGTTTGTTCAATGTAATTGGAGATGCAATTGATGGTCTTGGGAATCTTCCAAAATCAGGAAAAGATGGTCTTTCAATTCACCGTGAAGCACCAAAATTTGAAGATTTATCTGTTTCTACTGAAGTTTTATTTACCGGGATTAAGGTGATTGACCTTATTGAACCTTATTCCAAAGGTGGTAAAATTGGTCTTTTTGGAGGTGCCGGGGTTGGTAAAACCGTACTTATCCAGGAACTTATTAATAATATTGCAAAAGGTCACGGTGGCCTTTCCGTTTTTGCCGGAGTTGGTGAAAGAACAAGAGAAGGTAACGACCTTTTAAGAGAGATGCTTGAATCGGGAATTATTAGATACGGAGATGATTTTATGCATTCTATGGAAGAAGGCGGTTGGGATCTTCAGAAGGTGGATAAGGAGGCCATGAAGGATTCAAAAGCAACATTCGTATTTGGTCAGATGAACGAACCACCCGGGGCACGTGCTCGTGTGGCACTTTCAGGATTAACGATAGCTGAATTTTTCCGTGACGGAGCGGGAGAAGGGCAGGGGAAAGACGTTCTTTTCTTTGTAGATAATATTTTCCGTTTTACACAGGCAGGTTCCGAAGTGTCTGCACTTCTGGGACGTATGCCTTCTGCCGTAGGTTACCAGCCAACACTTGCCACTGAAATGGGTGCGATGCAGGAACGAATTACTTCTACTAAAAATGGTTCTATTACCTCGGTACAGGCGGTTTATGTACCTGCAGATGACCTTACTGACCCGGCACCAGCAACAACTTTTGCCCACCTGGATGCAACAACGGTACTTTCTCGTAAAATTGCCGAACTTGGTATTTATCCTGCGGTAGATCCCTTGGATTCTACTTCAAGGATCCTTACACCTGAAATATTAGGGAAAGATCATTATAACTGTGCACAAAGGGTGAAGGAGCTTCTTCAACGATATAAGGAATTACAGGATATCATTGCAATTCTTGGTATGGAAGAGCTTTCTGAAGAAGATAAGCAGGCGGTATCACGTGCAAGGCGTGTACAACGTTTCCTGTCTCAGCCTTTCCACGTAGCCGAGCAGTTTACAGGACTTAAAGGGGTGTTGGTAGATATTAAAGAAACTATCAAAGGCTTTAATATGATTATGGACGGAGAGCTTGATCATCTTCCGGAAGCAGCTTTTAACCTGAAAGGAACTATTGAAGATGCTATAGAAGCCGGAGAAAAAATGTTGGCTGAATCCAAATAGCAGGTAGTGCTCAGTAGGCGATATTTTAAATTTGCCTGTTGCTCTTACTGGTTATTGATAATTGATAACTGAAAAATATGTATTTAGAAATAGTAACTCCTGAAGCAGTGGTTTTTGAAGCTGAAGTGGACGCGGTAAAAGTGCCTGGACATGATGGTGAATTTCAAATGCTGAATAATCATGCACCTATAGTTTCCACTCTTACAAAAGGTGACGTTAAAATTAATCTTGCAGCTGGTGCCGAAACTGAAAAATTCAACAAGGATATCAGGAAATCATCATCAGAAACAAATGTGCTGTATTACACTATACAGGGCGGAGTTCTTGAGTTAAAAGATAACAAAGCAATTATTCTGGCAGATTAATCTTGAGGAAATTGCTCATCATAAAAAAGCCTGTTGTGATTTTTACGCAACAGGCTTTTTTTTGTCACTAAATTTTATCAACCTTTTAAGACCGGTATTGCGAGGCGATAGCCGAAACAATCTGTTCCGCTTGATTTTTATTTTTCTGAAAGCCATTTTTTTCTGGCAGCTTTTGTTAAAGCCGAAGCATTTTCATCAATTTTGATGATATAGGTAGGATTTGGCTGAAGTTTTACTTCTGCTGTTCGTTCTGTTCCATAGCTGGAGACAGTGACTTCAAAAGTATCGCCGGGTTCAAAATTCGAAATTTCACCTTCCCAGGCTTCTTTAGTGCTTATTTCTGTAGAATTTATTGCTACAATTTTATCCCCTTCATCTAATCCCGCAATATATGCGGGTGTTCCTTTCATGGGGCCTTTGCTAATTACAAGTCCTTTTTCTGAATCGCGTACAGATGCACCAAAATATGCCTGATCAGTTTGTTGGGATATTTCCAGTCCTACGGTATTAAATAGGTTTTCATAATTCGGCATCTTACTGTCATAAATATAATTGCTGAAGAATTGTGAAGCGAATTCTTTTCCGGCATATTTGCCTAAAATTTCCTTCAAATCATCAATGGTGTACGGAATTTCCGGTTCGCCGTAGGTTTCCCAAACCAGTTTCATAAAATCGTCAAGATTAAGCTCTTTTTCTCTTAATTGAAGGTCAAGTGCGAGACCGAGAATACTTCCGTAGGAATAATAAGAAACAAAAGTATTCTGGCGGTTTACCGGGTCTACCGAAGTTGCAGCATCTACAAACGGCGCCTGATAGCTCATTTCTATTGGGTTGAAATATTCCAGCGCAGGAGAATTCCATACATAGTTAAACGTGCCGTTAAGGCTGTTTACGTATTCTTCAGGAGTGGTGATTCCGGCGCGACAAAGAATAAGGCCGGTGTAATAACTTGTAAAACCTTCAGCGAACCATAGGGCGCCGCTCATATTGGCCTTTTCAAAATTAAAGGGTTCAAGGGACTTTGGTCTTATTCGTTCCACATTCCAGGAGTGGAAAAATTCATGGGAAACGGTTCCGATGTTTCCTTTCATTCCGCCTTCGCCCAAACTTTCAACATCGGTAAGTATGGTGCTGTTGCGGTGCTCCATGCCATCCCCGGAAACATTTGGCATATAACAGGCCAGGAAGGTATATTCCCCAAAATCATATTTAGGTAGTTCTCCATAAACCGCTTTTTCCTGCGTCACGATCTTTTTCACCTGTTCCCAGTACTGGTCAAATTCCTGATCTGTACCGGGATGGTGCAGTACAAAGCGGATGTTTTGCCCATCAACCTGATATTGCCGCAGATCAAAATTGCTGATTTCTGTAGGGCTGTCCATAAAATAATACAAATTTGGCGCAAAATATTTGTTGCCGCTAATATGCTTCAGCTGGGTGGCAATTTTCCAGTCGGGATGCCCTGTTGTATTAAAATTGACTTCTACAGGGCGCTGCTTTAATTTTTCGGAATAAATAAAAGTGGCGGGAATGTTAAGATGAGCGTGGGTTAAATCTATCTGCGTGTAAGTACCATCTCCACGGTTTGCAAAAAGTGTATATTCAATATTCACAGTGCCATCATGACCGGAAATTTTCCAGGAATAGGGATCGGGCCGGTTCATTTTAAGTTCTTCACCTTTGCTGTTGGTAGCTTTTACTCCATAAACATTCTTTATAAATTCGTGAAGCGCATACCTTCCGGGGGAAGTTCGGCTCACTCTTAAAGTGAGAACTTCCGATCCCAGATTGGGAAAGCTGGCTTTAATATTAGCTTCATGATGTACAGCGTTTTCAAAAGAAATATTATAAGTAGTGGTCTGGCTAAAACAAGCTACAGAACAAAGCAGGAAAGCAAAAAATAGGCGCATATTGTGATTTTTGACGGTAAATTAAAAATAATATCAGAAATGCCAGTTACTCTTCTTCAGTATATTCTAAAATATCCCCGGGCTGGCAATTTAGCGCATTGCATATACCTTCCAGAGTAGATAAACGTACAGCTTTGGCTTTTCCTGTTTTTAATATAGAAAGGTTGGCCCGGGTAAAAAGTAATATGAATTATTAATATTCATAATTTATTTATTGAATGTTCGTATTTATTCATAAATAAGAAATCTGCATCGAGTACCAGACCTCACGGGTTTTGAAACTTGTAAGATCTATCGTGTCGAGAACCTTGTACTAAGAATTTGAATAGGAGAAGGTTTTAAACATCATATTATTGTTTCCGGATATTCATAAATTATTTTTTCTGAAATTAAGTTTTAGAATATTTGATTCTGGAGATATCATAGAAAATACTTATGATTTTAAGAAATTTGATGATAATAATCTGCCGAAAAGTTTCAAAAAAAAAAATCCTTCTTTTATAGCATCTGTGGCAGCAGATATGTGCTTCTTCAAATTCCAAAAACTTAAATAATACTATTATATTTGCCTGAACACGGAATTTTTTCGAAAATATGCTCACAGCAATACTTTTAGGATTTTTATTTGCGGTTTTTCTGATCTTTGCAGGAAAATTTTTCAAAGGAAAATTCTCAGTTCTGGCTTCTCTTATCCCGCTGGGACTTTTTATTTATTTTTGCAGATTTATTCCTGAAATTGGCAGCGGCCGGGTTATACGGGAAACTTATGAATGGGTGCCATCGTTTGGTGTTGACCTTAGTTTTACCCTGGACGGTTTGTCCCTTCTCTTTTCCCTGATGATCACCGGGATTGGATTTCTGGTTTTTGCCTATACTTCTTCTTACCTGAAAGGCCATGAGTATTTGGATAGGTTCTATGGTTATTTGGCGGCCTTTATGGGGGCAATGCTCGGGCTGGTACTATCTGACAATATGATCTCCCTTTTTACCTTCTGGGAGTTAACCAGTATAAGTTCTTTCTTTCTTATAGGGTTTAATAACACGAGTGAGGCTTCAAGAAAATCGGCTTTAACGGCATTAGGGATAACAGGTATTGGGGGATTGTTCCTCCTGTTGGCTGCTTTGGTGCTGGGGAATATAGCCGGAACTTACAGTATTGCAGAAATGCTGAGTATGAAAGATGCCATTGCAGGCCACGAATATTATTTACTTGCGGTAATCTTTATTTTTATTGCGGCTTTTACCAAATCTGCCCAGTTTCCATTTCATTTCTGGCTTCCCGGGGCGATGAAAGCTCCTACTCCGGTTTCCACTTATCTGCATTCAGCTACAATGGTAAAAGCCGGGATTTATTTATTGATGAGGATGACGCCGGTTTTGGGGGGTGAGGAAATCTGGAATACCACTCTTATAATTGTAGGAGCTGTAACGATGGTTTATTCTGCCGTTCACACCCTTTTCAGGACAGATTTAAAAGGCATACTTGCTTACTCCACAATATCGGCTTTGGGGATACTGGTGTTTCTAATCGGGATGGGTACAAAAGATACTTTTCTCGCGGCTGCAGTGTTTATCATAGTACATGCTTTATATAAAGCAACATTGTTTCTGGTGACCGGAATTATAGATCATGAAACCGGTACCAGGGATGCAACTGCTCTCTCCGGACTAAGAAAAGTTCTTATGCCTGTGGCAATTGCAGGATTTTTGGCAGCTATATCCAGTGCGGGAATTCCGCCCAGTATAGGATTTTTAGGGAAAGAACTTACTTATGAAGGAACACTTCATTCTGAAGTTTTTAATATTATACTTGTTGTTGCTATAGTCCTTACAAAGATATTACTGCTTTACGCAGGATTCGTGGCAGGGATTAGTCCGTTTAAGGGAAAACTCCCCGAACGTTTTCAGAAAATTCACATGCCGTCTGTGGCTATGTGGCTCCCTCCACTATTATTGGCTACTTTAGGAATGGCTCTAGGAATTTTTCCGGCCCTTGTTCAGGATAATATTATAAAACCTGTGGTAACCGCCTTAGGGGAAAATTCAGAAGAAATTCATCTGGCATTATGGCATGGCTTCAATACGGTTTTTATATTAAGCCTTGTAACCATTGTGGTAGGGACAGTCATGTATTTTGTAATAAAACCTTCAGAAAAGCTGGAGAATTTTATTGCTAAATTCCATGCGGCTTCTCCCAAAACTATCCTTGAAGGCTTCAACAGGTTATTCGTAACTTTTTCAGCCTATTGGACAAAAATATTTCAGAATGGCTATTTAAGGAATTACGTCTCCACCATTATTGTGTTTCTCGTGGTGCTGGTGGGTTATACTATGATTGGAAATACAACTTTAGACCTGGATTATGCCTCGCTAAGTAATCTTTCTGTATATGAAATTGTAGCCACCGTAATTCTAATTTTAGGTGTTTTTTATACCGTTTTTACAGGTTCCAGGCTTGCAGCAGTGGCGGCAATGGGGGTAGTTGGCCTCGCCATTTGTCTCATTTTTGTGTTTTATAGCGCTCCAGACCTGGCAATGACGCAGTTTTCCATAGATACCCTTACCGTTATCCTTTTTGTGCTGGTGCTTTATAAATTACCACGTTACCTTAAACTTTCAGATTATAAGATGAGGATAAAAGATGGTATTATTTCCTGTGCATTTGGAGTAATAATAGCCATCCTGGCCCTGGAAGTACTTTCTGAGCCTGTACATAATGAAATAGGAGATTTTTATGCAAAGAATGCTTACATTATGGCTCATGGGAAAAACGTGGTAAATGTTATCCTGGTTGACTTCAGAGGCGCAGATACCATGATAGAAATTTCAGTTTTGGCCATTGCTGCAATTGGCGTATTTGGATTGCTAAAGCTAAGGCTGAAAAGTTCAGATAGAATAAAATAGTAAAATAGAACATGAAAACCTTAATATTAAGAACAGCGTCAAACTACCTTTTACCGGTATTGCTGCTTTTTTCCATATTTATTTTGCTGAGAGGCCATTACCTGCCGGGTGGGGGTTTTGTGGGTGGCCTTATTGCTGCCATAGCTTTTGTATTGCATTCCTTTGCCAACGGCTTAAAAAACACCAAAGATTTACTGAAGATACATCCCGGTTTCCTTATGCCGGCCGGGCTGGCTGTTTCTTTTTTAAGCGGAATGTCTCCCGTTCTTTTTGCCGATATGCCATTTATGACCGGCCTTTGGATGCACGGGCATGTTCCGGTATTGGGCTCCATAGGATCTGCCCTGTTTTTTGATGTGGGAGTTTACCTGGTAGTGGTTGGAGTAACCCTCACGATAATTTTTACAATTACAGAATCGGCTTAATTTTATGGAAATACTTATAGCGATAATGATAGGCATTCTTTACGCTGCGGGCATTTATATGATTTTGCGTCGCAGCCTGGTAAAGCTTATTATCGGGATTATACTTTTTGGAAATGGCGCTAACCTGCTTATTTTTCTCCTGGGAAGAATAACCAAAGGGGCACCGCCAATTATCCCTGAAAATTCTGAAGTCTTTCTTGAAGCCTATGCCGATCCTGTGCCCCAGGCACTAATTTTAACTGCGATTGTGATAAGTTTTGGCCTGCAATCTTTTGCAATTATCCTTGTTAGGAGAGCGCATAAGGTGGTGAAGACCGATGATTTAGATGAAATGAACGCAACCGACGAAGATTCATGACACAACAAATAATTATATATCCTCTTTTTCTGCAAATCCTGCTGGCCATTCTCCTGATGTTCTTCTGGAACAGGATTAATGCCCAGCGTATCATTAGTATTTTGGGGAGTAGCGTCAACCTTGCATTAACCATCTGGATTTTTGCTGAAATCTGGCAAAACGGCATCTATACCGTACAGGCAGGGAACTGGGAAGCCCCCTTTGGTATTACTTTTGCCGCAGATACTCTCTCAGCAACTTTAGTACTGCTCACGGCTATCTCGGGACTTGCAGTATCGGTTTTTTCATCAGGCTCCATTATACCAGCCAGGTTACGGTTTGGTTATTTTCCCATTTTTCATTTCCTATTGTTAGGGCTCAACGGGGCATTTCTTACAGGAGATATTTTTAACCTTTATGTTTGGTTTGAAATTATAATCATTAGTTCTTTTGTGCTCATCACCATAGGTGGAGAAAAAGCCCAGCTGGAGGGAGCCGTAAAATATTTTACGCTAAATATCGTGGCGTCCATGATCTTCCTTACCGCCATTGCCGTTCTTTATGGATTAACCGGAAGCCTGAACATGGCCGATCTTGCAGGTAAAGTTGCTGCGGTAGAAAACCGGGGGCTGGTTGAAGTTACCGCAATCCTGTTCCTTATTGGTTTTGGAATAAAAGCCGCAGTTTTTCCGCTGTATTTCTGGCTACCTGCTTCTTATCACACGCCTCCTTCAGCGGTATCTTCAATCTTTGGAGGATTGCTTACAAAAGTTGGGGTTTACGCGCTGATCAGGGTTTTTACGTTGATTTTTGTAGATGACGTTTTTCTGGGCCAGATTCTTATTGCAGTGGCTGTATTCACCCTTATAAGTGGAGGTTTAGGGGCGTTGGTTCAGAATAATGTGAGAAAGGTATTTTCCTATCTTATCATCTGTCATATTGGTTATATGATTGCCGGATTGGGGATGTTCACTGAGGTGGCTATAGCCGGGGCTATATTTTACCTTATTCATGATATTGTGGTGAAGACAAATCTATTTATGCTTAGCGGAATTCTTTATAAAATAAAGGCTTCCAACAGTATGAAGGTACTTGGCGGATTTTATGCCCAGTATCCTAAATTAAGTTTATTGTTGTTTGTGCCTTTGTTTTCATTGGTTGGTATTCCGCCACTTTCCGGTTTCTGGCCGAAAATATCTTTGATAAACGCAGGTTTTGCTGCGGAAAACTACTGGACAATAGGGGCTATCATTTTTGCCAGTTTTATTACCTTGGTGATAATAGCAAAACTATGGGCCGAAGTATTTTGGAAAACTCCTGAAGAGCGTCCTAGACATTCCAGCTTTGAATATTTTAGCGACATAAGTAAGCTTAGAAAGGTGCAGTTTATTGCTCCGGTTGTTTTTTTAAGCCTTGTATCACTTTATATTGGTTTTGGGGCAGAACATATCCAGTTGCTGTCTTCCAGGATTGCAGAAGAATTAACAAATAATAACCGGTATATAGATGCTGTCCTGCACAGCGATATGTAAAAGACTGAAGAATGAAGAACAGGTTTGTATCAAATTTACTGCTTACGCTGGTTTGGGTGGCCCTTACCGGGAATTTTAATTTTGCCAATTACCTTTTTGGTTTTGTGCTTAGTTTTATAATCCTGCGGGTTATCACAAGGGGGTCGGGAACAGCAAAATATTTTACAATTGTTCCTAAGATTATCATTTTTATCTTATACTTCTTTTACGAGCTTATAAAAGCAAACCTCCAGGTGGCCTATGAGGTAATTACTCCTCACTATAGAATGAAGCCGGGAATTGTAAAAATTCCACTGGATGTTCAATCCAATATTGGCATTACTTTGCTGGCGAACCTTATTTCGCTAACCCCCGGTACTCTTAGCCTGGATGTTTCGAATGACAGGAAGGTACTGTACGTTCATGCAATGTATATAAACGACAGGCAGGAGTTTATTGACAGCATTAAAAACGGATTTGAAAAACGAATTTTGGAAATTTTAAGATGACGCTAAACGAATATTTAAATTATATAATATTACCCGTGCTAATGGTGGCGATTATCCTTATTGTCTATCGCTTCCTTAAAGGGCCCAGTATTGCAGATAAAGTAATTGCGCTGGACCTTCTTATTACTACCGGAATAGGAGTTATTAGTGTTTACAGCATTCTCACCGGAAAATCGGCTCTTTTGGATGTAGCCATGATTCTGGCCCTAATTGCTTTTCTGAGTACAGTGGCACTATCATATTACCTTGAAAAAAGAAACAGAAAATGAGTTCAACTGTAATTGCCGTAATTGTAACTTTTGGAGCATTGTTTGTTCTGCTGGCAGCTGTGGGGCTAATAAGAATGCCTGATACCTATCTTCGTATATCGGTAACTACCAAAGCCGCCACTTTGGGAGTAGGGCTTATGCTTGCAGCAGTGGCTTTTTATTTTAATGATCTTTCCACAACTTCCAGGTCGCAGGTTATTGTAATATTCATATTTCTAACAGCTCCCGTAAGTGCGCATCTCATTGGAAGAGCCTCTTATTTTATTGGAATAAAACTTTGGAAGAATTCAGTAATGGATGACCTTAGAGGAAAATATCAAAAGAATTCTCATGTGCTGAAGAGCGAAATTGATGATACTCCTGAAGATAATGTAGATCATACGAAAATGAAAGATAAGGAAAGTAAAAAATAGTATTGTATCATCATTCTTCTTCGGACTTCTCCTTAAGCCTTCTTTTCAAAAACATTAAATCCCAGGCAGTTGGTTCGTAACCCAGCGCTTTTACCTTTCAGTTCGCGTTCAAGCCCTATAATGAATCCTGCAATAGTTGCCAATCCTATTCGTAAACAAATTCCTGCCATTCCATATCTTCAGACTTTTCTAAAGTTGTAAATTTGTTTTCATGTTCAAGTTACCTTTAAAATTAGAGAAAAGCCTCGAGAACAGGAAGCAGCAGTCGGCTTTTCGCGTTTTGGGAAATGGGCAGAACCTTTTCGATTTTTCGTCCAACGATTACCTGGGATTTTCTTCTTCGGAAGAAATTTTTGAAAAAACAGCAGCGATCTTAAAGAAGCATAAACTGGAGCGAAACGGAGCCACAGGTTCCCGCCTGCTCTCCGGAAACCATCATTTATATACGTTAGCTGAAGATTTCCTGACAGCCTACCATAAGGTTGAAGCTGCGCTTATTTTTAATTCCGGCTACGATGCCAACATTGGTTTTTTTTCAGCAGTGCCGCAACGTGGGGATTTTATTTTTTATGACGAACTGGTGCATGCATCCATAAGAGATGGGATAAAAATGAGCAATGCCAAATCTTTCAATTTTCGGCATAATGAGCTGGAAAGTTTAAAATCCAGGATAAAAATGGTAAATCCTGAAAATGCTGATGTTTTTATAGTTACCGAATCTGTTTTTTCCATGGATGGTGACACTCCTGATCTCAAATCTTTAGCTGAATTTTCTTCGGAAAAGAATTTTTTTCTGATTGTGGATGAAGCGCATGGTACGGGAGTTTTTGGGGAGAAAGGGGAAGGCCTGGTGCAGCAATTAAGGCTTGAAGAACAGGTGTTTGCCAGGATAAACACCTTTGGCAAAGCTATTGGGTGTCATGGCGCAGCAATTCTGGGCAGCAATCAACTGAAGGATTACCTCATTAATTTTGCCCGTAGTTTTATTTTCACTACCGCTTTGCCGCCGCATTCAGTCGCCACAATCCTGGCAGCTTATCAACATTTAGAACAAACCGGCAGGTTTCAGCTTCAGCAATTGAATAAAAATATCAGTTTTTTTAAGGAGCAGGTAAAAAAGCACAATTTGGAAACTTCTTTTATAGCAAGTGATTCAGCAATTCAATCCTGTATCATTACTGGGAATGCTGAAGTAAAGGCTGCTTCAGAAAAACTCCGGGAAGAAGGATTTTCAGTAAAACCAATTTTGTCCCCAACAGTGCCTGAAGGAAAAGAACGGCTGCGGTTTTGCCTGCATTCTTTTAATTCAGAAGAAGAGATAGCTAAGGTTTTAAAATTTTTAAGGTGAATAATACTTTTGCAAAAATTGCCGTTTTTCAATATTCATCAGAAGCACAGATTCTCCGGGGAAGATTGGAGGCGGAAGGAATTAAGACCTTTTTAAATGATCAATATACAATAGATACAGATCCATTAGTGAGCCATGCTATAGGTGGAGTAAAGCTTTTGGTTTATAGCGATGATAAAGAAAAAGCTTTAAGGCTGCTAAAAAGTATTGATGAATTTTCTATTGATGATGAAGGAAATAAAATTCATTGCCCAAATTGCAACAGTAGTAATATAAATTACTTCACTCATGTAGGTGATTTGAAAAGCTTTTTTGCTCTTGTACTGGGATTTTTCACAACCGTTTTACCTTTTTATGCCAATTCCAGTTATCGATGTGAAAATTGCAAGCAAAGGTTTAATAAAGTTAATAAAGAATGAAGAATAAATATTTTATTACCGGAATTGGAACCGAAGTTGGAAAAACCATAGTTTCAGCTATTGTGACCGAAGCTTTGGAAGCCGATTACTGGAAACCCATCCAGGCGGGAGATTTGGATAATTCCGATACTCATAAAATCGAAAAACTGATCAGCAATAAAAAGACGGTTTTTCATCCGAATGCCTTTGCGCTAAAAACTCCCATGAGTCCGCATGCGGCTGCCAAAATTGATAATATTGAGGTTACTTCGGAAAAAATTACTGAACCTAAAACTGAAAATCAGCTGGTTATTGAAGGTGCCGGCGGACTTTTGGTTCCAATTAATGATCAGGAAACAATTGCAGACCTTATTAAACCTGAATATAAAGTAATCCTGGTTTCACGGAATTACCTGGGCAGTATTAACCATACATTGTTGAGCCTGGAAGCTTTAAAAAATCGCGGACTGGAATGCTTCGGAATAATTTTTAGCGGGGAAGAAAATCCTTCTTCCGAAGAAATTATAAAGAAAATGGGCAAGGTGCCGATATTGGGAAGAATTGAACAGGAACCTTATTTTGACCAGAATGTAGTCAAAGAATATGCTGAAGTTTTTAAAAGTAAATTGTAATGGAGACCTCACAGCTTTTAAAAACCTGTGAGGTCTGGCAATAAGAAGATATATGTCAGATTTCAAACAAAATATAAAAGAACAAAATCTTTCAGAAAGGGATAAAAAACATCTTTGGCACCCGCTTACCCAGCATAAAATTGCTCCTGAAATGCTGGCAATCACCAAAGCTAAAGGCAGTATTTTATATGGAGAGGACGGGAAAGGATATATAGACGGAATTGCTTCCTGGTACACCTGTATGTATGGGCACTGTAATGAATATATTACTTCCAAGGTTTCGGAGCAAATGCATAATCTTGACCAGGTGGTATTTAGCGGTTTTACGCATAAACCTGCCGTAGAACTTTCTGAAGCGTTAATTAAAATTTTACCTTCCGGCCAGCAGAAGATGTTTTTTAACGACAATGGTTCCACAGCAACGGAGATCGGGATAAAGATGGCGTTGCAGTACCATCATAACCTGGGGAATGACCGCAAGGTAATGCTGGCTTTTGAAGAAGGCTTTCACGGCGACACATTTGGCGCAATGTCTGTTTCTGGACTTTCGGTTTATAATGGTGCTTTTGAAGATCATTTTATAGCCGTAGTACGTATCCCAACGCCAAATGGAGAAAACAATGCTGAGGTGATTAGAAAGCTGAAAAAGTTAATTTCAGAATATAAAATTGCCGGTTTTATCTATGAGCCGTTGGTTCAGGGTGCCGCCGCAATGAAAATGCATGATGCAGAAGGCCTTGAGCGTATCCTTCAAATTTGCAAGGAAAATGAAATTATTTGCGTGGCAGATGAGGTGATGACCGGCTTTGGCAAAACGGGAAAATATTTCGCTTCAGATTACCTGGAAACTAAGCCAGATGTTATTTGCATGTCTAAAGCACTCACTGCGGGATTGCTGCCAATGGGGCTTACTTCCTGCACTCAGCAAATCTACGACGCATTTTATTCAGATGATATTGCAAAAGGACTTTTTCACGGGCATACGTACTCGGCCAATCCTTTGGCTTGTGCGGCTGCTTTAGCGGGGGTGGAATTATTGCTTTCCGAAGAGATTCAGGAAAATATAAAGAGAGTAACCAAATCTCATCAGGACTTCCATAACAGGATAAAAGATCATCCAAAAGTCATCAACACCAGGCAATTGGGGATTATTTACGCCTTTGATCTTAATGTGGAAATGGAGCGTTACGGGAACATAAGGAATCAGCTTTTTAAACATTTTATGGACAGAGGAATTTTTCTTCGCCCGCTGGGAAATACTATTTATATCCTGGCCCCTTTTATCATTAAAGATGAAGAACTGAAAAAGGTTTATAAAAGCATAGAAGCCACACTGGAAATTTTTTAGCTGAAAATTTAACGTTTGGGATTGAAAATTCTTTCTTTTTGCATTTGTTTATTTGCGAATTTTAGAAGATAAAATCCTGAAATTATGATGCATCCGGATACGGAAGTCCGATTTATTAGTGAGGAGATAGGTTATGGAGTGGTGGCTTTAAAACATATTCCCAAAGGCACAATTACCTGGGTTCAGGATGAATTGGACCAGATTTACAGTCCGCAACAGGTGGAAAGGATGAGTGAAGTGGCCCAAAAGATGATAGATAAATACACCTTCAGAAACAATAAAGGAAATTTTGTTTTGTGCTGGGATACTGCAAAATATGTTAATCATAGTTTTCGCTCTAACTGTCTTACCACGGCTTATGATTTTGAACTTGCAATAAGGGATATACAGGCAGGCGAAGAACTTACTGACGATTACGGTTATCTTAACGTAACTGAAGCCTTTGAGGCAAAGAATGAAGACACTGAAAGGAAGGTGGTTTACCCCGATGATCTCGAAAATTTTCACCAGCAGTGGGATGAGCAGTTGCAGCAGGCTTTTACATTTATAAACAACGTAGCTCAGCCTTTAAAACCTTTTATTTCCGTAGAAGTAGGGCAGGAGATTAATATGATAGTTAAAGGGCAAAAAGAAATGAAATCGATTTTACATTGTTATTATGATGGGGACTAACGCAGGGAAGGTGGTTTTACATTAAAATTTTCAGCTTAAAATTTAGCAGAAGCCTTAGCAGACCTTATTTTTGTTGAAAAATAACAATCTTGAAAATTCCTGTTTCTATTACTTCAGTCGCCTCGGTTTCTGCCCTGGGAAAAACTTCAGAAGAAATCTGGCAAAACTATTTACGTCCGTCACATCAGCTTAAGAAATCAGAATTTATTAATAAAGCATTTGCGGGTTTTCTTCCGGAGAAGTTAAAAGAAGAGATCAAGAACCTGCGGTCTGAAAATGCCAATTTTCGATCTTTAGATGATTCGGTTTTGTATGCTGTTTTTGCTTCACGGGAGGCAGTAAAAAGAGCAGGCTGGCGAAATGATAAAGATATTGGGATAAATATTGGTAGTTCCCGGGGTGCCACAGGATTATTTGAGAAATATCATAAATCTTTTTTAGAAAAAGGAAAAGCTGAAACTCTAGCTTCTCCAAGTACTACTTTAGGGAATATTTCCTCCTGGGTGCAGCAGGATCTGGAAAATGAAGGACCGGAATTTTCCCATAGCGTCACCTGCTCCACCGGATTGCATGCAGTGGTAAACGGCATTGCATGGTTGCAGGCAGAATTTACAGATAAATTTTTGGTGGGCGGCAGTGAAGCGGCATTAACTCCTTTTACTATTGCGCAAATGCAGGCTATGAAGATTTATGCTTCGGAAGATCTGGATTATCCCTGCCAGGCCCTCAATATGAATAAATCCCGAAATTCTATGGTTCTTGGAGAGGGAGCCGGTATTGTTTGTATGGAAACAGGTAAGGGACAAAATGCCATAGCTCAAATATCAGGAATAGGTTATGCAACTGAAAAGCTGAAGCACAGCGTTTCTATATCTTCGGAAGGGGAATGCCTTCAGAAGTCGATGAAAATGGCTATGCAGGATATACATCCAGATGAAATTGATGCCGTAGTTACTCATGCGCCGGGAACATTAAAAGGAGATCTTGCCGAAGTTAATGCGATAAATGCAGTTTTTGGAGAAGAAATTCCCGCAATCACTTCTAACAAGTGGAAGTTGGGGCATACCTTTGGTGCTTCAGGAGTTTTAAGTATGGAAATGGCTATATTAATGCTTCAGCATCAGGAATTTATTCCGGTACCTTTTTCAAAATTCAGCAAAAAACCAGATAAACTGGAAAAAATTTTAGTGAATGCAGTGGGTTTTGGCGGCAATGCAGTTTCAGTTTTAGTTTCTTTATAATTTACTCCAAAGAGGTTATTTCATTCCGTAGTGCTTCCAATTTTGATGGTTTTGCAGCATGCTTGCTGGCTATGTTACCTTTACTATCTACTAATATATACCAAGGAATATAAATTATTTCGTTATCATCATAAATCTTTCGAAGATCAGAATTCAATTCGGAATTAGCCCTTAAGTGTGAGCCTTTCAAATTGTAAAATTTAATCATCTCTTTCCATTTCTCACTTCTTTCCTCATCATCTATTGAGACATAGAGAATGTTCGTGTTAGAAGCCTTCAGCAGATTTTTTAAAGAATCATTATGTTTAAATTCTTCCTTACAGGGGGCGCACCAAGTTGCCCAAACATCTATAAAAAGCTTTTTTCCTTTAAATTCTTCTAGAATTTCATCTAGAGAATTTTTGGATTCGTAGTCTTCCACAAAAGCAATCTCTTTATTAAAATTTTTCCCAGCTTTTTCATGAAAAACAATAACATCCTCTATCAACGGTTTCAAATAAGGACTATATGGATTATTTGGATAATCTTTTTTGAAATTTTCAAAAAATGTAATAAACTCCTTCTTGTAATCCTGTTGCATTAACTCCTGATAAAAATAAAATGCCTTACAAAATGCAACAATATGCTCCGGGAGGTGTTTATCGTAGCTTTTTAAAAGAAAGCTATTATATGAGCCATCACCAATTGATTTTTGAAATGTTTCTTCATTAAAATCTACATTCTCATAGTTTTTAAAGAACACATAATTTTCAGCCAATGCATAGCCCCAGTCAGACCTTTGAAAATCCTGCCGTGTAAGCAAATTATTGTTAAAAGTATTTTCCCACATATTCTTTATGCCTTTATTAAACGAGCCTTCTTGTCTTCTTTCCTGGAGGTATTTAATAAATGCCACTGTGCCCTTTAGTGAAGTGTAATAATACTGCCTGTCTAGCGCTATAAAATTATAGATATCTTCCGAAATTGTTGCCTCGGAAAGCAGGTTTTTGAATGGCGCAAGTTCTTCCTGTTTTAGATTATTGATTTTCTTTTCAATTTCAGGTGCCAAAGAATCTTGTAAAAAAGGCCTGGCAGCGATCTGAATATGAACTGGTTTTTCCAATTTATTATATAAATCCTGTACCTTTTTATTATCTCCTTCTATATTGTATGCTTGTTCAGAATCCTTCTGTGTTAAATTAAAATTCACAACATATTCTTCATTAGGTTCGGCAATTAATTTAACAGTAGTGCTTTGCGGGAATCCTATTCTGATTATTGCTATTTCTTCTAGAGGAATTTCTATTTTAAAATTCCCTGCGGAATCTGGTTGTATTTCTTCTTTAAAAAATATAACAGAAGAGCCTTTAACAGGGTTAGAATATTCAAGTACTTCTGAATTAAATCCTTTAATTGTTCCTGAAATAGTGATATTATCTTTTTCAACGGTGCAGCCAATAATTAAGTTAAAAATGATGAGGCTATAGATTAAATTTCTCATAATAAAGGATTTATAAAGTATAAATATAATGTGTATGGTCTAAGTATTCAATTTTTAGATTAAAATAATTAGATTCGTAAGCATTATATTATTTTTGCTATAGATAAACCGATATGAGCATTACAAAACACAACTGGACCAGGGAAGAGATTCTCAATATTTACAATAAACCTTTAATGGAGTTGCTTTATGAGGCAGCCACCATACACAGGCAGCATCACGATCCCAATACCGTACAGGTTTCCACTCTTTTATCGATTAAAACAGGAGGTTGTCCTGAAGATTGCGGCTACTGTCCGCAGGCGGCAAGGTACCATACAAACCTCGAAGGCAACGATTTGATGAGTGTAAACCAGGTAAAAGCACAGGCACTACGCGCAAAAGCTGCGGGAAGTTCGCGGGTTTGCATGGGGGCAGCATGGAGGAATGTTAAAGACGGGGAAGAATTTGATAATGTGCTGGAAATGGTACGTAGTATCAATAAGCTGGAGATGGAGGTTTGCTGCACGCTGGGAATGCTTACTGAAAATCAGGCGCAGCGGTTGGCCGAGGCGGGTTTATATGCTTATAATCATAACCTGGATACTTCAGAAGAATATTATAAAGAAGTAATTTCTACCCGTGGGTATGAGGACAGGCTAAAAACCATAGACAATGTACGTAAGACCAATGTTACTGTATGTAGCGGGGGAATTATAGGAATGGGAGAAAATGCCGAAGACCGTGCAGGGATGCTGGTAGCACTTTCAACATTGAATCCGCAGCCGGAATCTGTACCTATTAATGCTTTGGTACCGGTTGAAGGTACACCAATGGAGGAGCAGGAACCGGTTTCGATATGGGAAATGGTTAGAATGGTGGCTACAACAAGAATTGTAATGCCGGAAACCCAGGTAAGGTTGTCTGCAGGGAGAACCCAAATGAGCAGGGAAGGACAAGCAATGTGCTTTTTTGCCGGGGCAAATTCTATTTTTGCCGGAGATAAACTTTTAACTACTCCTAATCCCGATGTTAATGAGGATATGGAAATGTTTAAAGCCCTGGGCTTAAATCCTCAAAAAGCTTTTGAGAAAAAAGAGCAGCCCCAGAGTATAGATGCTGAAAATTCACAATTCAGGCCTTTGGGAGAAAAGCCAAAATGGTCCAGGCCAGGACATTTAATTGAAAGAAACCTTGAGGCACAGGAAAAGATAAAGACTAAAGTATAAGAATAACTTTTTTAAGAAGTGAAACTAAATCTGCAAGACATACCGCGGGTAAGGGGAATTTCTAAAGAAGAATTCCAGGAGAAGTATTTTATTCCGCAGAAACCTGTGGTGTTTGAAGATTTAAGTGCAGACTGGCCTGCAACACAAAAGTGGAATTTTGATTACTTCCGCAAAAAAGTGGGAGATGTGGTGGTACCTTTATACAATGGTGAGCCTGCAAAAGCTGGTGAAAAATCCCATGCGCCTTCCGCAGAAATGAAATTTGGGAAATATGTGGATATACTTCAAAAGGGTCCTACAGACCTGAGAATGTTCTTTTTCAACCTGTTGCAAAATTCTCCAGATCTTGTAGATGATTTCAGGTACCCCGAAAATCTTGGAGTAAAATTTTTTAAACGTTTGCCCGTTCTGTTTGTAGGCGGGCAAGGTGCCAAAGTGGTGATGCATTATGACATGGATCTCGCCAATAATTTTCATTTTAACTTTGTTGGGGAAAAGAGGATACTTCTTTTTCCGCCGGAAGAAACAAAATATCTTTATAAAGTTCCCTATTCTATTGTAAGCATGGAAATAATAGATATGGATAATCCGGATTTTAATAAATATCCCGCTTTAAAAAAGGCCAAAGGATTTGAGGTAAAATTAAAGCACGGGGAAGCTTTATATATTCCCAGTAAGTGGTGGCATTTTATTAAATATGAAACTGCGAGTTTATCCTTAACTTTACGCTCTCTTCCAAAGTCTCCGGGGAAGATACTGGAAGTGCTGAATAATTTGATAATTATGCGAAATTATGATGCCGTGATGCGTAAATGGAAGGGTCAAAAGTGGATTGATTACAAGAATGAGCAGGCTATAAAAAATACGCATAACAGTGCCAAATTGAATAAGGATGAACAATGAGGGTCTAAAATTAAAACAGATTTCAAGGGAGAAGCATATTTCCAAAGCCGATTTTTTGGAAAAATATGTTCGCCCCCAGAAGCCTGTAGTTATAGAACACCTTATTGAGGACTGGCCGGCTTATGAAAAATGGAACCTGGACTATATTAAGGAAGTTGCCGGAGAAAAAGTTGTGCCGCTTTATGACGACCGTCCTATTTCTTCAAAATTCAAATTTAACGAGCCGCATACCAGAATGAAGATGGCTGAGTACATTGAGCTGTTAAAAACCAAACCTACAAATTACCGTATTTTTCTATACCACATGCTAAAGGAGGTGCCCGTACTTCAGGAGGATTTTAAATTTCCCGATTTAGGCCTTCGGTTTTTAAAGCAATTGCCCACATTGTTCTTTGGAGGGGAGAATTCTAAGGTTTTTATGCATTATGATATAGATTTCGCCAATATTCTCCATTTTCATTTCCACGGAAAAAAACAATGCATTCTATATCCTCCTTCAGAAAGCCGGTATCTTTACAAAGTGCCGCATGCCTTAATTTCCAGAGAAGATATTGATTATACTGAACCGGATTTTGATAAATTCCCTGCACTTAAACATGCACAGGGTTATGTAACGGAATTAAAGCATGGGGAAACTTTATATATGCCTGAAGGTTACTGGCATCAGATGACCTATTTAACTGCTGGTTTTTCTATGAGTTTAAGGGCTACTCCAAGAACAGTGACCAATTTTTCAAAAGCTGTCTACAACCTTATCTTTATGCGGCATTTCGACAATTACATGCGTAAGTGGAAAGGGCAAAAGTGGATTGACTATAAAAATGAACAGGCCGTAAAACGCACCCATCGTAAAAATAAGATAGAAGCTGAATAATAAGCTGTTGTTTGAAAAGTTGCTACAGCAGATGACAGCTCTGTTAAGCAGTGTTAATCATTGCTAAAACTTCTAAAAATATTTTTTTTGAACTCATACTTTTAGGAACTTCACTAAAAGATAAATTTGTTATGAGTAAAGAAAAAAATAAAGAAGTTCAGCAAAAATTTGGTGAAGCTATCAATACAGGTAATCTTGAAAGGTTGAAGGATTTGGTGGCCGATGATGTGAAAGATCATGACCCCGCACCAAATCAGGGGCCAGGTCCGCAGGGATATATCGATTTTTTCACAATGATGAGAAACGCATTTCCAGATATGCAAGTGGAAGTGGAGCAGTTAGTGGCCGATGAAGATAATGTTGCTTTTGCTTATACACTTACCGGAACGCATAAAGGAGATTTTATGGGAGTAGCCGGAACAGGGAAGTCCATTAAAGCCAGAGGTATGCAAATTAGCCGTTTTGAGAATGGAAAACTTGTAGAAAGATGGGGAAGTAGCGATGAGCTGGGAATCCTGAAACAAATAGGAGTGAATCCTGTTTAAGTCATTCAAAGAAGCTGTTAGAAACCTCAAATACCAAATTGGCTTCATACCCTTTACGAAGAAGATGATCGGATAATTTTTTCTTCTTTTTAAAAGGATCAGTTTCACGAATAAGATTTAATTTTTTCTCTGCCAGGTCGTGCAGAGTGGTATAATAATCGTCCTCATCAATTTCCCTGAGGGCGATTTTTATTATAGGTGAGGAAATGTCTTTTAGTTTAAGTTCCCGCTTAATTTTAATTCTGCCCCATTTTTTTATCCTGAATTTCCCACGTACAAAACTTCTGGCAAAGCGTTCTTCATTTAAAAAATCCTCCTGCATTAACTGGATAATAATCTTCTCCTGCGCAGCAGGAATCATATTCATCTCTCTTAGCTTCTCTTCCACTTCTTTGTGTGACCGATCGCGGTAGGCGCAAAACTGCATCAGCTTTACCGTGGCTTCCTTTACGGTGTAGGATTTATGGGTGTTGTTGTTCAAATCTGGATGCTTAAAAATCAAAAGTAAAAAGAATTGGAGTAAAGGGAATTTTAAAAAACAAAAAAAAACGCCTCCCGAATTAACGAAAGGCGTTTTCTAGTTATATAATTACTTTCCCGTCTTTGTCGTGAAAGTGGTATTCTAAATACGTGTAAGCGTCTCTAGGTAATATTTTCACCCAACGTTTATGATCTACAAACCATTGCGATCGGGGAGATGGAAAGCCTTTGGTTAAAAAGGCTGCAATAAATGGATGCGCACTAAGAGTAATTTTCTTATGATTTTTCTTAAGTAATTTTTCAAAGTCGGCTTTGATCTTATTTATTAAAATTATCGGTGCCTCAATTTCACCGGTTCCGTTAGGGTTAACCTCACGGGTTTTAATATTCATTTCAGGCCTTACGCGTTGTCTTGTAATTTGAATCAATCCAAATTTACTGGGAGGCAAAATTTTATGTTTTGCCCTGTCATCACTCATTTCATTTCGCAGGTGATCAAAAAGTTTTTTTCTGTTTTCAGCCTTACCCATATCGATAAAGTCTATTACAATAATGCCACCCATATCGCGAAGTCTCAGTTGGCGGGCTATTTCGGTAGCGCTAATTAAATTCACCTCGAGAGCGGTATCTTCCTGGTTTTTGGATTTGTTAGACCGGTTGCCACTATTTACATCTACAACATGCATGGCTTCGGTATGTTCTATTACCAGGTAGGCGCCTTTACTCATAGAGACGGTACGCCCAAAAGAAGTTTTTATCTGTCTTTCGATACCGTATTTTTCAAAGATTGGTACATTGGATTGGTACAATTTTACAATTGATTCTTTTTCAGGGGCAATCTCGCCCACATAGTCTTTTATTTGTGTATATAAAGCCTCTTCATCTACCACTATAGAAGTAAAAGTGTCGTTAAAAATGTCTCTCAGCAGGGAAGATGCCCTGTTGAGTTCACCTAATACTTTAGAAGGATGGTGCGGCTTATACAGTTTTTTGCACATTGCTGTCCAGCGACCCATTAAATTTTGGAGGTCTCTATCCAGTTCTGCTACTTTTTTGCCTTCGGCTACTGTTCTTACAATAATTCCAAAACCTTTAGGTCTTATACTTTTCACCAATCTCTTAAGGCGTTCCTTTTCTTCCTTGCTCTCAATTTTTTGAGAAACTGAAATGCGATTGGAAAAAGGTACCAGCACTATATAGCGGCCGGGGAGGGATAGCTCTGAGCTTATCCTGGGGCCCTTAGTGGAGATTGGTTCTTTTACAATTTGAACCAGTAGCGATTGATTTGACTTTAAGACATCGGCAATGCTGCCGTTTTTGTCTATGTCTTTCTCAAAAGTAAAATTCTTTAGAGAATAATCTTTTAATTTACCTGTGCTTACACGTTTTATGAACTTCAGCAAAGAAGATACTTGAGGACCCAGATCGTGATAGTGTAAAAAACCATCTTTTTCGTAACCTACATTTACAAATGCGGCATTTAATCCGGCGACAGATTTTCTAATTTTGGCAATATAGATATCACCAACATTAAATTTGTTGTCATCTTCTTCCTTGTTGAGTTCAATAAGTTTTCCATCTTTTGTTAAGGCAAAATCTACAGCAGAGGATTCGGACCTAATAATTAATTCTTTGTCCACTCTTTTAGATTTTTATCCACATCTGCCTGGGCAGACATAGATGGATTAAACATTATTTTCTCACAGGGTTTTCAATCCTGAAGAAACTTTAAACCTTAAGGTTTAAAGTTTCGATTTCAATGAACATTAAATAAAAAAAGTAGTGCGAGACTACTTTTTCTTGTGACGGTTAGCTCTTCTTCTTTTTTTACGCTTGTGCGTGGCTACCTTATGTCTTTTTCTTTTTTTACCACTTGGCATAGTGTTGTCTTTTTAATTAGTAATTTTTCTCTTATAAAGTACTGTTTATAACAGTGCTGTTATTCTTTAACTTCAACATTGCTCTTTACACCCTCTACAAAAATCTTTGCCGGTTTAAATGCAGGAATATTATGAGCCGGTATTTTAATCGTAGTATTTTTGGAGATATTTCTTCCGGTTTTTTCTGCCCTGGTTTTAACAACAAAACTTCCAAAACCTCTTAAATACACATTGTCTCCACTTTCAAGTGAAGTTTTTACTTCCTCCATAAAGGATTCAATAGTAGCCTGAACATCACCTTTTTCCATTCCTAGTTTTTCTGAAATGTTTGCTACGATATCTGCTTTCGTCATTTTCGTGCTATTTAATTATAATTGGGGTTTAAATTTTCAAGGGTGCAAATATAACAATTATATCTTCAATATTTCAAGCCTAATCCATTAAATAATAAAGGAATAAACATTTATAATTGCAATTACATAATTGAGACAATGAATTTCACCAAACTACTGATTAATTGGTATTTAAAAAACAAAAGAAATTTGCCCTGGCGTGAAACCCGGGAGCCTTATCCAATATGGCTTAGCGAAATAATGCTGCAGCAAACCCGGGTGGAGCAGGGTGTGCCGTATTATTACCGCTTTATTGAGGCTTTTCCCACAGTTTTTCATCTAGCTGAAGCTTCACAGCAGGAAGTTCTGAAGCTCTGGCAGGGATTGGGGTATTATTCTCGCGCAAGGAACCTTCATGAAACTGCAAGGTATGTAGCCGGGGAATTAGATGGAAACTTTCCGGAAGATTACAAGGGTCTTATTAAATTGAAGGGAATAGGAGACTATACCGCCAGCGCCATAGCTTCTATTTGTTATAATGAGCCCGTGGCCGTGGTAGATGGAAATGTGTACCGGGTTCTGGCCCGCTATTTTGTTATAGATACGCCTATAAATACTCCTGCCGGAGTTAAAGAATTTAAAGCGCTCGCATCTGAGTTACTTGACATAAAAAACCCTTCGGTTTTTAACCAGGCCATGATGGAATTTGGAGCTTTACAATGCAGACCTAAAAATCCACTTTGTGAAAGTTGTCCCTTAAATGATGGCTGTCTTGCTCTTAAGCAGAAAAAAATTTCAGAATTACCCATAAAGCTCAAAAAAGGGAAAATAAAGAAGCGGTATTTTAATTATCTGGTTTTCCAGACTAAGGAAAATGCCACTTTGCTTAACCAGCGTACGGGAAAAGGTATCTGGAATGGCTTGTATGAATTTCCATTGATTGAAACCGAAAGACAATTAACGGCCGAAGAATTTCTTTCTAGGGAAGAAGTGGGTGCAGCTGTGGGAGAGGTGAAACATGTTCAGCTTTATAATGAAAAGCCGGTGGTTCATAAATTATCCCATCAGCATATTTACGCCAGATTCTGGTTGGTGGAAAGCAAAAAGCTACCACCAAAGGCCATTTCTATGGATGAAGTTGAGGATTATCCGGTGCCGGTGCTTATTCAGAATTTTCTGAACGAATACGAGCCTACAGATTATTAGGTGCTTTTGTTGAAATTTTATCGGGAATAGATTATTAGGCCCACAAAATTTTCAGTATTTTACATATCATTTAAACAGGTACGCCTGAATTCAAATAATCTGCAAGCTGATAAATTTAGCTTTGCGGAATATTTTCAGAAATATAAAAAGAAAAACAGAGAAAAAAATGACAGGAACGCTTAATAAAATAATGCTTATTGGGCATACGGGAGATGATGTAAAAATGCATTATTTTGAAGGTGGCGGGGTTATTGGTCGTTTTCCACTTGCTACAAATGAAAGCTACACCAATCGAACCACGGGAGAAAGAGTAAATAATACTGAATGGCACAATATAGTGGTGAGAAACAAAGCTGCTGAAGTTTGTGAGAAGTACCTTAAAAAAGGAGACAAGGTTTATATTGAAGGCCGGATTAAAACACGTAAATGGCAGGATGACCAGGGAAATGAAAGGTATTCTACTGAAGTGCAGTGTAATGAATTCACTTTTCTAACTCCAAAAGGAGAGAGTGGATCAGATTCTTCTTCCGCTTCACCTCAAAATTCACAGGAATATGGTACAGGAAGCCAGCCTAAAAATGATACCTTTGCAAAACAAAATCAACCGATTGGACAAAACGAAGAAGAAGACGATTTGCCATTCTAGAGTTTAACTAAAATTTTCGCCTTTGGATCCGGAACCTCCCAGTTTGTTTTTATTTTGGGCCGCTTTCAATTTCACCCACGTAGTAAGCCTTATCATCTTATTGCTCTTATTGTTCTGTTCAGCACTTATTTCGGGGGCTGAAGTTGCCTTTTTTTCCCTCACTCCGGCTAATTTTATTACTGAAGACGGTAAAAGAACCAAAACACAGGAGATTGTAATAAAGCTTTTAGAGAAACCTAAAAAGCTATTGGCTACCATACTTGTGGCCAATAATTTTATCAATATTGCTATTGTATTGCTTTTTGATTCCCTGGCTGATACTTTTTTTGGAGGAATAGACACCATGTTCTGGGGTATAGATTTCCGTTTTGTTCTTGAAGTGGGAGTTGCCACTTTTTTAATATTACTTTTTGGAGAAATTCTTCCAAAAGTTTATGCCAGCAGGAATAATGTGCAATTTTCTAATTTTATGGCACATCCGCTCAACTTACTGGATACGCTGCTCTCGCCATTAAGTACTCCTATGCGGGAAGTTACACTTTATATTCAGGAGAGATTCGGGAAAAAGCGCTCCTATATAAGCATAGATCATCTTTCCCAGGCGCTGGAATTAACCAGTGAGGAAGATACTTCCAAAGAAGAGCAAAAAATCCTGCAGGGAATTGTTTCCTTTGGAAATACCGACACCAAACAGGTTATGCGTCCCAGAATGGATATTTTCGCTCTTAACGAAGATCAATCTTATGCAGATATAATTCCGGAAATAATTGAAAATGGCTATTCCCGAATTCCGGTTTACAAAGAAAATATCGATAATGTTTCCGGTATTCTTTACGTGAAAGACCTGTTACCATACCTGGAAGAAAAGGATTTTGACTGGCTGGGTTTGGTGCGGGAACCGTATTTTGTGCCTGAAAACAAAAAACTTGATGATTTGCTGAATGATTTTCAGGTTAAAAGAAATCACCTCGCAATTGTTGTAGACGAATATGGCGGAACCAGTGGATTGATTTCCCTGGAAGATATTATCGAAGAAATTGTTGGGGATATTAGTGATGAGTTTGATGATGAAGACCTTATTTTCTCTAAACTTGATGAAAACAATTACATTTTTGAGGGTAAAACTCCGCTGAAAGATTTTTATAAAATAATAAAACTTGAAGATCCTACTGTTTTTGAGGAGCAAAAAGGGGAGGCCGAAACCCTGGCAGGATTCCTGCTGGAAATCTCAGGCGGATTTCCGAAGAAAAATGATATAATCACCTTTCTTGATTATACCTTCAAGGTTGAGGTGATAGACGACCGGCGTATAAAACAAATTAAATTTAGTATTGTACCTGTATGAAGTTGAAGAATGTACTGCTTATTTTTCCTTTTTTACTTTGGGCATGTGCAGACGAGCCTCAGCCTAAGCCTAAAGCTTTTCTGGCGCTGGATTATCCCGAAGCCGGGTTTTCAAGAGTGGATATTGGCTGTCCGTACTCTTTTGAAAAAAATGAACTTGCCACAATTTCTCCTTCACTTACCAATACTCCCTGTTGGATAAATCTGGATTACGATTTAATGAACGGTTCTATTTATTTAACCTATCAGCAGGTAAATAATAACCTGGACTCTCTGTTGCGCGATGCCCAGAAACTTCCTTTGCAGCACACTATTAAGGCCGATGCTATTGAGGGAGATATTTATACCAATGATGTACGAAATACCTACGGAATGTTTTATGAAGTTTCGGGTGATGCGGCTTCTCAGGCACAATTTTATTTGACAGACAGTACAGAGCATTTCCTGACTGGTTCAATTTACTTTAACAGCCTGCCCAATTATGATTCAATAATCCCTGCGGCCGATTATCTTAAAAAAGACATGCGTCACCTAATGGAAAGCCTTAGCTGGGAGTAAGATTCACTAAATTTGTTTCCATATTTATCTTGCTGAGCGTTAGCAAAATCATAATTTAGGCCGGTGGAAAATTTTACTAATCCTGCTCTATTGTTAACGCACATAATTCTTGGAATTTATCTGCGGAAGCACAGTTTTAAACCCTGAAAAAGAAATCCCCCCTTTTTTCTTTGTTGCTTTGAGCTGGGGGATACTGGATGGGGAAATATTTAGCATCTGGCAATTGTTTTCAGCAACAATTATTTTGCTGGGGGTTTTTATTGTTAACCGCGCGAAAAATCTTTATTCAAAAAAGAAGAAACAGTCGATATAAAAAAAGCCGGCTCCTGTAAAGAAAACCGGCTTTCCCAACATTAATAAAAATTTTTACTCCTCGAAATCAGACGCGTCTACTCCTTCATTTACAAGAATATCAGTCACGTTAAATTCGAAATTCTGAGGCCCTGCAGATTGAGAAATGGTGTAAGGGAATTTTACTCCGCTTACTTCCTTATAATTACTGTATCCGGTAGGTACACTCATAGTTTGTCCCCCTTGGCTCACTGTTTTTACAGATTTTACTTTTAAGCCGCTTTCTGTATCGTAGTAGTCAGTTTGGTTATTGCTAACAGCAACGGCATAGGCATCTTTACCTTCTATCTGCTCCATTCCTTTTAATTCTGCTCCTGCTGCATCCAGTTCAGGGAAAGGAGAAGCATCGGCTTTTGCAGCTTCTATTTGCTCATCGGTGTAAGGCATTTTTTGCCCCTGGGCCATAACAAAACCAGTTTCACCGTTAAATACCTGTTTGCTCATGGTGTTTCCGCCCATTGTAACTTCCTGGGCCAGTTTACCTGCTTTGGTCCTCTTCATTTCAAGCCCCAGTTTCATGCCCTGTACTTCTGCTTCAGCTAACATTACAACACTTTCAACATCGTTTACGGCATCGCGTCCACCAATAGCTTGAAGATATTTTTGATAAACTTTTTCAACAGTTATGGACGGATCCATATTTTTATTGTAATCTGGTTTTTCTGTAGGCTCAGCATATTTGTTATAATATTGCACAGGAATATTTATACCGTTGTAGGAAACTTTCTCAAGATTCTCCAGTACTTCACTTCCTTTGCCGACCACCACTATACGTGCATTATCCGCCAAGAAATATTTTTTGGCTACTCTCTGCACATCTTCTGTGCTAACATCATTTATCCTTTCCAGGTATTTTTCATAAAAATCTTCCGGCAAATCTTCAGTTTCCACATCTAAAGCAAGGCTGGCCAGGGTTGAAGGCTGTTCTAAAGACAGAACAAAGTCTCCTGTATATTTGGCTTTTGCGTTCTCAAGTTCTTGTTTTGTGACCTGCTCATTCCTCATCTTATAGATTTCATCTAAGAAGGCAACCACAGCGCTATCTGTTACAGCATTTCTCACACTTGCACTTGCTGTGAAAGTAGTTGCGCCATATTTATCATTTCCGGTCCTGGAATAAGCGCCGTAAGTATATCCTTTATCTTCACGAAGGTTAAGGAACAAACGCGCTTCTCCACCGCCACCAAGGATCTTGTTGGCCAAAAGAACAGGAAAATAATCCTCATCCTTCATTTTAAGATCTATGGTATTTACCACGGCTATTTCACTCTGCACTGCATTAGGCATGTCTACAAAATTGATTTGTGTGCTTTCAACATTACTAACTGCAGGCAGGTTGTTTTCAGGAATGCTGCTTTTTTTCCAGTTGCTGAAGTTTTTCTTTACCAGCTTTTTAACATTGCTAAAACTTACATCTCCTACTACAACTAAATATGCATTTTGAGGTGCAAAGTAATTTTTGTAGAAATTTTTAGTATCTTCAAGAGAAACATCTTGAACCGTTTCCTGAGTGATGAACTCTCCATAAGGATGATCTTTCCCATACGCAAGTGCCGATCTTACCCTTGAGGCATTAAAGCTTACATCTTTCTGATTCGCCTTTAAACTTTCAACCTGCCTGTCTTTGGCTTTTTCAAATTCTTCCTGAGTGAATTTTGGATTTAGGGCACCTTCTGCCAAAAGTTCCAGTACTCTCGGGAAATATTTAGACAGGGTGTTTGCATTTGCCCCGCTTGAGTAAAAATTTAGTCTTGCTCCAAGAAAATCTACTTCTTCATTAAATTTATCTTTGGAAATATTTTGTGTACCTGTGCCAAGTAAGTCCCCGGTAAGGCTTGAAATCCCGGCCTTATTTCCTTCTGCATGAGGTGGATTGTCTAATCTTAAAGCCATGGAAACTCTTGGAAGTTTATGATTCTCTACAACCAGTACATTTAAGCCATTATCCAGAGTGAAGCTCTTTGGTTTTTCTACGTTTACTTTGGGAGCAGGTCCCGGTTCAGGTTGTTTACTGCGGTCTATTTGCGCACTGGCTCCAATAGAAATAAACAGGAGAAGTGCAAAAGCTACGATATTGTTTTTCATGTTCTTCTTAGTTTTAACCCTTTTTGAGGGATTTAATACGCCAAGGACTTGCCTCGGATTAATTAAAAATTTTCGATTTTATCGACCTGCTGAGGATCTTGATTGTTTTATTCTACGTTACTGCTTTCCGGTAAATATTCAAGAACAACCCTCTGGGTGGGCTTAAGATATTCGTTAGCTACCCTCTGGATATCCTCTCTGGTGATCGATCTGTAAATTTCGATTTCTTCATTTATAAGATCGGTATTTCCGTATAAGAGATAATTACGGGCTAAAGAATTAGCTATTCCGGCAACGCTGGAATTGGAATTTACATAGTCATTTTCAGCTTTATTCTGAAGTTTCTGAAAATTTCTTTCTGAAATCAGATCATTTCTGAGTTTTGCAATTTCTTCTTCCATTTCCTGATTAAGTGTCTCTAAGGAAGTATCACCAAGAGGAAGGGCGAAAATAAGGTACATTCCGTAATCTTCCTGCTCAAGGTTAAAGGCTGCCACCTGAAGTGCCTGCTTTTGATCGTCTACAAGCTTTTTATATAATTTTGAACTATTTCCGTCGCTTAAATAAGTTGAGATCATATTAAGTACATAAGAATCCTTATCGGTAAATTCAGGAGTTCTGTATGCAAGAACGGTAGCCGGAATCTGGATGTTTGGATCTGTTGCCGTAGCATTAATCTGATCCGTAATAGGCTCTTCTTCAGGTAAATTTCTTTCAATTTCTTCCCCTGAAGGAATCGGGCCAAAATAATCCTGGATCATTTTCTTTGTCTTCGAAATTTCGATGTCTCCTGCAACAACAAGTACGGCATTATTTGGTACATAATATTTTTCAAAATAATCCTTGAATTCATCAAGAGTAGCGGCATCCAGGTCTTTCATGTAGCCAACATTAGGATCCTTGTAAGGATGCTTTTCAAATAAATTCGATGAAACAGATTGTAGTAGGTTTCCATAAGGAGAATTATCATATCTCATCCTTCTTTCTTCCTTTACTACTTCGTTTTGGGTGTCTACACCTTCCTGTTTAATAATTGGGTGCATCATTCTTTCAGATTCCATCCAAAGCCCTAACTCGAGGTTGTTTGAAGGGAAAATTTCATAATAATATGTTCTGTCGTTTGTGGTGTTGGCATTATTGCTCCCTCCGTTTGAACTAACAATTTCAAACCATTTTCCTTTCGGAATATTTTCAGTTCCTTCAAAAAGCAGGTGTTCAAAGAAATGAGCAAAACCTGTTCGGCCTTCTTCCCTGTCTTTGCCGCCAACGTGGTACATTACAGATGTTGCAACTACGGGAGCGGTATTGTCCTGATGAAGAATAACATGCAATCCGTTATCGAGGTCGTATTCAGTGAATTCTACCTCCTGGGCAATGGCATAGCTCCCAAAGAAGAGGACGATGGCCAATGTGGTAATTTTGTGAATCATATTTAGTGGTTTTTATTAATGTATCCTATAGGTACATGGATAGCCTGCATTGTTACATATTTGTGAGACTTATTATGCAGCCCCGGGCATACGTGTTCAAATAAAATTAACAAGCCCTTAAGGTACATTAAATCATATTTTTCTGAAATTTACTTGTAAAACAAATGTGATCATGAATAAACTCAGCATTCCTTTAAAATATGGAATATTTACAACTATAGTTTTAATCGCATATTTTTTGTTATTATCGCTTTTCGGACTTCACATTTTTCCGATTTATAGTTTATTTAATGCTGTAATTACTGCAGCAGGTATGTTTTTAGCTATAAAACATTACAAGCGAACGAAAGGGGATAAGTTTAAATATCAGAAAGGTTTTGCCACGGGAATGTTTACCGGTTTTATTGCAACCATTCTCTTTACCGGTTTTTTTGCCATTTATGCTGCAGATATTAATCCGGAATTTTTCAATAAACTTGTAGCAATGTGGGATTCCGATTATGAAACCCCTCTGGGTCTTGTAATATTTGCGGTTGCACTGATGGGGGCATCTACTACTGTAGCCCTAACCCTTACTTATATGCAGTTATTTAAAAGATCGTGGAACACTAAAGAAGGTAAAAGACACACTTTATAAAATTGCTGTAAAACAATTAAAGACTTTGCCAGTTAATTAATTAGAATTATATTTGCACCCGCTTGTAAATAAGCAGGATTATCTTTAGATAAATAATTTAATTAATTAAATACGCTATGTACGCAATTGTAGAGATAGCAGGGCAGCAATTTAAAGTTGCAAAAGACCAGAAAGTATTCGTTCACCGTTTGGCTGGAGAAGAAGGAGATAGTATCTCTTTTGACAAAGTTCTTCTTACCGGAGATGGTGACGATGTAACTCTTGGCGCCCCGGCTATAGAAGGTGCTCTCGTAGGAGCAAAGATCACACGTCATCTTAAAGGAGACAAGGTTATTGTCTTTAAGAAGAAAAGACGTAAAGGTTACCGTGTAAAAAATGGTCACCGCCAGGCTTTAACTGAAATCCAAATTGGAGATATTACTATAGATGGAAGTAAAAAATCTTCATCTTCAGAAAAAACTGTAAAGAAAGAAGAGGCCAAGGCTCAATCTGATAACCAGGCTGAAGATTTAAACAGTAAAACTGTTGTTGAATTAAGAGAAATGGCTAAAGATAGAGGTATAGAAGGTGTTTCTTCAATGAAGAAAGCAGACCTTGTTGCTGCATTAAGCTAATTTTATTAACATTCTAAAACTGAAATAAGATGGCTCATAAAAAAGGAGTTGGTAGTTCCAAGAACGGTAGAGAATCAGAATCGAAACGCTTAGGTGTGAAGATCTTTGGAGGACAGGCTGCCGTAGCCGGAAATATCATTGTAAGACAAAGAGGAACTGCACACAATCCAGGTGAGAATGTGTATGCAGGTAAAGATCATACATTACATGCCAAAATTGATGGTGTGGTCAAATTTGTTAAGAAAAAAGATAATAAATCATACGTATCTATTGAACCGTTTGAAGCATAATTAATTTTTCTTTCTTAGATAAGAAGAGCCTCCAGTAAAAACGGAGGCTTTTTTCATTTTTAGATTGCCTATTATTGGAGTTAGAAAGATCATTATGGCTAGTTTAAATTCCTGAAAACGATAAAGTTCTTAAAGCTCAAGTCTTTTCTTGTACTTATTTTTATTTCTGAGGTCATCTTAGAGTAAACTCTTAAATGGAATTTAGATATCCTTTTTCCTTCAAGTAAGAAAGGCTGGGGAGCACAAGGTCATTGATAGAAATAGCTGTTACTGCTTTTACATAATGTTACAGGATAAGCAACAGTACGGGTTAATTTTTACCGCAAGGAGTAATCCCGAGATATAATATCACTTTTATGTAGAGGACTATCTCATAAACTGTGTAAATAGAAAAATAACAGGGGTCGCGACCCCTGTTAT